>DPCJ01000087.1:1360-6200 GCA_003516705.1 Prolixibacteraceae bacterium | reverse complement strand
ACTGGGATATTTATGCATTCCTGCCGCGCGAAACACGGGGTTATGTACCACTGTTTGTGGCAGCAACCTACGTTATGAACTACTATGACGAACATAACCTCACGCCGCGGATACCGGCAATGCCGACTGCTGTTGATACAGTGATGATTAACAAGTATCTTCATTTCGATCAGGTTTCGTCAGTACTTGGAATTGACCCGGAGTATGTGCGTTCGCTTAATCCGGCGTATCGTAGAGGAGTTATTCCTGCCACAACAAAAAAACAGTATCCGCTTGTGTTGCCATTAGGTAAAATCAGCGAATTTATCGATCGCGATACTTCAGTTTATGCCTGGGAACGAAATAAATATTTTCCGAATAATGCGTTAGCCGGTCCGGTGGAAAAGAACTCCGGATATTTTGTTCCCGATGATGTAAAAGGAAAATCAAAAATCGTTTATACTGTCAGGTCTGGCGATACGGTTGGCGGTATTGCCAAGAAGTATGGAATTCGTCAGGCTGATTTGGTATATTGGAATAACATCAGAAAGAATTTGATTAGAGCAGGGCAGAAACTTGCCATTTATGTTCCTGAAAAAGACAAACAAAAGCTCGAAAAGACAGTTGCTAAAGCAGAAACAACAGCTAAATCAGGTAATGAGATTGGATCGGCCAATATTAATGACTTTGAGTATTATACAGTGAAACGAGGCGATACTCCCAATGTGATTGCCACGCAGTTTGGAATGAATACCGATGAATTGATGTCGATAAACGGAATTTTAAGCGAGCGTGGATTACAAATTGGTCAGAAACTTAAAATCAAAAAGAAAACCTGATAAATATTGAGTTCAGATTTTTGATTCTTAATATTTATCAGGTTCTTCAGATATTTCAAGTACTTTGAATATATCAGAGAGGCAATTAAATCTTTGCAAATAAACTTTTAAAACTTACCTGTTTCCCAATAATACCGCTAAGTTCACTGATACTTACACGTTTCTGCTCCATTGTGTCTCGATAGCGAATTGTCACCGAATTATCTTCCGGAGTCTGGTTGTCAACAGTTACGCAAAATGGTGTACCTATAGCATCCTGCCGGCGGTAGCGTTTGCCAATCGAGTCTTTTTCATCATACTGACAATTAAACTCAAATTTCAGATCGTCGATAATCTGGCGGGCAATTTCAGGCAGGCCGTCTTTTTTTACTAATGGTAAAACTGCAAGTTTTATCGGTGCCAGCATTGGTGGAATTTTTAAAACAACACGCATATCGTTTTCGAGTTGCTCTTCGCAGTATGCTGCCGAAAGAACCTGCAAAAACATGCGGTCAACACCAATGGAAGTTTCAACTACAAACGGAACGTATGACTCGTTGAGTTCCGGATCGAAGTAGCGGATTTTTTTACCTGAGTATTGTTCGTGTTGCGAAAGGTCGAAATCGGTACGGGAGTGAATGCCTTCTACCTCCTTAAATCCGAAGGGGAATTTGTATTCCACATCAACTGCGGCATTGGCATAGTGAGCCAACTTTTCGTGAACATGGAAACGGTAGTTTTCGGTGCCAAACCCAAGTGCCTGGTGCCAGTTCATACGGGTGGTTTTCCACTTTTCGAACCAGTCGAGTTCTGTACCGGGTTTAACAAAAAACTGCATTTCCATTTGTTCGAATTCACGCATACGGAATATAAACTGACGGGCAACAATTTCGTTACGGAAAGCTTTTCCAATTTGAGCAATTCCAAATGGAATCTTCATCCGTCCGGTTTTCTGCACATTCAGGTAATTCACAAAAATTCCCTGTGCAGTTTCGGGGCGAAGATATATTTTTTGCGCGCCATCGGCAGTTGAACCCATTTCGGTCGAAAACATCAGGTTAAACTGGCGAACTTCGGTCCAGTTGCGTGTACCTGAAATTGGGCATACAATTTCTTCATCCACAATAATCTGACGTAATTCATCGAGATTACCGTCGTTTAACGCTTTTGCAAAGCGGTTGTGCAGGGCATCCCATTTTTGCTGATTTTCGAGAACCCGCTGATTTGTTTCCCTGAATTGTTGTTCATTAAAAGTATCGCCAAAACGTTTGGCTGCTTTTTCAATTTCTTTATTAATTTTATCTTCAATCTTCGCCAGTTGTTCCTCAATCAGCACATCGGCACGATAACGTTTCTTCGAATCCTTGTTGTCAATGAGCGGGTCGTTAAAAGCATCAACGTGACCTGAAGCTTTCCAGATAGTTGGGTGCATAAAAATGGCTGAGTCGATTCCAACAACATTTTCGTGTAACAAGACCATACTTTCCCACCAGTATTTTTTTATGTTGTTTTTTAGTTCAACACCGTTTTGTCCGTAGTCGTAAACCGCGCCTAACCCGTCGTATATTTCGCTCGATTGAAAAACAAAACCATACTCTTTGCAGTGTGCTACCAGCTTTTTGAAAATATCTTCCTGTGCCATAATCTTTTTTGTGGAATTTGAATGGGCACAAAAATAGGCGAAAAAATGAAATACGGTTTTATTGCAGGCAGTTAATCAGATAATTTGTTTAATACACCAGCTTTGAAGCGGGTTAAACTGATTTTAAAAGGATTGTAATTGCTTTTAAAAATCAACCGGGTTCTGTAACAACAAGGACATAAAAAGAAAAGCAGGGATAAACTCCGCTGCTTTTCCTCTTAAAAACCAAACAATTAATTACTCGTCTTACGTTGTACTTACTGAAAACCAATCAATCCATTAAGTACGCTCAGAGTGAATTGCAAAATATTGTAATGAGGTTACGCACATCAATTACAAATTGTTTCACAAAAAAACTATTTAACGTATTTTAACTTGTGTGCTTCGGTGAATAAACGAATTGAATGTAATCTGAACCGAAAATGATTGATAATGTACTTCTTAACGTATCAGAGATACTTAAACCGCTTTATGTTTTTCTTTGGAGTTTTCTCAAATTCCTCTTTTACTAACTCGAATCCGCTGATTTGTTCGTACTTAGGTAATTCAGCGTTCGTCTTTTTAATATTTTCTTCCATAATCTGCAGAAGTGCGTTTTCATCCTTCTTTTCGGCTTTAAGTGCCTCCTGATCGGGGAAAATAAGTGCCACAAGTTTGCCGTTGCGTTCTGTAACGACACACTCGGCAATAAATGGCTGATTTGAGATTTTTGATTCAATTTCTTCGGGATAGATATTCTGACCTGACGGCCCTAAAATCATGTTTTTTGAGCGCCCTTTGATATAAATGAAATTATTCCGGTCGATAACGCCAAGGTCACCGGTTTTCAGCCAGCCATCAGGCGTAAACGATTCTTTGGTTGCCTGTTCATTTTTAAAGTATCCAAGCATTACATTTTCTCCGCGAACCTGAATTTCTCCCGGTTCGTTAAACGGGTCCGCCGAATCAATCCGCACTTCCATCCTGTCAACCAACCGTCCGGCAGAACCCGGCATTGTTTTGTCCCATGCTTCATAACTGATGAGGGGCCCGCATTCTGTCATTCCATAGCCAATCGAAAACGGAAATTTTACCCGCCGGAAGAATTTTTCAACATCTCCGTTTAATGGGGCGCCACCAATTACAATCTCAAAAAAACGTCCGCCAAATGTATCGAGTAATTTTGCCTTTATTTTTTTCAGAAGTATTGACGAAACTCCCGGTATAGCAAGTAAAATCTTTATTAGTGGTTTTTCGAGCGTGGGGAGTAAACGTTTTTTATATATCTTCTCAATTATCAACGGAACAGAAAGCACAAGGTGTGGTTTTACTTCACCAAAAACCTTCGTTAATATAGCAGGGGTTGGCATTTTGTTCAGAAACGTGATATGGCAACCCGTTGATACCGGAAACAGAAACTCGAAAAGCAATCCATATACATGCGCCATCGGAAGAAATGACACAATTTTGTTATCGGCTTTCAATGGCATGTGTTGTTGGGCGTAAACGATATTCGAGACCAGACTTCGTTCAGGAATAAGTACACCTTTTGTAAATCCTGAGGTGCCTGATGTATATGAAATTATACAGGCATCTTCAGGTTGCCATTCAAAAAATGAGAACGACGATTTACTCAACTTATTTTCTTTGTGATAGTTAAATGCATCATTAATCTTGTATTGGGTATTGGTGTCTTTTGCCCGGGCCAGATTGAAATCTTCGAGAAATAATACTGTTTGCAATAACGGTAATGAGTCAAAATCAACCTGATCGGCAAGAGATTTGGCGGCGATGAGAATTTTCGATTCTGAATGGTTGATAATATGGTTGATGTCAGTTTTGTTAAAATCGGGTAGCACTGGCACAATTACAAGCCCTGACGAAACAGCAGAAAGGAATGTAACTCCCCAGTTGGCTGAGTTTCTGCCTAAAACAGCAATTTTATCACCTCGTTGCAACCCGTGTAACTGATAAAACAGTTGAAGAGACATCACGATGTTTGCCACATCGCTGTATTTCAGAGTATTTCCCTCGTAGTCAGAAAAAACTAGGTTATCCCAGTGTTTATCAAATGACTTTGTAAACAGCCCTGCAAGTGAATTTCTTTCCATCGATTTTAGTTTTATTGAAGGTTCTAAATTAAAAAAAAATGAACAATTCAATTAGTTAGGTTTTTTAAAACTGTCTTAGCCTGCACCTCGAATCGTATTCAAAATTGGGGGGGAGGTGGCAAAAAATTATCAGAATGTTAATTCAATGAATCAAAGATGCTCTTTTCTTTTTTATTCTACCCAACCAGTTCCTACCAGTTAATAATCAATTATTTAAAGATGATTTTTGTTGTTATTTGTGTGGTTTACAATTATTTAACATTTTAAGTAATTGTTGATTATCTGTTAATTGAATATCATTTTTTTGATAC
>DPCJ01000087.1:0-1198 GCA_003516705.1 Prolixibacteraceae bacterium | reverse complement strand
AGAATGATTGAAGAAAAGAAAATGCTGGAACCTTTCTTCTTCTTTAATGAAAATGAACTGAAAATGACTTATCTGAATTTTGCTGGTGAAAATACTTCACTTCATATTTATGATGAGAACAGAAATGAGTTGTATGCCAGAGATTTTAATGATGAATTTAATGTTCAACACGGTTTGAACATGACAAAACTTCCTAAAGGTTCATACGAGGTGGTTCTTTCGACTGAAAGTAATAGTTATAATTACGAAGTTGCAGTTAAATAATAACCTGTTGGTTTAAATTATGAAAGGCAGTTGTATTAGATGCAACTGCCTTTTTTATTGATGAAAATTCTTGTCAATCCAACGCAGTGCCACGCCGGTGTCTATTTCATTCATACATTTAAAATGTTTACGCGGGCATTTTGTATAACCTAGTTTTGAGCAGGGCCTGCATTTAAGTTCTTTAACTTCAATATTAAAAGAATCGGGATGTGGTTGATACGGAACCATTCCAAAATCGGGGACAGTATTTCCCCAGAAAGTGAGGATTTTCTTTTTAAATGCTGCTGCAATATGCATTAATCCTGTATCGTTGGTTAAAACAACATTGGCATTGCGTACCAGAGATGCTGACTGGTTCAGGTTAATTTTTCCGGCAAAATTAAGTACATTTCCTTTGGATTGGGAAAGGATCTTTTCACCATCGTCAAATTCACTTTTTCCACCAAGCAGAATTACAGGNNACACAGTTTCCATATTTCTGTCAACCATATGTTTATGGGGCATTTGGTTAATTTTCATCCAAACCAGCAGAAGCTTTTTCAAATTCAGTTTATTAACTGAGAAACTGGGAGCATTTATCGCTTGTTTTATCCGTGTACTTCTGTAATTGTGATGTAGATCAATGATGTAAGTGAATTGTTCATTTTGAAGTTTGCTGATAATTTCGCCGAGGTTTTCGTCGAAGATATGAACCTTATCAACGTAGGGATTTGATTTTACAATACTGGTGTATTGTGGCTTGGTAACAAAATGAATCTCTGTATTCGGAAGCTGTTCTTTTACACAACGCACCACCGGCGAGGTTAAAACAATATCACCAATTGAACTTAAACGAATTACAAGGATCTTCACAATGTATAAAAATTAAAAACCCCGGAAGTATTAATTTCCGGGGATGTATTATCAGTTTATATTTTCAAGCCGATTCAACAAG
>DPCJ01000181.1 GCA_003516705.1 Prolixibacteraceae bacterium | reverse complement strand
CGCATGTCTGGTGTAATATCTTATCAGAGAAGTGGTGAACCCGGACAAGACAATGCACAGTTTTTTATAAGGGGTGTTACCACTTTCGGATATAAAAAAGACCCGCTGATTCTGATTGATGGAATCGAACTTTCGGCAACTGACCTTTCAAGACTTCACCCTGATGATATTGCAGCATTTTCGATAATGAAAGATGCCACAGCAACAGCACTATACGGGGCCCGCGGAGCAAATGGAGTAATTCTGGTGACAACCAAGGAAGGACGTGAAGGAAAGGCAAAAGTTAGTATAAGGCTTGAAAATTCTATGTCTCAGCCAACTCAGAATATCGAGTTTGCCGACCCAATCACCTATATGCAGTTGCACAACGAAGCGGTTCGTACAAGAGATCCTCTTGGCTTTTTGCCTTACTCGCAAAGCAAAATCGACAATACAATTCTCGGCAAAAATCCTAACGTGTATCCTCAAACCAATTGGCAGGATGCATTATTGAAAGACCATGCAATGAACCAACGTTTGAACCTCAATATGTCGGGAGGAGGAAAAGTTGCCCGATATTACATTGCTGCTTCTGCATCAAAAGACAATGGTATTCTTGACGTTGACAAACGCAACTCTTTTAACAGCAATATCGATCTTAAGCGATATTTGATCCGCTCAAACATCAATATTAATGTAACCAATAGTACTGAAGCTGTAGTCAGGGTACATGGCACATTTGATGATTATCGCGGCCCGATTCGGGGGGGAGAGGATATGTACAGGGCAATAATGCGCTCAAATCCTGCACTATTTCCGGCAGTTTATGAACCTGATGCTTCTCACATCAACACACAACATATTCTGTTCGGGAATTATGGCAATGCCAACTATATTAACCCATATGCTGAATTGGTTCGCGGATACAAAGAATACAGTGAATCACTGATGCTTGCACAGTTTGAATTAAAACAGGACCTTTCATTTGTAACTGAAGGACTTCGTGCCAGAGTTCTTGGAAACACAACCCGAAACGCTTTTTTCGATGTTGTTCGTTCCTACAATCCATTTTACTACGAAGTTTCTGATTACGATCCCAAAAGTGATGAATACCAACTCACTGTTTTAAATGCCAACCAGGCAAGAACATCACTCGACTACCAGGAAGGAAACAAGACTGTTTCATCTTCGTTCTACTCTGAAGCTGCTGTAACTTATGATCAAACCTATGCTGAAAAACATGGAGTAAGCGGATTACTTGTTGGAATCATGCGTCAATATTTATCAGGGAACGAAGGTTCCTTACAGGCATCACTTCCGAGCAGGAATCTCGGATTGTCCGGTCGTTTTACCTACTCTTTCGACAGCAGGTATTTTGCCGAATTTAACTTCGGATACAACGGGACTGAGCGATTTTCAAAGAAAGAACGCTTTGGATTTTTCCCATCGGCAGGAGCAGCCTGGTTTATTTCGAACGAAGGTTTTATGCAGGGAGTTAAATCCACNNTATAGCTGGGGTACCGATCGCGGTTATACTGTAAACGGTGTTTCAATCTCACGCTATGCCAATGACCTGATTACCTGGGAAACTGCACAAAAAGCAAATATCGGTATCGAACTCGGGTTATGGGACAAACTTGAAATTCAGGCCGATGTTTTCAGTGAATACCGAACCAATATTTTAATGGACCGTCTTGCATTCTCAACTTTTGGGTTGCAGGCATCAACNNTATATTGCCGAACGCTTGTTTGTCGATGACTGGGAAGTACAAAACTCTCCTGAACAAACTTTTGGAGGCGGTGTGGTAAGAGGCGGCGATATTAAATACCGCGACATCAATGGCGACGATAAAATCACATCACTCGACCGCGTTCCAATCGGATACCCTACAACTCCCGAGATAATCTATGGTTTTGGTGTTTCATCAGGATGGAAAGGGTTTGATGTTTCTGTATTCTTCCAGGGATCAGCCCGTTCTTCTTTTTGGATTGACGCAAATGCAACTGCACCATTTGTAAACTACAATTATGGTGGAAATGACCCGTTTGGCAGTTATGAAAAAAATAATGCATTGTTAAAAGCGTATGCTGACAGCCACTGGTCAGAAGCAAATCGCGACATTTATGCATTGTGGCCTAGGCTGTCTGATTCTTCAGAGCCCAATAATACTGCAAGAAATACCTGGTTTATGCAGGACGGTTCATTCCTTCGTTTAAAATCTGCCGAATTTGGTTATACGGTTCCGGAGAATATTATTAAGAAAATCAACCTCGAAAATGCCCGTATTTACTTAAGCGGAACCAACTTACTTACATTCAGCAAATTCAAATTATGGGATCCTGAAATGGGTGGAAATGGACTGGGATATCCGGTGCAACGCGTAGTTAATATTGGTGTTCAGATTTCATTTTAAACCTTAAAAGATGAAAAAAATGAAAAAAATAGAATTAAAAATAGCTGCATTAATAGTTTTGTTCAGTGCATTTTCATGCGACAACTATCTTGATGTAGTTCCTGACAATGTGGCCACTATTGACGATGCCTTTGTTGATAAAGCATCGGCTGAGAGATTTTTAGCTACCTGCTATAGTTACCTGCCTAACTTCGGCGACCCATGGGTTAACGCGGGTATCGGAGCGGGTGACGAAGTCTGGTTCAACGAAGAAATCGTTGGGAGTGACTTTAACTCAGCGCTAAT
>DPCJ01000092.1 GCA_003516705.1 Prolixibacteraceae bacterium | reverse complement strand
TGGGTTCGAATCCCGTCCGGGGTACCAGATATGTAAAGCCTGAGTAATCAGGCTTTTTGCATTTTCATAATAACAAGTGAAACAAGAAAACCATCAATTAGAAATTATAAAATAAAGTTTCACGATAGGGGAGATAATTTTGGTGCAAAGGAGGAGAAAGGGTATTACACACGAAAGGATAACCCTGAAAATTCATTTCCACAATAATAGTCCCCATTTCCGGGTTTTCTACCATCAGCATTGACAAATAATAACGCTGTCTGAAAGAATCAGTAATTGAGCAGGATACACAACAGATGCTATTTTTTTTATTCCTGGAGAGCAAAATTTTCGTGTCTATCTGTTTTTTATTTCTGTACTATTTTTTATCTTTGATACGCATTGGCCAAATCTGGCCAATTGTGTGTTTGGGGGTTAACATTTAAAAGGGCGGCTATTGAGCTGCCCTTTTTCCGTTTAAAATACTGATAAACATATTCTTTTCTGAATTTACAATCATTAGATTTGTACCAAATTCGAAAAAACTGGACAACAATGAAAAATCTTTTATTAACTGCTATTATTGCAGCCTTGTTTGTGGCTTGCAACACAGGAACAAAAAATGAAAACAAAATGGAGGCTAATAAGGAAATTGAGAAACAGGCTAATGAATTTGTGCCGTTTGCGTTAACGACAGATTTTAATGTATTGACAGCAAAGGAAAAACAAATTTTACCCCTGCTGCTCGAAGCATCAGAACTCATCGACGATTTGTACTGGATGCAGGCTTACGGAAACAAAGATTCATTACTTGCCGGAAACTATGACGGGTTTACAAAGAAATTTATACTGATAAATTACGGTCCGTGGGAACGCCTCAACGACAATCAACCTTTTATTACAGGATTTGGCGAAAAGCCTGCCGGTGCCCGGTTTTATCCGGCCGACATGACAAAGGAAGAGTTTGAAGCTTGGGCTGATAGTTCAAAAACAAGCCCTTACACAGTTATCAGAAGAAACGAAAACAAACAACTCGTTTCGGTTCCCTATCACAAAGAATATGCTGAGAAGGTTGAAAAGATTGCCAGTTTAATAAGTCAGGCCGCGGCATTGGCTGATGAACCGGGCTTTAAAAATTATCTCGAAAAACGGGCAAAAGCGTTACTCTCCGACGAGTATTACGAAAGTGATGTTGCCTGGATGGAGATGAAAAACAGTACGCTCGATTTTGTTGTTGGACCGATTGAAAGTTATGAAGACCAGTTGTTTGGCTACAAAACTTCTTACGAAGCTTACATTCTGGTAAAAGATATTGAATGGAGCAAAAAGCTGGAACGGTTCGCCGTTCTTTTGCCCGAATTACAAAAGAATTTGCCTTGTACACAGGAATATAAAAATGAAACTCCGGGCATCGACTCTGACATGAATGTGTACGATGCCATTTATTATGCCGGCGACTGCAATGCCGGAAGCAAAACTATTGCCATCAACCTGCCGAATGATGAGCGCGTGCGCGCTGACAAGGGCAGCCGTAAATTGCAGTTGAAAAACTCGATGCAGGCAAAATTTGAAAAGATAGTTGTTCCGATTGCCGATTTGCTGATTGCAGAAGACCAGCGGCAATACATTAAATTTGATGCCTTTTTCGAAAACACCATGTTTCACGAAGTGGCTCATGGACTTGGATTAGGAAATACAGTAAACAAAACTTCTACTGTTCGGGAGGCGCTGAAAGATAGCTATACATCCATAGAAGAAGGCAAAGCAGACATTCTGGGTTTGTGGTGTGTTTACCAGCTTAACCAAATGGGAGAACTCGGGCAAAAGGAAATGATGGAGAATTACGTGACTTTTATGGCAGGTATTTTCCGTTCAGTTCGTTTTGGGGCAGCCAGCGCACACGGCAAAGCCAACATGATGCGGTTTAACTTCTTCCAGGATTTTGGCGCTTTCGAACGCGACAGTATTTCAGGCACTTACCGTGTAAACTTTGAAAAAATGCAGGAAGCCATGCTCATTTCTTCAGGCCTGATTCTAAAAATTCAGGGTGACGGAGATTATACAACCGCTACAAAATTAATTCAGGAACAAGGAATCATCAGACCAGAATTACAAAGCGACCTCGACCGCATTGCACAAGCCGGCATCCCGCGTGACATCGTATTTGAACAGGGCGTGTGGAAATGGTGAAGGAGGAAAAAATGCTTGAATGCTTGAATGCATGAATGGAGAAGAACACGACGGTAGGAAGTTTGAAACTCGAAAAAGCAGAGATAGATGGAGATTGACGGAGAATAATTGGAATTGATTCTGCCCGCCCATCCGACATGCAGTTCTGGCGGGAATGACTCAATCGGGCAGGTGGTCGGACGGGATTAAACGATACTGGATTCTGGATATTGAAATTTGGGATTTGAAATTGATTCTTGATTCTATTCATGCATTTTCGCATTCACGCATTTATGCATTTTCTTATGCAGACTTCAGGCTTCGGTCTCCCGTCTTTCTTTTAACTTTTCATTAACAACCCTCAAGTACTTTATTCTGTTATATTTGCAGCATGACGTTTGGAAAACAAATATTGCTTGTGATTACGGGGATCATTTATTTCATCTCCTCAACCGGCATTGTTGTTTATAAAACCAACTGTTCATGTTTTGAAAATGAGCAGGTTAGCGTATATATAACTCCCGAAACGTGTGATACACAAATTCATAAGCACCACACACATACCGAAGAAAACAGTACTGTTGCATGCTGTGCACATGAATGTCACGAATGTTCCACTACCGAAAAAAATTGTGGCTGTCAGTCGCCGGAGGCTTATTTTTTCAAGCTTATCGATCCTGTAGTTAACGAAGATGTGCTTTTTGTTAAAGTACAATCTTTGGAAATAAAGGCTGTTTTTACCTGTTTGATTGCTGAAATTCTTTTTGAAACAGAAAAGGAAACAAAGCTTCCGGTAAATACAGGTCCGCCTCCGCTCACTCAGACTTCATTCGATTTTCTTATTCAGATTCACCAGCTTAAAATCCCTACATTAGCTTAAGAGTTCAGGTGTTAACCACCCGTTGAAAATTCATTTTTCAATCTTATAATCTTAAGCAATCATGAGATACTTATTTATTTTATTTATGATTTTGCCGTTTTTCAGTCATGCGCAAACTTTAAAAGGTGTGGTGTATGGCAACGAAAAAAACGGTGAGCAACCTTTGCCGGGGGTGAATGTGTACTGGCAGGGAACAAATCAGGGCGCTGTTACAGGGAGCAACGGCGAATTTACCCTGAAAAAAGGAAGCAATCAGCACATGCTGATGGTAAGTTTTGTGGGTTACGAAACAAAAACAATTCATATTGACAATCCCGAAGAAGCACTGAAAATTGTGCTTGAACCCAACCTCGAATTAGAAGAAGTTACTGTAGTGCAAAAAGACCGCGGTACTTACATTTCGGCCATCGAAACCATTAAAATGGAGCGCATTGGGAGTGCCGAACTGCACAAGGCAGCTTGTTGCAACCTGGCCGAAAGCTTCGAAACAAATCCATCAGTTGATGTAAATTACAGCGATGCTGTTACCGGAGCCAAGCAAATCAGGTTACTGGGATTAGACGGAGTTTATTCCCAGTTGATGGTCGAAAACATTCCCGATTTGCGTGGTTTGGCAACCACTTTCGGATTGAATTATATACCCGGCCCGTGGATGGAATCGATTCAGGTTTCGAAAGGTGCTTCTTCGGTTTTGAGTGGTTACGAGTCGGTTGCCGGTCAAATTAATGCCGAAATAAAGAAACCCGATTCAGGCGAAAAAATATTTCTGAACGGGTACGCTAACGCCCACGGCAGGCTTGAGTTTAACGGCAATACAAATCTGAAAGTTTACAAAGATATGGTTACCACCGGGCTGTTGGTTCATGCCTCGGGACAGTCGATGCGAAACGATGAAAACGGCGATGGTTTTTTGGATGATCCGCTTTCAACCCAGTTGCAGTTTTCGAACCGTTGGAAATTTACCAACTACAAAGGTTTTATGACACAGGTGGGCGTAAATGTGTTGATGGAAGACAGGCTGGGAGGTCAGATGGATGTTGAAAAAGATATGACACCCGCAGTTGGCGGCCCTTACGGGATCAATATCAAAACCAACCGTGTTTCGGGTTACCTGAAAACCGGGATTGTTTCTAAAGATCAGCGAACAGCACTGGCATTTCTTTCCAATTTTGCAGGGCACAAAACCGACGCTTATTTTGGCACAACAAATTACGATGCTTCGGAAACCCGTTTTTATGGAAGTCTGATATTTACCCGCGATCTCGACGAGGATGCTGTACACAGTTTAAATGCCGGCGCCAGTTTTATACACGATAATTTTACAGAGTCGATTTATAATCAGCTGCTTGACCGTGTTGAAAATGTTCCCGGATTATTTTCAGAATACACGCTGAAACCAACTGAGAATTTAACTTTTATGGCGGGAGCCAGAGTTGATTTTCATAATATCTTCGGCACTTTTTTTACACCGCGTATGCACTTCAGGTATAAAATGAACGACCACTTTACTGTGCGTGCCAACGCCGGAAAAGGCTACAGAACTGCCAATGTGGTTTCGGAAAATTACTACCTGCTTGCAGGTTACCGTCAACTGGTTTTTGATAAAAATGCAATGCAGGAAGAAGCCTGGAATTACGGAATCAGTCTGGTTCAGGATTACACGGTTTTGGGTCGGCCAATGCAAATTAATGCCGAATATTTCAGAACCGACTTTCAGTCGCAGTTGGTGGTAAACCGCGAGTATTCAACCACACTAATAGCATTAATGCCACTCGACGGAAAATCATACGCCGACAATTTGCAGTTCGATGTTCGTTTTCAACCTGTTGAAAGGCTCGATGTTTTGCTGGCTTATCGCTGGAACGACACAAAACAAACTGTCAATGGCGAATTAAAAGAATACCCGCTGAACAGCCGTTACAAAGGGTTGATAAACCTGAATTACACCACCAACCTGAAGAAATGGATGTTCGATTACACCGTACAACTTAACGGGGGAGGCCGCATTCCACGACCTTACGAAGATTGGATGAATCTGGTTGATATGTCGGGTGATTATTTTGAATTTAAACCTTTTACATTAATGAATGCACAGGTGACCAAATATTTCAGGCATTGGAATATTTATCTGGGAGCCGAAAACCTGACAAACTTCAAACAGTCGAATCCGGTTGAAGGAGCAGATAATCCCTGGGCAGCCGGCTTTGATGCCACCAACATCTGGGGACCTGTGGTTGGCAGGAAAATTTATCTGGGTGTTCGGTTTAATCTGAATTACAATTGAGGAGAAAATTAAAAAGTTACGAATATGAAGAAGCTAACATTTATCATCGGGTTAATTCTCTTAACCTTCGGAAATCTTTCGGCACAAAAAACTGAAAACAAGGTAGTTTGTTTTAAATCGGATATGGATTGCGCCAACTGTGAGAAAACAATTACCGAACACCTGAAATTTGAAAAAGGGGTGAAAGATTTGAAGATTGACCATTCGTCGAATACCATTTACATTGAATACAAAGCTGGAAAAAACACCGACGAAGGGTTTGCAAAAGCCATTGAAAAAAAGGGTTACAAAGCCGAAAAAATTTCGAAGGCCGATTATGACAAAGTGCTAAAAGAAACAGCTGAAAAAGGACACGGGCACGAAGCTGAAGTACACAAAGTCAGAAACAACTGAAAGTTGATAGTGGTTAAATAATTAAAGTCCGCTTGCCTGATTTTTCAGTTGCAGCGGACTTTTTTTTTGCTGCTTTTTATTGTACTGCCAAATATTCAATCAAAACCATTAGTTTTGAGTTATTGTTTTAACAATCTAAACCAATTAATATGAAAAAATTTCTCTATTCATTAATTTTTCTATTGGTATTTGTTTCATGCCAAAACAAACCCACCGGCGAATGGGAGGTAATTTTTAACGGAACCGACCTCGATGGCTGGAAAGTCGCTGCAGAAAATCCGACGAGCATCACCGTCGAAGATGGTGCAATTAAATGTTCGGGCGAACGTAGTCATCTTTTTTACGATGGTGATTTCAAAAATTTTGAGTTTGAAACCGAAGTAAAAACACTTGAACATTCAAACTCCGGGATTTTTATTCACACCAAATACCAGGCCGACGGCTGGCCGGCTGCGGGTTATGAAATTCAGGTAAATAATTCATACGAAGGCACCGGAGACTATAAAGAGCGTAAAAAAACCGGTAGCATTTACAGTATCCGCAACATTTATTACCCGTTTACAAAAGACAACGAATGGTTCAAAATGCGGGTGAAAGTGGAGGAAAACATGATTGAGGTTTTTGTAAACGATGTAAAGGTGAACGAATACATTCAGCCCGAGAATCCCTGGCGATGGGAGGGTGGCGAAGGCCTGAAACTTGGCCGCGGCACATTTGCATTGCAGGCCCACGACCCAAAAAGTACTGTCTATTTTAAAAACATCAGGGTAAAAGAACTCCCTGCCGGAACAAAAACAGCTGTACCCGACGAAGCATGGGATACAGTTGCCACAAAACTTGCTCAGCCCGGTTTTCCGCTTATCGATTATCATGTTCACCTGAAAGGTGGTCTGACGATTCAAGAGGTGGTGCAAAATTCACAGACTGTTGGAATTAACTATGGAATTGCACCCAATTGCGGGTTAAAATTTCCGGTAACAAATGATTCAACGTTGTATGCTTATATCGATAGCGTGGCTGGAAGCCCCACTTTTAAAGGGATGCAGGCCGAAGGCCGTGAATGGGTTACCTTGTTTTCGCCCGAAGCTGTGGCAAAATTCGATTATGTTTTTACCGATGCCATGACATTTACCGATAAAAAAGGGAGGAGAAACAGAATCTGGATTCCCGAAGAAGTTTGGGTGGACGACAAACAGCAATTTATGGACGATCTTGTTTCAAAAATCGAAGCCATTTTCTCGCAGGAACCCGTTGATATTTATGTAAATCCAACTGTTTTGCCCACATCGTTAATGGAAGAATACGACCAATTGTGGACAAAAGAACGAATGGCAAAGGTAGTAAAGGTACTTGCCGAAAATGGCATTGCACTCGAAATTAATGCCCGTTACAAAACACCCAAAGCAGAAATGATAAAAATGGCAAAAGAGGCCGGGGTAAAATTTACTTTCGGCACCAACAATACCAGTCGCGAACTCGGAAAACTTGAATATTGCATTGAAATGATTCAGGAATGCGGGCTTACACCCAACGACATGTTCGAAATAAAACCCGACAGTTTAAAACCCATTAAAGTAAAAGGATTGCCGGCAAAAATTACAGGTTGATTATAAAGAAATTTCTATGAGTGAAACGGCGGTTATCATTGAGTTGATACCGCCGTTTTGTATAGTTTATAAAACAAAAAAACAAGATTCTGATCAGCTGAAAATCCCTTTCTTTTTTGCTGCAAACTCAATCATTTCAATCATTGCCTCATTACTAAACGAATCACGGTTTAAAATCATATCAAACATTTCCTCGTGTATTTTATCACCAAAAATTGTTTCCCTGAAAGCAACACGCTCTTCTTCAACTTCCCGAATAAAATCAATTGCCTTTTCACGCGTAAGCTGATTATTTTCCATAATGGTTTTTATCCTGTATTCAAGAGGCGCAATTAATCTGATATGCAGCGCAGTCTTAATGTCTTTAGCAATAATATTTCCTGCGCGGCCAACAATAATGCAATAGCCATCGGTGGCAAAATGATGAATCACCTCGCGTGTGGTTTTGGCAATGGTTTGCTCACTTTTGTATCGTTTGTCGTTAAAAGCCTTTATTATCTCCTCAAAAGTGAACTTTTCACGTTGATTCAGGGTCCTTCTTATTTGTTCCGGATTCATATTCAACTCTTTGGCACTTTCAAAGAAAACTTCTTTGCTTATCACCCGCCAATGCACCAGATGATTTTTCAGGTTTAAACTTTCGGCAAGTAAATTTGCCAGTTTAACTCCGTTGCAGCCAACCTCACGCGAGATAGTAATTACTGGTTTCGAAGCTGAAACGTGCATATTATTGTGTGTTTCGTTTTCAGATAACCGTTTGTTCAGGTATTTTAAGAGTAAATTACTGCTCATGATTTTCGATTTTTTTTTTAGCTTACGAAAATCAGTAATATTTTGTTTTACATAACCTGTAATTTAGAATTGATAAGCGGTTGCTGATACTAACCATGTAAATAAGGCTGTTCTGAAGAAAAACATTTTTACGATTTAAAAGATAAATATCAGTTTCTGTGGTACCCGTTTAATTATATTTGCGCAAACACTAAAATTGAATTAATATGTTTTCAGCTGCAACTTATACCGGAAGAAGAAATTTGTTAAAAAGCAAGGCGTTAAAGGGTATTGCCATATTTCAGGGGAACAACGAATCTCCAATGAATTATCCCGACAATACTTACCATTTCCGTCAGGATAGCAATTTTCTGTATTTCTTCGGGCTTGATTTTCCTGGGTTGGCTGCAGTTATCGACTTCGACAGCGGTGAAGATTTTCTCTTTGGTGATGATGCAACCATAGCTGATATTATCTGGATGGGACCTCAGATTTTGCTAAAAGACAAAGCAGAAAAGGTTGGGGTTAGTAACTGTTTGCCTTACGCTGCTTTTGCTGAATCAATTGAAAAAGCAAAAAAGCAGGGCAGAACCATTCATTATCTTCCACCTTACCGCGGCGAAAACAAAATTTTTATACACGAATTACTTGGTATTCCAGTAAGTCAGGTTGCAGAAAAAGCTTCGCTGCCGCTGATAAAAGCAATAGTATGGCTGCGTTCGATAAAAGATGCTGGCGAAATTGCCGAAATTGAAAAAGCTTGTGCCGTTGGTTACCAAATGCACGTAACTGCCATGAAAATGGCGCACCCTGGCGAGTGGGAACAGCGCATTGCCGGTACCATTGAAGGAATTGCCATGAGCGGGGGAGGAATGACTGCATTTCCGATTATTCTGTCACAAAATGGAGAGACGTTACACAACCATAATCATTCGCAATTTCTGGAAAAAGGTCGCCTTTTGATTACTGATGCCGGCGCTGAATCAGCGCTGCATTATGCCAGCGACTTCACCCGTACCACGCCGGTTGGTGGAAAATTCACCACAAAACAACGCGAGATTTATGAAATAGTACTTGCTGCCAACAATACTGCCACAAGACTTGTAAAACCAGGCGTTACCTATCTTTCGGTTCATTTGGAAGTGGCAAAAGTGATTGCAACCGGATTAAAAAATTTAGGTTTAATGAAAGGCGACGTTGACGAAGCTGTGAAAAACGGTGCTCACGCACTGTTCTTCCCGCACGGACTTGGTCATATGATGGGGCTCGATGTTCACGACATGGAAGACCTCGGCCAGATTCATGTTGGCTTCGACGAAGAAATTCAACCTGTAAAACAATTCGGAACAGGATATTTGCGCCTGGGAAGAAGACTGCAACCTGGATTTGTAATTACCAACGAACCAGGCATTTATTTTATTCCGGCATTAATCGACAAATGGCAATCAGAAAAAATAAATACCGATTTTATCAATTTTGAAAAGGTAAATGAATACCGTGGTTTTGGTGGAATCCGTATTGAAGATGATATTCTGGTTACTGAAACGGGTGGCCACATCCTCGGTGAACGAGTACCGGTGACAGCTGAAGAAATTGAAAAAATTATGAGTTGAGGTCCGCTGATTCTTTTCTGATAATCCTTTCGTAAAAATACCCAAGTTCGCTGTAAATTTCATCACGAATTTCGGCGCACTTTTCTTTTAATTCATTTCGGTCTTTAAAATGCCTGTATGGATTTCGAAAACCAAGATGCATTTTGCGTTTGTATTTAATAACTTCCGGAATTTTCAGATTTTCGTTGGTGCCATCACCAACGGTTATCAAATAATCAAATTCAAGGTGAACAAATTTAGAATAATGCTGTGGAACACTGGGATTAAGTTTAATTCCGGCTTCACCAAGAACTTCAATGGCCACCGGACTTATGTGATCAACAGGATCAATCCCTGCTGAATAAATTTCCAGATTTTTATCAAAACTCCGTAGAATGGCTTCTGCCATTTGGCTCCTGCACGAATTCTGGTTACTTAAAAAGAAAATTTTTACCCCATCATAATAAATTTAAATTGGTTGCATAGAAGTCAGCACTACGCTGTATTTCTGCTCTCCTGTTTAGGTTCACAATTTACTTAAACCGAATTCATCAAAATATAACAAAAGTTATGTTTTTAACTGTAAATGAAGTTATTACAGCTGTTGTTCAACACTGTTACAAAACATATCTATCGTAAAGTAATTGGCTAACAGCGATTTAATTATGGCATCAGGTTTTGTATATTACCTGTTTTATCCCAAAAAGTAGTCTTTAATATCTGTAAACACTGATATTTTACCCCAAAAACTTTGACTATTAGGGCGTAATGTATATTTTCGTAGCGCTAAAAAAAAATTAACGCACACCATTTGTAGTGGTTTTAAAATTATGCTCATGAAATCTAAAGATCTGAAAAACTCTGAAGAGTTGGAAAAAAATGCAATTGCCCCCGAAGAAGGGCAGGCAGTTGAATCGGCTGAGAACGATGCGGACGTAACGGACGAAAGTCCGGAGAAGGCAAAAAAAACAACAAAAAAGAAACCAGCTGTAGCTGAGACTGATAATGCCGAATCTGAAATAACGGCTGAAGAAGTTACTGGTGAAGAGCAATCTGAGCCTGAAAAGGAAGAAAAAAGCCGGATAGCTGAGTTTTTCGATTCTGTTGAGGAAAAAGTAGCAGAAGTAAAAGAAAAACTGGAAGAGAAAGCAGTTGAAATTGATGAAAAAATTGCCGAAGGTGCTGCCAGATTGGGTAATCTGGCCGATGAAGTTTC
>DPCJ01000062.1 GCA_003516705.1 Prolixibacteraceae bacterium | reverse complement strand
ATTAAAGCAAAAATCGATAAAAGTCCGGTGGGTAGGATTTTACTGAAGCTGGTAATGAAAACCAAAAACCGCAAACTGGGGAAAATGGTTTTCGGAAAAGTCCATAAGAGTTTTGGCGGGCATCTGCAATTTATGATTGCCGGTGGAGCAGCTCTGAACAAGGAAGTTGGCCATTTCTTTTATAACCTTGGTTTTGATATTCTCGAAGGTTTTGGCATGACCGAAGCTGCGCCGATGATTACATTTCCACGTCCAGGCAGGGTAAAAATCGGTTCAACGGGCGAAGCGTTGCCGGGTTTAAAAGTTGAAATTCGCGATGGTGAAATTGTTGCCAAAGGCCCCAGCATCATGAAAGGCTACTACAACCGCCCTGAAGAAACCGCCGAAGTAATAAAAGATGGCTGGTTGCATACCGGCGATTTGGGGCATCTCGACAAAGATGGATTTTTGTACATCACCGGACGTAAAAAAGAGATTATTATTCTTCCAAACGGGAAAAACGTTAACCCTGTTGAAATTGAAAACAAACTGGCTGGGTTTTCACCTGCAATTAAAGAAGCCGGTGTTTTTCTTCACAACGAAATATTACATGCGGTAATTCATCCTGATTTAAGTTTTCTTTCTGAAAATGGAGTTGTCGATTTTAACCAGTATTTCCGCGATCTGGTGATTACGCCTTTTAATGCTGAAATGAGTTCCTACAAACGGATTATGCAGTTTACACTGGTAAAATCTGAGCTTCCGCGAACCCGCCTGGCAAAACTTCAGCGGTTTAAATTAGCCGAACTGGTTGAACAGCCTGAAAGTAAAAAGTCAACTTCTGAAGAACCTGAAACCACAGAATATCATGCGATTAAATCGTTTATCGAAACTCAGGTGGATATGGATGTTTTGCCCGACCATCACCTCGTTTTTGATATCTCGATGGATTCAATCGGCAAACTAAGTCTGATTGATTACATCGAAAAAACTTTCGGGATTAATTTTAACGAAGAACAGCTGCTGAAATTCCCATCGGTGAAAAAGATTGCGGAGCATATTCAGGCCAACAAATTGTTTCATAAAACGGAAGAGAAAACTTCGTGGAGCGGCGATTTAAAAGAGGGACAGGAAGTAATTCTGCCAAAAACATCGTTTCTTCTGGGTCCGATTGTAAAATCAGTGCGTCGTATTTTTAATCTCTTTTTCAAATACGAAGTAAAAGGGTTGGAGAATATTCCGGAAGGCCCTTGTTTTTTTGCACCCAACCATCAAAGCAAACTTGATGCATTTCTGGTACTTTCTTATCTTGATAAAGAAGTGTTGAAAGAAACCTATTCGTACGCCAAAAAAGACCATGTTAACGGTCCAATCCGCAGGTATTTGGCCAGTCGCACCAATATTATTGTGATGGATTTAACCAATGATTTGAAATACTCCATTCAAAAAATGGCTGAAGTGGTTAAACAGGGCAAAAAAATCCTGATTTTTCCGGAAGGCACCCGCACAAAAACCGGTGAAATGGGCGATTTCAAAAAAACATACGCCATTTTAAGTACCGAACTGAATATCCCGGTGGTACCGATTGCTATTTCAGGAGCCTACAAAGCGATGTCATCAGGGCAAAAACGCATCAAAAGAGGGGAGAAGATTACTGTTGAATTTTTGCCTGCCATTTATCCCGAAAACTTAAAACCGGAGGAGTTGAATGATCTTGTAAAAGAGCGGATTATGAAGACGGTGGTGGATTAAGTCAGCCTCTGAAACACCCCATTTCGTCGTCTTCCACAACCTCCACAAATTCAGCCAGGTCGCGGACGGTTGGCATTGGTTTATACAATTCCCATTTGTCTGTGGCACTCATCCAGTATATTTTCCAGTGTTTGTGTGCTTTAATATATTTTGCCTTTACAAAAGGGTAGTGGTTCAGTTGGGTTTCGTTGTTCCATTGCGGCCTGATTTCAAACAGCACAACTTCCTTTTCGCTGAAAAAATACCCCAAATCAACACTTTTACGCACTTCAACAGGTGGGCGGATGCTTTCAACGTAAATGGCAATTATTTTCTCCTCAAAATTCAGAATTTCCATTTCAAACTTATTTAGATTGTGATTTCACCAGTGAGGAAAGTTACGGCATTCCCTCCAATTTTAACACGGTCGCCAGCTAATTTGCAATGTAAAATTCCTCCGCGCGCAGAAACCTGTTTGGCAATCATTTCATTTTTTCTCAGTTTTTCGGCCCAAAACGGAATCAGCATCGTGTGTGACGAACCTGTAACCGGATCTTCGTTAACGCCCACGGCAGGTGCAAAAAAACGCGAAACAAAGTCGTAATTTTCTGATTTTGAAGTACAAATCACGCCTCTGGTTTTTGCTTCGACCAACTGCTGAAAATCGGGCTGAAGAGAAAGAACCTCCGCTTCGTTATCAAAAACAAGCATAAAGTCATCTCGTCCTTTCAAACAAGTTTTCGGACTGATATTAAAAGCTTTTGCAACAGCATCGGGCATTTCCACTTCAGCAATCGAAGATGCCGGAAAATCGAGCACAATCAGCTCGTTTTCGCGACGCACTTTTAATATTCCGCTGAGCGAATCAAACCGGATTTCGTTTTCAGCAAAACCAAGGTGCTTAAAAAGCACATGGGCAGTTGCTAATGTGGCATGTCCGCACAATTTAACTTCGGCCTTTGGCGTAAACCAACGAAGATGAAATCCCGATTCAACCGGCACAAAAAAGGCGGTTTCGGAAAGGTTGTTTTCTAAAGCAATTTGTTGCATAATCGGGTCGGGAAGCCATTCTGTCAATGGAATAACAGCTGCCGGGTTTCCCTCAAAAATCTTTTCTGCAAAAGCATCGACTTTATAAATTGTTAGTTTCATAAAGAGTAGTTTAAAGTTTAAAGTTTAATGATTCGAGTTTGTAGTTCTGCGTTCAGAATTTTGAGTTCCGGGTTGTTGTAACCCCATTCACTCATTCACCTGTTCACCATTTCATTCATGCATTGTAGCATTCTTGCATTCACTTATTAAAACTTCACATTCAGCTTCAGATTTATCCTTCTTCCTGTAAGATAATTGGGTACGGCAAATTGGTCACCTTCCATGCTAGAAACCCAATAGTAAGAGATTGTATTGTTGATATTCAACAGGTTAAAAACTTCAAGGCTAATCCAGGCATCTTTGAGATTGCTGAAAAATCCCCGGTTCAGCGGGTTTGCCTCACTGATGAGCACTTTCGAAAAGCCAACATCGATACGGCGGTACGGCGGCACTTTATAAACCCGCTGGTAGGGTTCACCGTTGGGTGGTCCGGTTGGTAGCCCAGCCCCGTAAAATCCTGAGAGCTGCATTTTGTAAGATGGATTTCCTGGCAGATAATCCTGAAAGAAAAGGCTGAAATTCATCCACTGGTCGCTGGGGCGCCGAATCCAGCCGTGCCCGTCGTCAATAATATTTTCTTTGGTTGACATAAACGAAAGGCTTGTCCACGATTGCAATCCGCTGACAAATTCGCCATTTATTTTTGTATCGATACCTGTTGCATAACCGTATGATTCAAGTTCTGGCAGGTATTGAATGCGCACATTATCAATCTGGTAAGGTATCAGCCGGTCCATGTATTTGTAGTAAGCTTCGGAAGTTACCCTGAACGGCCGGTCCCAGGCAGTAAACAGAAAAT
>DPCJ01000030.1:9698-10394 GCA_003516705.1 Prolixibacteraceae bacterium | reverse complement strand
TTTCAATTTTTTTGTTGCTTCAATCCCATTCATTACGGGCATGGCAATATCAAGCAAAATAACATCTGGTTTAAAGTGTTTGGCCTTCTCAATTGCATCGGCACCATCCTGGGCCTGAGCAATTACTTCTATGTTTTCAGCTGAAAAAAGCAGGTTGGCAATTCCTTCCCTGAAAAGTTGGTGATCATCGGCAATCAGTACTTTTATTTTCATAGTTTAAGCATTAGCTGTTTATTTTATCTCAGGTATTTCAATTTTAGCAAGTGTTCCTTTTCCCGGTTCCGAATGTATAAAAAAATGTCCTTTGAAATTTTCAATTCTTTCTTTTATACTTAACAATCCGAATCCTCCGGTTCCGGATATGATTTTACGATTATTACTGTCAAATCCGGCTCCGTTGTCGCGAACTGAAATGTAGTATTTTCGTTTTACCTGGGTAATTTCAATCGAAACCTCGGTGGCCTTTGCATGTTTAATCACGTTCTGAATCAGTTCGTTGACAATCCGGTAGATGAAAATTACAATTTCCTTTTTTACATTCAGGTTTATTTCTTCACCAATCAGCTGTGTTTTCACTTTTTCTTTTTGTTCAAGAACTTCGAGTCGCCATTTAAATGCAGGTACAAGTCCGAGTTCATACAAAATAGGCGGACTTAAATCGTAGGTCAGGCTCCGTGACTCGGCAATTGCTTTACT
>DPCJ01000030.1:0-9582 GCA_003516705.1 Prolixibacteraceae bacterium | reverse complement strand
CTGAATTCTTCGTTCATCGGCATCGTAATGTGCCGGTTGACTGAGTCGGTCATGAATAGTTGGGCAAAGTTTATTTTACCAAGAATGTCGAGCGGTTTTAGTTGTAAAATTGTTTCAACAACCGGGCTGATGTAAACAAAATCACCGTTTTCGTCGATTTCCCAGTAAAACTGTCGGGCATGTTCTGATATCTGATGAAACCGTTCTTCCTTTTGCACAAATTTATCGGTCTCAGACTTTATGCTTAACTCAAGACTTTCGTTTCGTTTTCTCAAAAGGTCTTCAACCGATTTTATACGAAGAGCTACGTTGATTTGTGCCTGTAACTCGCTGGTTACAAATGGTTTTGAGATGAAAGCATCGGCTCCCGAGTTTAATCCTTTTGTACGCTCTGCAGGATTACTTCCAAGTGCTGAAATCATCAAAACAGGAATATGGCGGGTTGTATTTTCTTTTTTTAGTATTTCACAAACTTCATAACCATTAAGTCCCGGCATTAAAATATCAAGTAGTATTAATTCCGGTTTTTCAGTTTTGGCTAATTCAATCCCTTTGTAACCATCTAATGCTTTTAAAAATTGATATGATGGATAGTGTCTGGAAATTAGTTGGTTCAGTAATTCAAGATTGATATCGTTGTCGTCGATTGCTAAAATCTTTTTCATTTTCATGTTAGTTTTTCATGTATTAAATGTAGAATTCTGCAATTGAAAAATATTTTGTTTAGATAGAATTTTCTTTTAGCAGTTGTAGTTTGCATTCTGTGCAATTTAATTAAAAGTTTTATTAGTTAAGTACTCTCTGCTCAAGGTAATTCGGATTTTTTTTAACAACATAGGTACCTTCAAAATCTCCGGTGTTGATTTTTTAGCATATCACCGTCAGATGTCAAAGAAAATTTCACTTACATTTGAACCTGATTTTAATATGTATTTAAACCATCAATTTAATATGATAATATGAAAACATTATTTTCTGTTTTATTTCTTGCATTTGCATTCGTATTGCAATTGCAGGTCAACGCACAAAGCGCTGATTCAACATTAATTATAAAATTTGCATCAACAGTTCACGATTACGGTACAATTGAGAAAGGCAGCGACGGAAGTTGCAATTTTGTATTTACAAACACTGGGCAAACTCCCCTGGTTTTGAGTAATGTAAGGGCATCATGCGGATGTACAGTTCCAACATGGCCACGCGAACCTGTTTTACCAGGAAAGGATGGAACAATTAAAGTTGTTTACAATACCAACCTCATCGGAAGTTTCAATAAATCAATTTCAGTGAATTCCAACGCAAAAAACAAAGAAGTGATTTTGAATATTAAAGGCAGTGTAATTCAAAAAAAACAATAGATAATTTTAATAAGATATGATAAAAAAGGCGGTTAAATAACCGCCTTTTTTCGTTTTCAGGGTTCAGAAATATGATTTATCGCTTCTCAAAAACTGAATGTTTCTGAAAACGGGTTTTTATGCTTATTAACACACTGATTTGGAGTTATAATCAAAAAAAGAATTACTATCTTTTAATGCTTTAAAATGTTAAAAAAAAGGCTAAAGTAAATTGGTGCAAATAAGGAAAAAAGTACAATCACCAACTATAAATTTTAGCGGTAGAGATTTGTATTTCAAATATTTGTCGGCTAACCTAATTAAATCTGCAATGAATAAAATACTGTTTATCGGCCTTACGCAAGAATTAAAAAACGACCTTCAGCAAGCAATTTTAAAATTGTGGCCCGATTCTGTTTTCGATGAAGTACAAATAGCAGATGAACAGTTGTTTGCAAAAGTTGGAGATAATACATGGTTGATTGTTGCTGCCGAATTAACGCAAAACTCAATTCGCAACCTGAGAAAATCGGAGCGAACAAAGTTAATTCCCTTGATGCTGATTGCTGATTTGGTTGATGAGGGAAATGAGTTTGTTAATATAGAATTTTTACCCGATGCACTTTTAAGAATACCCTTTGCAAACGAACAGGTTGAAATAACACTAAGAACACTGCGACGGTTGTCATCATCAGCAAGGAAAGTTGAAGACACAGAGATAACTGAAAATTCTTTCCGCACAACTGATGAGACAGATTCAGGTTGCCGGAATATACTTGATTCGATGATGGAAGGATGCCAGATTATTGGTTTGGATTGGCGTTACAAATATGTGAACAAAGCTGCTGAAATACAAAACAGGCGTCCTGCAAGCGATTTGATTGGGAACAGTTTTTTAGATGTATGGCCTGATATTGAAGGTAGTGAGTTGTATAGTAAAATAAAAAATGCCCTTGAGAACCGTAATAATGACATGATGGACATAAATTTTGAATTCTCTGATGGCAAAGCTGGATATTTTGAATTGAAATTTCAGCCAGTTCCCGAAGGAGTTCTAATCACCTCATTCGATATTACGAGACAGAAAATAATTGAAAAAGGATTATACGAAAGTGATGAACGATGGCAGTTTGCACTTGAAGGTGCTGACCACGGGGTATGGGATTGGAATCTTTTAACCAATAAAGTATTGTTTTCGGCTCAATGGAAGAAACAATTGGGCTATCAACCAGATGAGCTTGAAAACGACCTGATCGAATGGGAAACCAGAGTACACCCCGATGACCTGGTGAATGCTAAATTTGATATTAATCAGCACGTGTCGGGAATTACGCAGTTTTATGAAAGCGAATTCAGAATGAAACATAAAAATGGAATGTGGGTTTGGATACTCGACCGTGGTAAAATTTTTGAACGGGACGAATCGGGAAAACCCTTGCGTATGGTAGGAACTCATACCGATATTACACTTAAAAAACAATTGGAAACCGATTTGAAAGAGAGCGAACGAATAATCCGAGAATCACAAAAAGTTGCCGGAATTGGTACATATTCGCTTGATTTTAAAACAGGTATCTGGAAAAGTTCGGAAGTACTCGATGCAATTTTTGGTATTGAAAAAGATTTTGAACATTCAGTTGAAGGTTGGGGTGCAGTTATTCATCCCGACTGGCGTGAAACCATGGTGAATTATTTTTCTAAAGAAGTTGCAACTGAAAGAAAGGAATTCAATAAAGTTTATAAAATTCAGCGGATAAACGATCTTGAGCCGCGTTGGGTACATGGATTAGGCCGACTTGAATATGATTTGGAAGGGAACCTTCAGCAAATGATTGGAACAATACAGGATATTACCGAACGAAAGGAGGCTCAGGATGCACTCATTCAAAACCAGCGTATTTTAAAACTGTTTGTTGAATATGCCCCGGCAGCCATTGCCATGTTCGACAGAAATATGTGTTATATGGCTGTTAGTAATCGTTTTATATCAGATAATCAGCTGGAAGGTGTTGAATTAATTGGGAAATCGCATTACGAAATAATTCCGAATATACCGGAACGTTGGAAAGAAATTCATAGTGAATGCATGAAAGGGGTTGTCAGAACTAAGGAAGAAGATGAATATATTAAAGCCGATGGAACAAAAGAGTGGTTAAAGTGGGAGGTGAGACCCTGGTTTGAAGTTAATAATGAAGTTGGTGGAATATTGCTTTTTACTGAACTTATTACAGAACATAAAAAAATCATCAAAGCGCTTGAAGAAAGTGAAGAACGTTTCAGGATGATTGTTGAGTCGGCCCCTGTTGGAATTGCAATAAACGATATGGAAGGTAATATAGTCTATATCAATAAATTTTCAACCGAATTGTTTGGATATACGCCCGATGATATACCAACTGTTGAAGCTTGGATGAAATTGGCTTATCCGGATGATAACTTAAGACATGAAGTATTTAAATACTGGAAAGTAGCACTTGAATTGGCAGGAAAGGGAGAAAATATGCCTTTATTAGAATACCCAGTGCGTTGTAAAAACGGAGAAGTAAAACAAATCGATTTCAGGCCTGCAATTTCGAACAATCAGATTTACATAATTTTAACCGACCTTACTGATAAATATGCTGCACAGGAAGAACTTCGCCGGATTGAGTGGATGCTTACAAAAAAGGAGAGCGAACCGGGTACAGAAAAGTTAAACCAGCAACCAGCTTATGGAGATTTAACTTTGCTGAATAAAGACGGACTCATTCTGAAATCTGTTGGAAAAGAAGTTCTGACTGATATCGTCAACGATTATCTGAGTTTGTTGGAAACATCGTCGGCTATTTATGAAAAAAACGGCGATTATGCACTGGGGATTTTTTCATCGGGGTGGTGTCAATTTATGGATGAGGCTTCGCGAAATCTTTGTGCCACACAAGATAACAGCGAAGCACTGGCTTGCGGAAAGTGGCACTGTCACGAGTCGTGCTGGAAACAAGCATCATTAAAAGCAATTGAAACAAATGCTCCCGTTGATATAGAATGTAGCGGGGGTATCAGGTTGTATGCACTACCGGTTTTGGCTAACAACGAAATTATCGGTGCTCTTAATTTCGGATATGGCAATCCACCAACCGCTATTCAAAAGCTTTCCGAATTGTCAGAAAAATATAACGTACCCGTTGAAGAACTGGAAAAAAGGGCCGCAATGTACGAAACACGTCCGCCTTATATTATTGGTTCGGCCAAAGAACGCTTACAGGCTTCGGCAAACTTAATTGGCGAAATTGTTACAAGAAAAATTTCGGAACAAAAAATTATCGAATTAAATGAAAGCCTCGAAAAAACTGTTGCGGTGAAAACTATGGAGTTAAAAGAACGGATAAAAGAATTGGAGCGGTTTCACGAAGCAACGATTGACAGGGAGTTCAGAATTAAAGAACTGCGTGATGAAATTGATTTTCTTAGAAAAGCAAAATGATTAACAGGCAGTTAATTGTTTACTGATTTGAACAGCTAAAAATCTGAAGCATGAAAATGAAATGGCAAATCTGGGTTTATGTTTACGCAACCGGGATTCTGATATTAGCGCTTTTGGGGTTTGCAGGTTTCTTTACATCTCTTACATGGTTGAGTAGCTTTGGCAAATCTTACATTCCAATGGCTCCTTTTACAGCATCCTGTTTTTTCATTCTGGCTGTGCCTTTATATTGGTTGTCAGAAAAAAAAATGAAGCAATGGAAAATAATAACCACATTACTCCTCACCTCAATATTAATATTAATCGTGCTTTTCTCTCTTGCCGATGTTTTCTTTATAAAAAGTATAAATATTGAGGATTACCTGATTAGCAAACTGGAAGTTATAAATTCGGTTCCGTTATTCAGGATGTCGCCGGCAGCAAAAATTCTGTTTGTATTGGCTGGTTTCGATTTGGTTTTGTTTACAGTTTTTAAAGGATTTGATTATAAAACAAAGCTGACAGAATATTTTGGAGGGATAATTTCAATTCTGGTTTTAATAAGCAGTTATATTTTTTGTGTAAGCTATTTGTATGGTAAACCATTGTTGTATAATATGTTAGGTACGGTCCCAATGGCAATTTCAACAGCGCTGGCATTTGTTTTATTTGCCTTATGCATGTTAATTATTAAACACGAACTGTTTCCGGTGCGGTTACTGATTGCAAAAACAACACACGGAATATTACTCAGGTTTATTCTGCCGCTGGTACTGATTCCTGTGGTGCTAATTCAGGTTGCCTTGCTTTTTGCTTTCGACAATCATTCACCAGAGCCATTCTTTATAACCACATCTCTAAACCTCATAATTGCGTTGATTGCCGGGTGGCTTGCAGTATATATTTCGAAATATTTAAGTGAAACAATTAGTTTACAGGCAAATAAAATCAGCCAATCGGAAAATACCTTGAGACAAAGCGAAGAAAAATTCAGAAACCTGTTTGAATCAATGGTTCAGGGAGTTGTTTACCAGGATGCCGATGGAAATATTATTGATGCCAATCCTTCTGCCTGCAAAATTTTAGGACTGACAATGGATCAGTTGATGGGATTAACCTCATTCGATACAAGATGGAAAGCCGTTGATAAAGATGGAATTGAATTGACTGGTGAGCAGCATCCTGCGATGGTTTCACTCAAAACAGGCAGGGAAGTAACAAATTTTTTAATGGGTGTTTTTAATCCGGTAATCAATCAATTTGTATGGATTCTGGTAAATTCAATACCCCGGTTTAACCCAGATTCGGTAAAACCAATTATGGTTTATACAACATTTCTCGATATTACAGCGCTCAAACAGGCCAACGACGAGAATAAAGCGCTCCGTGATAGTCTTGAAATACAGGTTGAGTTAAAAACGAGCGAATTAAATATAAAAATAGCCGAACTTGAAAGTTTTTATCAGGCTACAATCGATCGTGAACTCAGAATGGAAGAATTAAGAAATGAACTTGATAACCAAAAAAAGAAGTTAAACAATGAATAAGGATTTTTGGATAAGTGCTTTCATCTTGTTTAAAAACAATATTACAGTTATTTTGAGGAAGCTTTTGCTCACTGCCTGTATGCTGATGTTTTTTCATGTTCTGGCATCAGGACATGATGAATTAAACCCTGACCATTTATCCGATACCATTTTGGTTGGCGCAGAACCCGATTATCCGCCCTATTGTTCGCTTGATGTAAACGGAAACCCTGAAGGATTTGCCATTGATGTTTTTAAAGCTGCCGCCCAGGCTGCCGATTTGCATGTAAACTTTAAAATTGGTTTGTGGCTCCATATTAAACAGGATTTGGTTGAAGGTAAAATAAACGCCTTGCCAATTGTTGGCCGAACACCTGAGAGGGAAGAAATTTTAGATTTTACACTTTCGTACCTTACGTTAAAGGGAGCTGTTTTTGCACGAAAAAAGGAACATAATATAAAGACCTTAAGTGATTTGAAAAATAAACGGATTCTTGTAATGAAAGGCGATAATTCGCACGAGTTTGTTATTCGCGATAAAATATCAGCGCAAATTTATACAACAAACACTTTTGAAGAAGCTTTTCAAAAGCTGGTGAATGGAGAAGGAGATGTTGTAATTGTACAACATATTATTGGGTTGAAGCTTATTGAACGATTAAAGCTACAACGCAAAGTGGTTCCGCTGCCAATCGAACTTGAAAATTTTACACAGGAATTTTGTATTGCAGTCACCGANNGACGATACTTTTCGTGAAATTCATGAAAAATGGTTTGGCCCGGTTATAAAGGAGAAACTTTCTCCATCTGATATTTTCAGGGTTATCCTATTGATTGTGATCCCGTTTTTTGCTTTAATGATTTTACTCTGGATTATTTTTCTGCGCCGCGAGGTTTTACGTCGTACCGAACGGATGTACCAGGAGATTGCCGAGCACCAGCATACACTGATTAACTTAAAACATCAGCAGGCGCTTGTAAATGAAAGTGAGCAACAAATAAGATTGTTACTAAACTCAACAGCCGAGGGAATTTATGGAATAGATTTAGAGGGTAGGTGCACATTTATCAACCACTCGGCTCTCGAAATTTTTGGTTACAACGATCAAGAGGAGTTGTTGATAAATAAGAATATACACAATCTGGTTCATCACTCTAAACCCGATGGAACTCCCATCGATATCTCAGATTGCATAATTTATAATTCAGTGTTGAAAGGAAAAAAAATTGTAAATGCCAGTGATTTTCTATGGAAAGCTGATAAAACCGTTTTTTTAGCCGAGTTTTCATCATTCCCTATTTTCAAAGAAGGTAATGTTACTGGTGCTGTAGTTACTTTCAGGGATATTACGGAGCGAAAAAAATCGGAAGAAGAATTGTTGCAGTTAAAAAACGAGCTTGAAATAAAAGTTACAGAACGTACAGTTGAATTGGAAGAAAAAGTTCAGAAACTGGCAAAAAGCCAGAAAGCCATGTTGTTTATGGTAGAAGACCTTAACCGGATTACCACCGAATTAAAAGCCGAAAGGCGTAAACTCGAAATATCAAATAAAGACCTCGATGCATTTACGTACTCAGTTTCACACGATTTAAGGGCCCCGTTACGGGCTATTAACGGATTTTCGGGATTTTTAATGGAAGATTATTACAACAATCTTGACGACGAGGGCAAACGGTACATAAAAATTATAAAAGAAAATGCAACCCGGATGGATCAGCTCATCAACGATATGTTAATGCTGTCGAGAATATCGCGAACTGAAAGAAAAACGGAGATTGTTGATTTCAATCAAATGATAAGGAAAATCATAGATGAAAGCAAAACCGATTTCGGGAACCAAAACTTCGAGTTTGTAATCGCTGATTTGCCAGAAGTAAAGTGCGATCCTGGATTATTAAAACAGGTTTGGACGAACTTAGTCAGCAACGCTTTGAAATATAGCTCAAAATCGGAAGTAAAAAAAATTGAAATTAATGTTGAAGAGAATGTACACGAAACAATCTTTTCAGTAAAAGATTCGGGTGCCGGATTCGACCCAAAATACGCGCATAAATTATTTGGCGTTTTTCAACGTTTGCATACCGATTCTGAGTTTGAAGGAACAGGAGTTGGGCTGGCTATTGTTAAGCAAATCATTCAGTTGCACGGAGGGCGTGTATTTGCCGACAGTGAACCTGGCAAAGGAGCCACTTTTTATTTTACACTGCCAAAAGTATAGTTACAGAATTGATAAAAAACAGATTATGAAAGAGTTGGAAGAAGTTGAAATTCTGATTGTGGAAGACAATGAAAACGATGCTGAAATGGCATTGCGCGCACTCAAAAAAAATAACCTTACCAACCATGTATTGGTTGTTCCCGATGGAGAAGAGGCGCTGGATTTTATTTTTGCACGCGGTAAATACGAATATCGAAAAGATTACAAACGCCCGCGAATGATTTTACTCGATTTAAAACTGCCAAAAGTTGATGGAATGGAAGTTTTGCGTGCGATGAAAGAAAATGCTGAAACACGTATAATACCGATAATTATTTTAACCTCATCGCGCGAGGAGTGCGATTTATTGGACAGCTACCGGCTTGGTGTTAACAGTTACATCGTTAAACCTGTTGATTTTGATAAGTTTGTAAATGCAGTTCACGATTTGGGGATGTATTGGCTGCTGCTGAATCAGCAACCCAAATAATATTTATATTAGAGCAATCATTATTCAATTTTATGGGAATAACTAAACCAATTAAAATACTGTTTGCAGAAGACCTCGCAGCCGATGCTGAGCTGGCGCTCAGGGTAATTCGTCGCGAAGGAATTGAATTTGAATACAGAATTGTACTTGAAGAAGTTGATTTCAAGCGCGAACTTGCAAGTTTTAGTCCCGATATAATAGTTTCAGATTATTCAATGCCGGCATTTGATGGAATGACAGCGCTTCTTATTACCAGGGCACATTCTGCTTTTCTGCCTTTTATTGTTTTAACCGGCTCAATGAATGAAGAGACTGCCGTTGCCTGCATGAAAGCAGGCGCCAACGATTATGTAATAAAAGAACAAATTAAGCGGTTGCCCTTTGCCATTATTGAAGCAATTGAAAAAGGACACGACAGACGGGAAAAGGAGCACATGCAGCAAATGCTTCGCGAGAGCGAAAACAAATTCAGGTCGGTTTTGCAGTCCGCAAATGATGCTATCATTTCTTCCAGAACTGATGGTACAGTTGTTGGCTGGAACTCGGGTGCCGAAAAAATGTTTGGTTACACAGAAACTGAAATGCTGGG
>DPCJ01000156.1 GCA_003516705.1 Prolixibacteraceae bacterium | reverse complement strand
CAATTCTGGCCACTGGTTTTGTAAACAATCCGAATAAAATTCTTCAACCCCGCAAACAGACTGAAAAATTTGATTTGGAACAGCAGGAATACAGGGAAGAAAAAGCTGAAGCTGCATTTGAAGAAAGTAACAACTTCGGATTTCAGGAACCTGAACCCGATTTTGAATTGGAGTTGACAAATGAAAAAGTGATTGAAGATGAGAAGCGACCGGTTGAAAGGACTTCAATTTTCAATACGTCAAATAGGTCTGAAAAGAAAAAGACAAAAACAGCCGAACCAGTATCTGATAATGTGGACAATTGGTTTGTCAAGAAATTCGGGTTAAGCCGGTTGTTCGACGATGATGAAGACCAGCCATTGTAATAAACCCTTTTAACGATATAAACTGAAAAGCATGGATGAAAATGTAAAACATTTGGAAAACAACCACCGGAGTGCAGAAATTAAGGTAGTTGGCGTTGGTGGTGGTGGTGGAAATGCCGTGAATTACATGTGCAGGCAGGGAATCCGCGATGTTGATTTTGTGATTTGCAATACCGATGCTCAGGCCATGGAATCGAGTCCGGTTCAGGTGAGGGTGCAGTTGGGAGCATCGCTTACCGAAGGAAGAGGCGCAGGCAACAAACCAGAAGTTGGAAAAGAAGCTGCCATCGAAAATATAAACGATGTGATGTCGGCACTTTCAGAAAATACAAAAATGGTTTTTGTAACTGCCGGAATGGGTGGTGGAACCGGAACGGGAGCTGCCCCGGTAATTGCAAAAGCCTGCAAGGAAGCTGGATTTCTGACAGTCGGCATTGTAACAATTCCGTTCAGAAATGAAGGGCGCAGGCGTATTAAACAGGCAGCCGATGGAATTGCCGAATTGGAAGGCTATGTCGATTCGCTTTTGGTGATTAACAACGAACGCATTCGCGAGATGTTTGGCGATTTTCCGATTTCGGAAGCCTTTTCGCGGGCCGACAATGTGTTGGCAACCGCGGCAAAAGGAATTGCCGAAATTATTACTGTTCCCGGTTATATTAACGTCGATTTTGCTGATGTTGAAACTGTAATGCGTAAGAGCGGCCTGGCAATTATGGGAACCGGAATTGCCGAAGGTGAAAACCGTGCTGCCGAAGCGGTGGAAAGTGCATTGAATTCTCCTTTGCTGAATAACAACGATATCCGCGGCGCGCGTAACATTCTTGTGAATATTACATCGGGGAGTATTGAAGTTACCATGGACGAAATTGGTGAAATAACTGACATTGTTCAGAATAAGGCCGGATTTGACGCTGATTTGATTTGGGGAAATGGCAAAGATGATTCACTCGGAGAAAAGCTTTCTGTAACAATTATTGCCACCGGATTCAATACAGGAATTATTCCTGAATTAAACGGCGAAACCCGAAGCGCCCGCGAAAGGCATTTTCTGATTGATAATCCACCTGTGGAAAAACCAGTTGCTTCTGCACCTCAGGCAAAAAAGGAAAATGGTGTTGCACCGGGTCAGAAATACATTGAATTTGATATTGCTGAAGAAAAAAAACAGGAAGAGTTTGATTTCGAATCGATGTATCCGGGGACCATTAAAGAAAGGAAGGGAACAAATCATCAGCCTGCGAATAAAGATTTTGCAGCCATGAGCGATGAAGATGTTGACAATATGGAAAATGTGCCTGCTTATTTGCGTCGTCAGTTGCGGATGAATGACCCGCAGTACAAAAAACAACGCTCGAATCTCACGGTTTCGGGCGATAACAGGATTTCAGATAAAAACTCCTACCTGCATCGTCAGGTAGATTAAAAAAATAAGGCTATGGGATTGTTTGATAAAATTAGCAACGACATCACGGAAGCTATGAAAGCCCGTGAAAAAGAAAGACTTGAAGCACTCAGAAATATCAAAAAAGTAATGATTGAAGCGCGGTCGGCCAAAGGAGCCGGCAGTGAACTTACCGATGAGGAAGTATTAAAAATCATTTCGAAACTTGCAAAACAAGGTTCTGAATCGGCTGCAATTTATAAGGAGCAAAACAGGGCCGATTTATATGATCAGGAAATTTTTCAGGTGAAAATTTTTGAAAGTTACCTGCCAGCCAAGCTTTCTGATGCCGATTTAACCGCAGCCATCAGCGCAATCATTGCTGAAGTTGGGGCAACTTCGGCTAAAGAAATGGGAAAAGTAATGGGTGTGGCTTCCAAAAAACTTGCCGGCCTGGCCGATGGCCGCGAAATTTCGGCGAAAGTGAAAGATTTATTGCAATAACAAGGATATCGGGGAAAGCTTAGCAGTGCTTTTCTTAAGATTACCAACCATTAATTTTGGAAATGAAAAAAGGGTTTGCCACGGCAAACCCTTTTCGTTAGTATTCAGTTTTTTATTAGTCTTCGTCATCATCGCCGCCACCGCCGTCATCTTCAAAATCATCGTCGTAACTATCATCATCGTCATCATCCGGAACAGTTTCGGCAAGGTTGTCCATATCGGCAAATTTATCTTCGTATTCCTGTTTAACTTCACTTTTCAGGAATCCGTCTTCATCAAAATCATCATCTTCGTCAACAATCTGAACTGCTTCATTTTCGGTCATCCGGAGCATATAATACCTGTCATCGGTTTCAAAAGGCAAAACAGTCACTTTAATACCGTCCTTGTCGAAAAAATGAATCAGGTGATCGGCAAACCCGTCGGTGTACAATAATTTTATCTGCTGCTGCAAATCTTTATCGAGTTTGTTGTAATCCTTTATTACTCTTGGCTTGTTTACTTTCATAACAATTAGTATGTTGAAAAATGGTTGTTAATCAAAATTTATTATTCCCGATTTTGAAGAATCACGATTTTAGTGGGTAATTATTCAGCATCATTAATGCAACAAATAAAGATTTTAGTAATGAATTACACAACACTTTTATTTACTTTTTTTCATCTTTTTTTGTCCTGTTAATTTTTCCTATAAAGCAGTCTTTATCGGTGCACCAATGACATTGATATCCCTTTTGACTCAGGTTTTTACCAATACCGATAACTCCGCTTACCGATTTTGCCGGCCACATCAGTGCCGAAGCCGAAAGTGTTATCCCGCAAAAACCGCGAGGCAGCAAACTGAAAAGTTTGTGTTGTTCGGCAACATCCCAATCGCAGTAACCCGGCGAGAATCTGTCTGAAATTTTCAGCCCTTTTTGAAAAGAATCATT
>DPCJ01000191.1 GCA_003516705.1 Prolixibacteraceae bacterium | reverse complement strand
GTTCGGCTACCTGAGAACCTTGTTCGCATTTTTCAATCATCTCCATTACATCGTCTGATGAAGAAAGAACTGCTGCCCACAATTCGAGTGTTTTTTTCAGTTCATCGCGTTCTTCTTTTTTTGATGATTCGGAAAGAAATATTTTTTTCCGGGCTTTTCGTTCAGGGTTGAGATTTTGAGCTCCATCGATTGCAACTTCCAGTAAATCGAAACCTCCAACTTTCGATAATTGCGACAGACTCGTTTTTAGCAATTCCTGCGAGTTGTCGATTTTTTCTATTTTTTCCAAAACCCGCTCCCTAAATTGCTCTATATTTTGACGTTGTTGTTCCTGTTGTACCATGTTTATCACTTTTTAATTTTTATTCAGTATCTGAGTTATGCTTCTTCTATTTCTTTTACCAATGCGTAGATTGTATTCAGCATTGCTTCCCTGGTTTCTTTGTTTTCAAGTGCTTTGCGCAAGATTTTGTTGCTTTTCAGTTGTTTTACAATTTTCAGAAATTGCTCGTTTTGTGTAGTCAAATCCTTCAGGAATTTACTTTGTGCGGTGATTCCTTTAACGCCGAAATCGGCTAATCCGTTAAAACTGAGTTTTTCTTCTTTGGTAACTCCATCTGCGTCCTGAAATTCAACCTCAACCGAAGGCGAAAAATGATTAAACACATCATCTATCGATGATAAGCCTTCAACAATTTCGGGTTTAAAAGGAGCATCTGCCGTTAATTGCTCAATTAATAAAGTTCTGTTCTGCGAAATTTCACTGATTGCCTCGCTTGCGTCGCCCGGTACTTCAGTGCCACCAATTCCATACGTTTCCATATTTTAAGTTTTAGTTATTATTCTTACCTGTAAATTTCGTGAAATTTTTATTTAACATCCCAAATTATTTCTTCTTTTTCGTTCATTTCGAGTCTGATATGCGAACCTCTCGTAATTTTATCTGCAATAATCATTTTTGAAAGTGGCCTTCTGATTTGATTTCTTATTACGCCAACAATGGGGCGTGCACCATATTTTGGGGTGTAGCCCGAGAGTGCCAGTTTTTGTTTTGCATTTTCGTCAATCTCAAGTTTAATTCCTTTGTCGTCAAGCGATTTGTATAAACTTTTCAGGTGTATTTCAAAAATTTTGAGAACATTTTTTTCTGATATCGGGGCAAACGGTATTATTTCGGTAAGCCGTGCCAGAAACTCGGGTCTGAAATATTTACTCATAATTTCCATTAGCGAATCGGATTTCGGAATCACATCCTCGCTGAAAGATTTGACGATATGATCGCTTCCGATATTTGACGTAAATAAAATTATTGCATTTGAAAAGTCGCCTTCTTTTCCGAGGCGGTCGTGAAGTTTTCCCTCATCGAGAATTTGCAGGAAAATGTCGAATACAGAAGGGTGTGCTTTTTCTATTTCGTCGAACAATACAACGGAATAGGGTTTCTGTCTTATTTTGTTCACGAGCAATCCACCTTCTTCATAACCCACGTAACCGGGAGGAGCTCCATACAGCAAGGCAGCAGAGTGTTCTTCTTTAAACTCCGACATATCGAATCTTATCAGAAACGATTCGTCCTGAAAAAGAAATTCGGAAAGTGACTTTGCCAGCTCTGTTTTCCCTGTTCCGGTTGGCCCAAGAAAGAAAAATGAACCAATAGGCTGTCCTGTTTTATTTAACCCGGAGCGTGATTCGAGGATGGCTTCGGCAATGCTTTTTAATGCGTGGTCCTGTCCAACTACCCGTCTTTTTAAATATTCTTCTGTTCCAAGCAACCGCTCCCGTTCTTTTGACTGAATTTTTCCGAGCGGAATTCCTGTTCGCCCTGATACGATGGCCCCAATATCAGATTTACTAAGGGTTTCCACTTTTTCGCCGGCTAATTTTTCGAGCTGATCGAGTACCAAAATACATTGGTTATAAATTTCGGTGCCAGAGCTTAACGGCACTGCGTTTTCTTCCAGTTCGAGTTTTGAGAACAGGATGGGTGAAACCTGGTTCTTCAGATCAGCAAAAAAAGATTCCAGTTCATTGGTTTTGGATTCTTTGTTCTCGCTAAATATTTCAAGCTCACTTTTAAGTTCCAATATTTTTTGTTGCGAAACATCAGCCATCAGCCGTACTCCCGAGAATGCATGGTCAATCAGGTCGATGGCAGAGTCAGGCAGAGAGCGTTCTTTGAGAAATCGTTTTGAGAGTCGGATTGCTTCTTCAATAACCTCTTCTCCGGCTTTCAGGTTGTAGTGTGTTTCGTAGGATGGAATAACCTGCAACAGCATTTTTTTTGCTGCAATAATATCGGGTTCTTCAATTTTAACAAGTTCAAACTGTCGGTTAAAAGCTTCGTCTGTTTCAATAAATTTGGTGTAATTGTCAATTGAGGTGGTTCCGATAATGGTTAGGTTCCCTCGCGAAAGTTCAGGTTTAAGCAGATTTGCCGCACCGGGTGAGCCTCCCTGTTTATCGAGAAACATATGTAAATCGTCGATGAAAAGGATTGCTTTTTTAAACTTCTGAATTTCTGCAATTATATTTTTTAACCTGTCTTCAATTTCGCCTTTGTAGGCTGCTCCGGCAATTAATGCGCCATAATCAAGTTCAAAAATCAAAGCTTCCTTCAAACTTTCGGGTACTTTTCCCAAAACTATGTTTTGCGTAAATCCATTTACCAAGGCGGTTTTTCCCACGCCGGGGTCGCCTAAAATTAAAACGTTGGATTTGTACCTACGGCCTAAAATTTCAGTGATTTCTCTTATTTCGTTTACTCTCCCGACCACGGGGTCCAGTTTCCCCTGAGTAGCATGTTCTGTTTTGTCGATACAATATTTAAGTATCGCGTTTGTAGATGTGTTCTGAGGTTTTACTTTACTATTTTCATCGGCAACTCCAATAACTTTTTGTAACTCGCTGCTTTCAAGAAAAGAATCGAGAATTTGCTTTTGTGATAAAGTAAATGTTTTGAGCTGCTCGTAATTAAACCCCACACCCGGAGTACAAAGTGCAGCAAGTACGCAAACCGGTTCGGTTTGGTCTTTCGATAATTTTAGCCTGATATTTTCAGCTTCCCTGAATACCGCTTTCACATTTGCATCGCCAGCCGGACTGTCAGGGATTTTTGATGTTTTCGGGCAATTTTCGATACGAACGTCGGCCCATTCCTCAAGATAATAGATATCCTGCTCAAGTGATAGTAATAAAGGAATAAGGCCAACTTCTTTGTGCAGAAGTGCCTTTAAAAGATGAGCCGGCGAAAATTCAGCATTTGAGTTTTCTTTTGCCAGCGCCTGAGAAATATTAATTGCTTGTTTCAGGTCGTCATTAAAATTCATAGCTAACCATTTTAGAGTTAATCTGAAAAGACGAAATGCACGAAATCACTCTGTTTAAAAATAGTAATTATTATGCTTCAATCCAATTATTTTTTTAAGAGTGAAATTTTTCAACTGAGTGTGCTATTTGGGGTTATTGTTTTTTTAGTGTCATGTGGGGTTACAGCGTAAAGTTCCCGAACTTTACGGCTTGCAGTAAATTTATTTATGCTACCGGGTGGGTTTAATGATTTTTGTTGTTTGTAAAAAGGTCGGCGTGTTTTACGCAGTATTATTTCGAAGTAACAATAAAACACAAACATTCATCTGTAATCTTTCCTGCAAAAGAAGATAAATGATTGGATTCAGGATTAGAGTTAAATTATAAATGTACGGTTTTAGCAGATTCTGCCTTGGTTTGTGAACGCAGTTAAAAAATACCTGTTACTGTTGTTTAATTCACACTATTCATAATCTGACCTGAGATCTGAAGCAACGAAATTTCGGCTAATTTAGTCAGGTACTGTACAGAGATTAACCTTTCTTCGGCATCAAGCAAACTTTTCTGTACTTCGCGCAGATCAAGTCCTGAAAGGTTTCCCAGTTTGTAGCGTTCAAGTGCAATACCCAGATTTTCCCTTGCAACCTCAAGATTTTGTTCTTCCAGTTTTAATAAACGGAGGTTGTTTTCGTAGGCATAATAAATGGTTATCAGGTCGGCTTTTACTTCTTGTTCAATTTCCTGAAATTGCAGTTTCTGTGTTTCGATAGCAACTCTGGCGTTCTGTTTCTCACGTTTTCTTTCATATCCATCATACAAATCCATCCCCAAGGTTAATCCATAGTTCATTCCGTTTACCTGCTGGTTTTTAAAATTTCCTGCTTCATATCGATTAAAAGAATAGGTGTATCCTGATGATAAGTTTAAATAAGGATAAGCACGTCCGGTAATAATCTTATAATCGAGTTCAGAAATGTTCTGGTCTTTGGCTGCTAACAATAAACCTGTGTTTTGCTCCAGTGTAAGTCTGAGTAGGTCATTGTAAATAAGTGTAGTGTCAATTTGAATGACCGAATCCTGAAGTGTAATATTTTCCTCAAGATTTTCGAGTGCCATCAGTTTTTTGAGTCTCACTTGTGAAGCCAGCAGTATTTCGGTTTGTTTAGCATATTGCGAACTGTCGGCATTCAGGTACACCATCGACTGTAGTAATTCTAACTTTGATGACGACCCCAGTAAATATCGCTGTTCGTCAATCCGAACCCTTTCGCGCGAAAGTTCAACGGCATAAGCGAGGTTCTTGGAAAGATTGAGTTGTTGAATAAAGAGGTAATATTCAGCAATAATTTTTGAAACCACATTTTCCATGTTCATCAAGGTATTCAGGTCTCCTATCGCTTTCAACTCATTTAATTTCTGATAGGTGGTCTGTACCTGAAATCCTTTGAAAAGTGTAAGGTCAAGGTTTACGTTGGCCGACCCCGAGTTGTTATGAAGCGATCCGGTTGAAGTTTTGCTGTCATCGCTCAGGGTTTGGTGCGTATTGTTCATTGTACCACCAAAACGGTTGGTGGTGGTAATGGTTGGCAGGTAACCCGCATTTCCCAACGTGTAATTGTTATCCGAAATTTGCTCCTGCGTTTTGGCGATTTTCAAAGAAAAGTTGTTTTCAAGTCCGGTAATCACACATCGGCTTAAATCATACACTTCCTGCGACCGGCCCAACTGGCTGAAGCCTGCCAGTAAAATTAGCGTGAAGCCGGTTATTTTAAACTTCTGGTATTTCAATTTTTTCAGACTGAACAGGTTCATTTTTTTGAATTTTTGTTTCACTCGAAATGAAAAGATAAATTGATGGAACTACATACAATGTCAGAAAGGTTGAAATGGTAAGACCACCAACCACTGCGATACCCATGGCAACACGGCTTTGAGCTCCCTCCCCCAACCCTATAGCCAGCGGTAGAATTCCCAGAATGGTTGATAAACTGGTCATTAGAATGGGGCGTAAACGGGCTGCTGATGCATAACTGATTGCGTCAAATTTATTCATGCCGGCTTCTTTGCGCTGGTTGGCAAATTCAACAATCAAAATCCCGTTTTTCGACACAAGTCCGATAAGCATAATAATTCCAATCTGGCTGAAAATATTCATGGTGATTCCGAAATACCACATAAATAAAAGCGCTCCTACTAATGCCATTGGCACAGTCATCATCACAATTATCGGATCTTTAAAGCTTTCGAACTGAGCGGATAGTACCAGGAATATTAAAACAATGGCGAGCAGGAATGCAAACATTAAACTCGATGAACTTTCCATAAAGTCTTTGGAGTCGCCGGCAAGCGCTGTTCTGAAAGAATCGTCTAACACTTTTGCCGCAATTTTATCCATTTCTTCAAGCCCCTCACTGATAGTTCTGCCTTCAGCAAGCCCTGCTGAAACAGTTGCAGCCACAAAGCGGTTGTACCGGTATAACTGTGGAGGTGCTGTCGCTTCTTCAAGCTCAACAAAATTATCGAGCTGAACCATTTGCCCCGTATTGTTTCTTACATACAGCGATTTCAAATCGAGAGGTTTGTTTCTGTCACCGCGGGCCATTTCTCCTAAAATCTGGTATTGTTTCCCGTTCATAATGAAATAGCCAAAACGTTGTCCGCTCAATGCAAGTTGCAGTGTTTGCCCGATGTTCTGGGTCGAAACTCCCAAAAGATTTGCTTTGTCACGGTTTATTACAATCTGAAGCTCGGGTTTGGTAAATTTAAGATCAACGTCGGGCATAGAGAAAACGGGGTTATCCTGAACTTCAGCCATAAACGCGGGCAGAATATCGCGCAGTTTCTCAATATTGGGCGCTTGTAATACATATTGAATCGGTTGTCCGGCACGTCGTCCGCCAAATGTCGATTGCTGAATAACCATCGCTCTTGCTTTAGTCATCTTTCGTAACTCAGCGGTAAGCTGGTTTGCAATTTCCTGCTGAGTGCGGTCTCTTTCATCGGGTCCGACGAGTACAACACGAACAAACGACATGCTTCCTCTTACCATCGACGTGAGTTTATCTCTTTCCGGAACTTTTTGTTCCACCATTTTTGTAATTGTTTCGTTGTATCCCAGGTTAAATTCATAGGTCGAACCTTCGGGTGTGGTGGTTCTGATATTCAGCTGTGAACGGTCTTCCAGCGGAGCCATCTCAGCAGGGATTACCTTCCATAAAATAACCATCAGCACTATAGAAACAGCTATTACAATCAGCGAAAAATATTTTCGTTTCAGAAAAGTTTCCAGCGAACTTCTGTAACTATCATTCATCCAAACAAAGAACCTTTCAGTAAAATCATAAGCCTTGCTTCTGTGGTGGTGCGATTTGAGAATTTTTGTTGAGAGCATCGGGGTTAAGGTTAACGCCACAAACGACGAAATTGCCACCGAGCCTGCAATAACAATACTGAATTCGCGGAAAAGCCGCCCTGTCATCCCTTCAAGGAAAACAATGGGGAAGAAAACTGCAATCAACGTGATAGTGGTGGCAATAATGGCGAAGAAAATCTCGTTGGCGCCTTTTTTCCCGGCTTCGAGAGGTGTCATTCCCTGTTCAATTTTTACATAAATGTTTTCCATCATCACAATAGCATCGTCGACCACGAGACCGATTGATAAAACAATGGCAAGTAGTGTGAGCACATTGATGGTGAACCCTGCAACGTACATAATAAAGAACGAACCAATCAGCGAAACCGGAATTACAAGGATTGGAATCAATGTTGTCCTCCAGTCGCGCAGGAAAATAAAAATGATAATCACTACAAGGAAGAATGCCAGATAAATGGTTTGCAGAACTTCTTTGATTGACGTACGGATATACTCAGTGTTGTCAAATCCGATTTCAATTCCAACATCATCAGGGAGATCTTTTTTAATATATTCAAGCCGCTCATAAACTTCATCAACAATTTCAATATGGTTAGCTCCCGGCTGGGGTGTAATTACTGTTCCCACCATGGGTATCCCGTTCATTTTCATAATTCCACGCAAATCTTCGGGTCCGAGTTCAGCACGGCCAATGTCGCGAACCCTTATCAGCTGATCACCTGATTGTCTTAAAATAAGGCTGTTAAATTCCTCCGGAGTTTTCATCAACCCAAGTGCGCGAATGGTAAGTTCGGTTGACGAGCCTTCAATGCTACCGGCAGGTAATTCAACATTCTCGCGCGTAATTGCGTTTCGTACATCAAGCGGTGTCATTTGGTAACCGGCAAGTTTTGCCGGGTCGAGCCAGATTCTCATGGCATATCTTTTTTCACCCCAGATGGATATTGCACTTACCCCCGAAACAGTCTGAAGCTGTTCTTTAAAAGTTAATTCGGCAATTTCTGAAAGTTCGAGCAACGATCGTTTCGGACTTTTTACTGCAATAAACATGATTGGATTGGCATCGGCATCCATTTTCGAAACTGTTGGCGGGTCGCAGTCGCGCGGCAAAAAACGTTGTGCCTGCGATACTTTATCGCGTACATCGTTGGCCGCTGTTTCCAAATCAACGGTAAGTTCAAATTCTACTGTAACTTCACTTCGGCCCTGGCTGCTTCGGCTTGTTAAAGTGCGGATGCCGGGAATACCATTGATTGATTGCTCCAATGGCTCGGTAATTTGTGTTTCAATTACATCGGAATTTGCACCCGGGTACGATGTACTCACCGAAATTATAGGTGGATCAACGCTGGGGAACTCTCTGATTCCTAAATAGGTTACCCCGATTGCCCCAAAGATTAATATCACCAGTGAAAAAACCGTGGCAAGTACCGGACGTTCTATACTGACAGAAGAAAGACTCATAATGCTTAATTTACCGGTTTTTGATTGGTAACCAGAGTGTCGAGTTTAACAGGAAGCAGGTGTCGTAACTGTAGCATTGCTGTGGTCAGCAGTGTGTCGCCAAATTGTAATCCTTCCTTTATCTGAATGTGGTCTGAAGTACGTAAACCTGTGGTTACTCGCACTTGTTGTGCTTTACCATTTTTATAAATAAAGACTTTTTCGCCATCCATTTCCGGAATTATTGCCTCAGTCGGGATTGATATAGTATTGTCAATCTGAGACAAGAGCGCTTCCACTTTTGCAAACCTTCCCGGCTTTAATTCTTCGTTTTTGTTTGGGTACA
>DPCJ01000001.1 GCA_003516705.1 Prolixibacteraceae bacterium | reverse complement strand
CGGAAGGATAATGTCATTATCCTGGAACTGGTTAATGCAGGTGTGGTCGTGTAAAATGACATTCGTATCGAGAATGAAGATTTTACTTTTCTTTGTTGTACTCAGCATTTCGTAGGAATTTGAATTTTCTAAATGTATGTAAATTGAAATAACCTACTAAAAAAGGGCGGAAGATTTAATTAACTTGTAACAGTTGATAAAAAAATAAACAGTGAATTACGAAGAAACTATCAATTTTTTGTTTGCCAGGTTACCCATGTTTCACAGGATTGGGCCTGCCGCTTATAAAGACAGCTTGGAAAATACACTTTTAATGGATGCTTTTTTCGGGCATCCGCATCAAGATTTTAAGACGGTTCATGTAGCCGGAACCAACGGTAAAGGCTCGGTATCACACATGCTGGCTGCTGTTTTTCAAAAAGCCGGTTATAAAACCGGGTTATATACTTCGCCACATCTGGTCGATTTCAGGGAGAGAATTAAGGTGAACGGAGAAATAATTGGTAGGGATGAGGTTACCGAATGGGTGGAAAAATATGCCTTAAAATACAACCTTTGGAACATTGAACCATCGTTTTTTGAACTTACTGTTGCAATGGCATTCGATTTTTTTGCACGGCAAAAGGTTGATATCGCTGTTATTGAAGTTGGTTTGGGCGGAAGGCTTGATTCCACAAATATTATTACTCCCGAAATCAGTGTGATTACAAACATCAGTCTCGATCACACGCAATTGTTAGGCAATACACTTGAAAAGATTGCATTTGAAAAGGCCGGGATAATAAAACCCGACGTGCCGGTTGTAATTGGCGAAACAAACAATGCGACTGAAGTTGTTTTCAGAAAAATTGCAAAAAGTAATAATGCTCCAATATATTTCGCTGATAAGGAATACAAAACTGAATATTCGTTATTGAGTATGGATGGAAAACAGGTTTTAAATATCTCGAAAAACGGCCAATCTGTTTTTAGTGAATTAAAACTTGATTTGTTGGGAGTTTACCAACAGAAGAATGTACCAACAGTTTTGCAAACACTTGATATTTTGATTGGCAAGGGTTGGAAAATTAATGATGAAGCAATCTACAACGGTTTGTCTCAGGCAGCTAAAATTACTGGTTTGATGGGGCGCTGGCAGATAATTGGCAATAATCCGCTTGTTGTATGCGACACAGGGCATAACGAGGATGGTTTAAAAATGGTGATGAAACAAATCGGGAATACAGCATTCAAGAAGTTGCATATAGTTTTTGGTGTTGTGGCCGACAAGGATTTATACCGTGTTTTACCACTTTTGCCTGTTTCAGCCGAATACTATTTTACAAAAGCCAACCTCCCGCGAGCATTAAATGAACAAGAGCTGATGAAGCAGGCGGCTGAATTTGGATTGAAAGGTGAGAGTTATCAGTCAGTGATTGAGGCCTTTGAAGCAGCAAAGAAAAAGGCAGATAAAAACGATTTTATTTTTGTTGGTGGAAGCACTTTTGTGGTGGCTGAAATTTTGCAGCAAAAATTTTAAAATTGTTTGCAGAACTGAAAATAGGTTTTATATTTGCAACGCTTTTCCAGAAACGGAAAACAAGTTAAAAGGGCGGTTAGCTCAGTCGGTTCAGAGCATCTGGTTTACACCCAGAGGGTCGGGGGTTCGAATCCCTCACCGCCCACAAAAAAAAAAGGACAATGAAAGTTGTCCTTTTTTTTGTTTTAAACCTTTCTATTCAAAAGCGGTCTAAACCTTTGTTCAACAAAAATTTATGACCGAAATCAGTTTGTATTCAAAATTTCTTCATTGGCTACAGTCAACAGAAATGTTTGCAAGGCCTTCAAAACAACTTCCGGGGAAATGGCAGTTGTTTGAGTATTTTTTTGAAACGAATGGTGAGCTTAAAAATCTCAAGGAACAGCAACTTGCTGAATTCAACTTTAAATGGAATATCGAATTTGCTGCTGATAATCAGTTTATTCATGCGAATAGCCTTAACCTTGAATTGATTCAAAACATTGGAAACGGCAGATGGAAACTTCATAAAAACTTTCTGGAGTTGGCATCAAATGATTCGAAAACTGTCCGATTTCAGTTTGCGATAGAAAAGGAGCAACTCAAACTGCTTAAAAAAGACGAATCCGGAAAAATTGAATTCTTTGGTTTTTTTCATCGGGTGAGCTGAAAAAGCAGGTATTAATTAAAGCGTTATTACCCAATCACTTTTCTGTAAATTTCGAGCGCAGCCGGAAATGGTTGCAATGCCCTTTCAAAAATTCCGAGAGAATAAGCAATTGTAAGTCCGTAATTTGTAATTGGTACGCCAGCCTGTTTTGCTTTCAAAATTCTGTTTAACATCTCCCGACGATTCCACATGCAGGCACCACAGTGAATTATCAATTTGTAATCAGAAATATTTTCAGGAAAATCATGCCCGCGCATATTGTCGATTTGCAATTTTCCCCCAACATATTGGGTGAGCCAACGCGGAATTTTCACTGTGCCGATATCCTCGCCAATGGGGTGATGAGAGCAGGCTTCGGCAATTAAAACTTTATCACCTGTTTTTAGCTTGTCGATTGCGGTAGCTCCCAAAACCATTTCGTTAAGATCGCCCTGGAAGCGCGCAAAAAGTATGGAAAATGAGGTCATAGGAATTTCAGGTGGCGTGTCGGCAGCCACTTTTAAAAAGGCCTGTGAGTCGGTAACAACAAGTTTTGGTGGTTTGTTAAAACGTGAAAATGCTTCGCGGAGTTCACGCTCTTTAACAACAATTGCAAACGAGTCGTTATCGAGTAAATCGCGGATGCTTTGCACCTGTGGCAGAATTAGTCTTCCTTTTGGCGCTTCCTTGTCGATTGGGACTACCAGAATCGCTGCCTCACCAGGCCCAACGAGATCGGATAAAATTGCCGGTCGTTCAATAAAATCAGGTGGAGCCGATTGAAGAAGCAGTTCGCGGAATTTATCGATACCGTCATTTTTTAAGGCCGATGTTTTTACAAAATTTATATTATCGGTTTTGAGATTCCGGGTTATGATGCTGTTTTCTTCGTATAAATCTGCTTTATTAAAGACAACGATAAATGGTATTGCACGGTCTTTTAGTTCGTTAATTATTGTGAGTTCAAAAGAACCCCAGTCATTATAGTTCGAAACAACTACTCCAAGGTCGGTACGGTTAAAAACGTCCATTGTTTTTGCCACCCTCTTTTCGCCCAGATTGCCAACATCGTCAATGCCGGCAGTATCAATAAAAAGAACCGGCCCTAGCGGGAGAAGTTCCATCGGCTTTTCAACCGGGTCGGTTGTGGTGCCGGCAATTTCTGAAACGATTGAAACATCCTGGTTGGTTAAGGCATTTAAAATGCTTGATTTTCCAGTATTTCTCCGGCCAAAAATCCCGATATGCAATCTGAATGATTTAGATGCTTTCATTGTGCGATAAAAATTGAATGTCAAAGTACAAAATCATTTTTATATGTACAATCAGGGACAAAAAAAGGGCGCTATAAGCGCCCTTTCCTGTATTGTCAAGTTAGATTATTTCTTTTCCTCTGCCTTTTTTTCTGATGGGCAGCAGGTTTTTCCAGAAGCTGCACAGCTTTTTTTCTGAGTTTCGGTGCAACCGGTTGTAGCTGTTTTTTCAGCAGATTTTTCTTTCGATGAGCAACATGCACTTGTGGTTACTTCTTTTTTTGCTTCTTTCTTTTTGTCATCTTTATTATCGATGGCAGCATTTGAAACTACTATTCCAAAACCAAGCGCAAATACAAAAACGAGAATTAATTTTTTCATTGTTCCAGCAGTTAAAGATTTCTAATTGTTTTTAATTAACTTTTGTTTGTAATGCCATTTTCGTGACATGCAAACCTGCTGCAATATAGAATATTCGGGCGATATAAAAAATTTGGCTGATATATAACAATAAAAAAAGCTGTTCATTCAGGAACAGCTTTTTCTATCAAATTGCATTGTTCAACTATTTTGAACCTTCTTTTTTCTCAGTGCTTTCTGTTTTTGCTTTGTCACCGCATCCGGCTGATTTTGCAGTTGCGCATCCTTCGCTTTTTGCCGTTCCACAGCCTTCGCTTTTTGCTTTTCCATCAGTTGAGGCAGCTTTTGTTTCTTTTGTTTCTTTTGCTTTTTCTTTTTCAGCCGCAGGTGTGTTGTTATCGTCAACTGCTACAATTGTTGTTTTCGATTCGTTTACCGTTACAACTGCCGATGCCGACATTGCTATTGATACGCCGTAAACTGCTACTAACGCTAAAACTAAAAATACTTTTTTCATGGTTTTTAAATTTAAAGTTATAAAAATCTTTTAATATTAATTTCATTTCAATAATACATACAATTAAAATAATTTCAAAATAAAAATAAAGATAAATTAGTATTTATTTTAAATATATAATATAAAATACAGTTAAACAGGGTGTTGTGAAATTGTTAATGATTTTTAAAATGACTCAGAACTCAGATCCCCAGCCTGCAAACTGCTTCTGCTGATGTTAGTTCTTCATACTCTTTTTCAGTAATGAATCCCGATTGAATGGCGGCTTCTTTTATTGTAAATGAATTTTTGCGTGCCAGAGCAGCAATTTCTGAAGCTTTGTAATACCCGATTTTTGTAATTAGTGCTGTAATGGTAGCAGTGGAGTTGTCTGTATTTTTTTTGCAAATCTCGGTATTCGCGGTTATGCCTGTAACACAATGTGTATTTAAAACGATTGAAGCGTTATTTAATAAAGCAAGACTTTCGAGTAAAGCATTGGCAATAAGCGGCATAAACTGGTTCAGTTCGAGGTTTCCGGAACTGCATGCCTGTGATATAATTACATCGTTTCCCATAACCTGAAGAGCGCACTGGGCAACTGCTTCAGGAATTACAGGATTTATTTTTCCGGGCATAATTGACGAACCGGCTTGCAACTGCGGAAGGTTTATTTCTCCAAAACCAGCGTCGGGGCCGCTTGAAAGTAATCTGAGGTCATTGCTGATTTTAAATAAGTTTGATGTACATGCCTTAATAATTCCCGAAACTTCAATAAAAACATCGGTGTTTTGGGTGTTCTCCACCAGGTTTTCGGCCCGGGCCAGCCCTATTCCTGTATTTTCCCCAAGGCAATCAACTACCCTGAATATAAACTGACGAGGAGCGCCCAGCCCGGTCCCGATGGCTGTTCCGCCCAAATTTACCACCCGCAACCGTTCTTCACATTTATAAATCCGCCAGCGATCGCGGTTAAATGCTTCGGCATACGCGGCCATCTCTCGGCCAAGCGTTGTAAGCACAGCATCCTGTAATTGGGTTCTCCCAATCTTAACAATGTGTGCAAATTCCTTCTCTTTTTGTTGAAATGCTTCCTGTAGTCCAAGCACGTTTTTTTCGAGTTCCCTGAGCAACCGGATTGCCGCAATTTTAAGTGCAGTAGGGTAGGTGTCGTTCGTCGATTGGTGAAGGTTGATATCGTTGAGTGGCGAAATCAAATCATAACTTCCGGGCAGTTTCCCAAAAATCTGAAGTGCACTGTTGGCAATTACCTCATTCACATTCATGTTTGTTGAGGTTCCGGCTCCACCCTGCAAAGCATCAACAAGAATATGTTCTGAAAGCAGTCCGCGGCTCATTTCGAGACAAGCTTTTTCAATAGCTTCACTTTTTCCGGTAAATTCATTTAAAAAGCCCAATCTGATGTTTGTTTGGGCACATGCAAGTTTTACTTCGCCATATGCTTTAATTAATTCAGGATGAACTTTTTTCCCCGACAAGGGGAAGTTCTCCAAAGCCCGGGCAGTGTGAATACCCCAAAGTACTTCGGCAGGTATTTTCTTTTCTCCTAAAAAGTCTGATTCGATGCGAAATTGCATGGTCATTTCGTTATTTGGCAGTAATTATTTTAATTATCATGAGATTTCGAAAAACTAATCGTTTTGCAGTTTTTTGATGATTTGTTTTGCTAATCTTTCGCTGATGTCTGGATGCCTTGGGACAGGCTGAAAAAATCTGGTTCTTGGGTTTTGGTACCAGTCGTGATTACTTCCATGACGAATTAATTTGCAACCCATCATTTCAAGTGTGACAATTAGTTTCCGACGCTTCATGCGATTTTCAAAATACCTTGTTTTATTGGATTCGGGAGTTCTCCGCTTGTTAATTCAACATATAACTCACGAAGATTTTCCTGAAGTTCATCTTCATCTTTGCCTTGCGTCCAGTAGTCTGGAAATAACTCGAGGTATCCAACCCAGAAATTGTTGTCTTTCCAATATTTGAATTTTAATTCCATATTAAAAGATTTTTCTCAAAATTAAGAAACCTTTTCTTTTTCAGCAATAAACATCATCTTTTCCTTCCTCAACCCGCTGAACTAATTTTTCGGCACGTTGGCGCGCAATGCCACTCATTTCTGAAATTGTTTTACTGATGAGTTCGTTGCCGATATTTACAGTTTCGGGTTTAGCGTAATTTTTTAAATACTCTTTAAACGACGACAAAGCATTTGGTGCACAATGCAGTTTAATGTCGCCGGGTTTTGCAAGGTCCATAAAATCATGACCGGTGCGGCCCAGCCGGTAACATGCTGTACAAAACGATGGGATATAACCCATTGATGCCACATCTCGAATTACTTCATCCAACGGACGGTGGTCACCAAGACTGAACTGACCCGAGGGGTCGTTTTCTGTTTCTTCTTCGTAACCTCCGGGGTTGGTGCGGCTACCGGCCGAAATCTGGCTCACGCCCAAGGCAAAAGTTTCGCGCCGCATATTTGCAGTTTCGCGCGTTGACATAATGATTCCGGTGTAAGGAACTGCCAGCCTGATAATTGCCACAAGCTTGCGAAAGTCGATGTCGGAAACTGGAAAGGGTGGTTGAGAAGCCAGACTACTATTTGTGGCGGGCTCGAGCCGGGGAACACTAATCGTATGTGGTCCGACGCCAAATTGTTTTTCGAGCTCGAAAATGTGCTGCATCATGGCCAGAATCTCGAACCTGTAATCGAAAAGGCCAAACAAAACACCGATGCCCACATCATCAATTCCAGCCTCCATTGCGCGGTGCAGCGACCATGCACGCCAGTTGTAATCGCGTTTTTTACCGCCAAGATGAACTTTACTGTAAGTTTCTCTGTGATAGGTTTCCTGAAAAATCTGGTAAGTCCCGATTCCGGCTTCTTTCAGTAACCTGAATTCATCGGTTGACAGCGGTGCAATGTTTACGTTCACCCTACGAATTTCGCCGTGCCCCGATTTTACACTGTAAATAGTTTTAATCGAATCGAGAACATACTGAAATCCCTGGTTCGGATACGACTCGCCGGCTACCATCAAAACCCTTTTATGTCCTTGTTTTATAAGTACTTCAACTTCTTTTGCAATCTGCTTCTGCGAAAGTGAATTTCTTATAATATCTTTGTTCGTTGCCCTGAACGCGCAATATAAACACTCGTTTGCACACAGGTTGGAAATATACAACGGGGCAAAAATTACTAATCGCTTCCCATAAATGGTTTCTTTTACCTGATTGGCTGTATCAAAAAGTTCTGCAAGCATACCAGGGTCGCTGATGTTGGTGAGTACTGCCACATCGGCAAGATCGAGACCTTTCATTTCAGTTGCTTTGGTAAGTACTTCGCGGATTTTAGCAAAATCAGGATTTTTGTTTTCAGCAAGCACATCCCAAACTTTTTGCTCATCAATAAAATCAGCCTGAATATTATACATGATTGTAGTTTTTACGTGGTTATTTTCGACCCTTAAATTACGGGTAAATTTTTTACAACATGATGACAAATGTGCGTATGTTTTTATGTTGTTGAATATAAAAAAGGGTGAATCGTATTGGCTTTGAACTGTTATTTTTGTGAGATGAAAGCATGGAGTGAAATATTGAACCAAAACAATTTTACTGACGGTGATATTGCTGCTTTATTGCAGTTGCAAGGTGCTGAACATGATTTATTGTTAAAAAAAGCACGATTAGTTACATCAGAAAATATCGGGAATCATATTCATTTCCGCGGATTGGTTGAGTTTTCGAATATCTGTTCAAAAGATTGTTTGTATTGCGGTATCAGAAAAAGTAACCAGAAAGTTATCAGGTACAATGCCACCGACAAAGAAATTCTGGATGCCTGCCATTTTGCCTGGGAAAACAAGTTTGGCTCGGTAGTGCTGCAATCGGGCGAAATTGAGACAAATGCATTTGTAAAAAGGGTTGACGATCTGCTGCGAAAAATTAAGCAGCTTTCGAATAACGAACTGGGAATTACTTTGAGTTGCGGCGAACAAACCCGCGAAACTTATCAACGCTGGTTCGAAAGCGGAGCGCATCGCTACCTGTTACGTATCGAATCTTCAAATCGTAAATTGTACTACATAATTCACCCAAACAACAAAAAACATTCGTTTGAGAAGCGCATTGAGGCGTTACATTTTCTGCGTGAAACGGGTTATCAACTTGGAACCGGGGTTATGATCGGACTTCCTTTTCAAACCATTGATGATTTGGCCAATGACTTATTGTTTTTTAAACAACTCGACATTGATATGTGCGGCATGGGACCGTACATTGAGCATGAAAATACGCCGTTATTTAAATTCAGGGATTTGCTGATGCCGCTTCAAACCCGGTTTGAACTGGCTTTGAGAATGATTGCTGTGTTACGGCTGATGATGCCCGACATTAATATTGCTGCCTCAACTGCGTTGCAAACGATTGACACCGATGGAAGAATAAAAGCGCTGAATGCCGGTGCCAATATTGTAATGCCCAACATTACACCGGTCGATTACAGGGCTTCATATTTGTTATACAATGGCAAACCCTGTACTGATGAGAATGCTGAAATAACCAGCAACACCCTGTCAGAAAAAATTAAAGATGCGGGTTTCGAAATTGGTTTTAATGCCTGGGGTGATTCAAAACACTTCATACGAGTTTAAAATTCTGTGTTAATTTTCAGTTTATCAACGCGTTATCACATCGTGTTTTAATTCTTGTATTTAAGCATTATAGCATTGTAGCAATATAGCATTATTTTACCGTAATGTGAAAACACCGTTCTTTTCGCTCGGTCACCACCACGCAACGGCCTTCTTTTCTGAGTTCGCCAATCGCTTCAGAAAGCAGGCGGATTGCCGGGCCATCAGCAATTTCGGCACTCTTCTGCAACCTTGGTTTTGTAAAAACCCGTGCATAAGTTATGTCGAAAGTTGTTCCATATAAATGGGAAGAGTTGGAAGTGGCATTTACATTCGAGCGGCTTAATCCACGCTGACTTTCACCGGTGCGAAGTAATGAAGTTACCTGGTAGTATCTTTTTTTCAGGTCGTGTTCTTCAAGTTTTTCCTGAAAACGTTTGCCAATATCGTCAAGCAATTCGGCTGCATCAGGCGTGAGATACGGGTGCGAATGCGTGAGTTTATCCACAACATAATATTTGCAGGTTTCAATTTCCACCAGTTCGTCGTCGTCCACCAAATCACCAATTTGTTCTTTAAATTCTTTGTTCGATTTAAACCCTTTAATGCCGTTTGCTTTGGCATATTTTAAGTGGGCCGCATTTAAATCTTTAAAATAATCGACCCTGATTGTCCCGACAGATTTAATTACTTCAGGTTTTTCACCGTCGCTGCTGCCAATGAAACGTGGAATAATTATTATCGCAAGAATCAGTGCAAGAAGTGCTCCACCTGCCAGATAAAGCTTTGTTTTTACCGTTTTTTTCAGCCTGATTTTTTTTCTCCTCCTGTTTTTCGCCCTGCTCAGTAATTCGGTAATCTCTCCCATTGGTATTGTTTTCGCGTAATTGCCGGGCAAATTAAAATGAAAAAGGCCAGCAACTGTGAGTGCCGGCCCGAAGTTATAAACAGAAATATGTTAGCTGGCTGCTTTATTTTACTGCCGAAATTCTGAACGACCACGCAAGTTCGCATGGCAGATTTTTTCTGATTTTTTCAGGAACCGATATTTTTACGCCTTCCGCAGTGTTTTCCCACTTCAGGTTTTCATTTGTGCCCAACAGGTTCACTTTTGCACCGGAATCAGCAAAAACCCCTTTTACTGTAAAAGAAGCAGGTACTTTATTAGTGATAGCATCGCTTGAAGCGATACCATCACCCTGCTCCAGAAAAATTGCATAAACTGCTTTTGTATCTTTTTGTTGGGTGAGGCAAATATTATCGGTTTTAAATGGCGAAATTGCTTGGGTTGAATAAATGGCTTCTCCGTTTACGTTTATCCATTTCCCCATTTCGTCAAGTAGTTGGTATGCTTCTTCGGGCCATGTTCCATCAGGTGCCGGGCCGATATTGTAAAGCAGGTTTCCGCCTTTGGCAACAATATCGATTAGCATGTGAATGGCCTGTTTGGGTGTCATAAATTGTGGATCGGGAACCCATGCCCAGCCACCGCCGGCAATAATACACGATTCCCAGGGGTATGGGAGTTGTGTTTCAGGAACCCGGTTTTCAGGAGTGAGGTAATTCTGGTTCGGCCCTTTAACCGCACGGTCAACCACTATTAAGCCGGGTTGTTTTTCACGGGCTTTTGCAGCCAGTTCACTCATGCGGATGTCCTGATTCACAATTCGGTTTTTGATAAACCCGGTTTTTGTTTCGCTGAGTTTCGCTGCGTAAGCGCTTTCGTAAATGCCATCGGGTTTTTTAGACACCCAGCCACCATCGAGCCAAAGAATATCGATTTTCCCATAATCGCTCATCAGCTCCATTATTTGGTTTTGGGTAAACTGAACAAATTTTTCCCATTTTTCGGGGTACTCTGCCGGGTCGTAATTTACGTTTCTGTCGAGTGGCGGGAATTTGGGATCCCAGTAATATTCGCTGTGCCAGTCTGGTTTCGAAAAGTAAGCGCCTGCCCACAATCCTTCGGCTCGGAAAGCGTCAAAAATCTCTTTTGTAACATTGGCTTGCGGGTTTACACTGAATGGGGTTTCTTTCGAAGTGATTTTGTAATCGGTGTATTTCGAGTCGAACATGCAAAAACCATCGTGGTGTTTGGTGGTGAAAACCACGTATTTCATGCCTGCATTTTTAGCCGCTGCCGCCCATTTTTCGGGTTCAAAATTTATTGGGTTGAAACTCAGTTTCAGGTTCTCGTACTCTTTTTTGTAGGTGAAATAGTCGTCGGGATTTGAGCCTTTTTTGCGTTCGCACCAGCCGTAATCTTCAGGGCAAATCGACCACGACTCAACAATTCCCCACTGGCTGTAAGCGCCCCAGTGCATCAGCAACCCAAACTTCAAATCCTGCCAGTCTTCCAGCTTTTGTAATACTTTTTCGTCGGTTGGCCAAACATAGTCAGTAACTTCATGTTCGTATTGTGCATTGGCTATCAGCACAAAAAGAATTGGGAGAAAAGCGATAATTTTTTTCATAGTCTGTATTATGATTATTGTTTTTAAGTATTGAGAATTTTTTCAGGACACCGGTTTTATCAGGAATAGGAAGAAGTTAAATCGCCAACAATCCTTTTGCCATGAAATTCAGTCGCGCCGGTAAGTTTTTGAATTTCTTCAACATTTGAATCTAAAACCTTCCCTGCCACCAGAATTGTAATTTTTCCATCTGTAGTTTTTATCATTTCTCTGATTATGGTTCTTCCTTCAAAAGCTGTTGCTTTTCCACCCGAAGTCAGAATCCGCGTTATTCCGGGAACTTCAGTAAGAATTCTTGCTCCTTCAACCGGATTTTCCAACAAATCGATGGCTTTATGAAAAGTTGCGGGCAGCGGTTGCGCGTATTCAGCAAGCAGGCGGGTGTTTTCAATATCAATCTGATTCTCTTTTTTAAGCAGCCCGAAAACCACCCCAGCTGCACATGCTTTTTTAGCAATGTCGATATCT
>DPCJ01000143.1 GCA_003516705.1 Prolixibacteraceae bacterium | reverse complement strand
AAGTACTTCTGCCAAAACCTGAAGGTTATGTTGAACGTCCGCCGCGCGAAGACCGCGGACCACGCGATGATCGTGGTCCTCGTCGTGATGATCGCGGGGGTGATCGTCGTGACAACTTCAGACGTGATGACCGAGGTGGTGATCGCCGTGACGACAGAAGAGGTGGCGACCGCAGGGATAATAATTTCCGTGGCGACCGCCGCGATAATGGCCCAAGACCGCATCGCGATAACGATTAACAGAGAATTATTTATATCTCATAAAATAACTTAAAAACCGTTCGGTTACCGAACGGTTTTTTTTTGTCTCTCGTTCATAATTTCTACTTTAGCAACCGCTATGCAAATTGGGATTGTAAATTCAAATAGCAGATAATCAGGATGTAATTATTAATATTTATGCGTTTTTTGGTAATTGAAGGAAATATTGGGGCCGGAAAAACTACGCTGGCAAAAATGATAGCCGGGGAAATGAATGCAAAACTGGTACTTGAGCAGTTTGCCGATAACCCGTTTTTACCCAAATTTTATGACGACCCTGACAGGTATTCTTTTCCGCTTGAGTTGTCATTTCTGGCCGACAGGTATAATCAAATCAAAAAGGATGTGTTCAATCCTGAACTATTTCAGTCGTTTACCATTGCCGATTACTTTTTTGCCAAATCGGCTATTTTTGCTCAAAACACACTAAAGGATGATGAGTACAGGTTGTTCCGGCAAATTTTCGATATTGTTTTCGAATCGATGCCAAAACCCGATTTGTACGTTTATTTACATGCCGACACCGACAAGCTCCTTCAAAATATAAAGCTTCGCGGACGAAGTTATGAACAGAATATTTCAGGAGATTATCTCGACAAAATAAGAAGTGGTTATTTTGGTTTTTTAAAGCAGATTTCTGCGTTCCCGGTTTTAATAATCGATATCAGCAAAATTGATTTTGTCACAGAGCCTGACAAATATCAGGAATTGAAAACTGCCATTTTTCAGACCGGATATAAATTAGGGATAAACAGATTAATAATGGGTTAAAACCGTCTTTTTTTGTGTATGTTTTTTGAAAAGCTTTCTATTTTTACGGACTAATTTTTTAAAACTAATATTGAATTTATCTAATAATTTGTGTTATGAGTAATCTGAGCCTTAAACCAATTTTACTGGTAGCTGTGGTAGTTATTTTATCGTCCTGTTCAGGACTGAATAAAATGAAAAAAAATGCCGACAAAATCCAGTTCAGAGTAACCCCGGATGTTTTGGAAAGCCACGCCGGGAAAGTTGATTTTTCTGTTGATACACGTTATCCTGCCAAGTTTTTTAACAAAAAAGCTACTGTAACAGCCACTCCGGTATTAAAATATGCCGATGGCTCAACCTCGTTCAATCCTGCAACCGTTCAGGGCGAGAGCGTAAAAGCCAACAACAAGGTTGTGAACTACAAAGGAGGCGGAAGTATTTCGTATAACGAAGGTTTTGCCTATAAACCGGAAATGGCTAAATCGGAACTGTACATGAACATGACAGCTTCGAAAGGCAAAAAGAAAGTTGACTTTGCTCCGCGAAAAATCGCCACAGGCGTGCTTGCCACAGGCGAAATGGTTGCCAACTATCCGAAACCAATTCTTGGTGTCAGCCGCGAAGAAAATAAAACAGGGAAATACGACCCGAATATCGACCCGTTTCAACGGATTGTACCTGATGAAATGATGGCAGATATTCATTACCAGATTAATAAAGCTGAAGTGCGCAAAGAGGAATTGGCTGCAAAAGACGTGCGCGACCTTGAGGATTACACAAAAAAGGCAAATGCTGATGAAAAAGTGGATTTGAAAAGGGTTGAAGTTGCTGCCTATGCATCACCCGATGGTACCATCGATTTAAATACCGAACTGGCCTCACAACGCAAAGAATCGTCAACTGCATTCCTGGCACAGAAATTAAAAGAAGCAGGTGTTGATATCGAACTGAAAACAAAATATACACCCGAAGACTGGGATGGTTTCAAAGCTTTAATGGAAAAATCAAACATCCCTGATAAAGACCTGATTTTACGCGTGCTTTCGATGTACAACGACCCGGAAGTCCGTGAGCGTGAAATCAAAAACCTGAGCGAAGCTTTTACAGGTGTTGCTGACGAAATTCTTCCGCAACTGCGCCGGGCAAAAATGACTACAAGTGTTGATTTAATTGGTAAATCGGATGATGAACTGAAAGAACTTGCCAAGTCAAATCCGGCTTCACTCAATCCGGCTGAATTACTTTACGCAGCCACTTTGTTTGAAAGTCTTGATGAACAACTTGCAATTTATAACTCGTTTATTAAAGTCTATCCTAACGACTGGCGCGGTTCAAACAACGCTGGTTATGTTTTGGTAAAACAGGGTAAATACGCCGAGGCAAAACCGTTGTTCGAAAAAGCAGAAACGCAGATGAATAACGAGCCTATCGTGAAAAATAACCTTGGCGCTGTTACCCTGAAAGAGGGCGATGTGCAGAAAGCAGAAACACTGTTTGGTGCTGCTGCCGGCGCTGGCAACGAAGTAAATTACAACCTCGGAATTGTTAGCATGAAAAAAGGCGAATACGACAAAGCTGCAAAATATTTTGTGAAAGACGAAGACGTGAATTCGGCACTGGCCAAAATGATGACAGGTAACAACAACGGCGCATTGCAGGACCTTGAAGCATTCGATAAACCCGACTGCTTTATGAAAGAATACCTGAAAGCTGTAATTGGCGCACGCACTGCAAAAGAAAACCTATTGTTCGAAAGCTTGCAGAAAGCTTGTACCATCAACGCCGAAATGAAAGCTAAAGCACGTAACGACATGGAATTTGCCCGCTATTTCGAAAATCCGAAATTTGTGGAAATTACAAAATAAAAAACCGGTTAGATATTTTGAAAAGGGCAGTCTGAGATTTCAGATTGCCCTTTTTTATTTGTTTTACAGGGTGGCGCAACTTTTAAGCGTATTATTTCATCTGAATACCATGTCAGTTTTTCGTTTGATATTTTTATTCATTCTTATCCCCGTTTCGTTTATACCCCGGCAGAGTGCCGCACAATACACCTGCCTTGGAAGAACAAGCGATTTGGCTTTTGGAATTCCGGTGAAAGATGTTGCTATTCTGCACAAAAACTCGGGAAACACAATTACTTCAGATGAAAACGGTGCATTCTCGATGAATTTTGGTGTAACGGAAAATAATCCCAGGTATCAGATTGCCTTTAACATGTTCTTTTCTGCCCCCGATGAAAATGTCTCAATCAGGATTATTACAACCGATGGAAAAACATTGTTGCAAACAGGTAAACTTGGAACAGGTGGACGTTGCCTGCTTCCTGAATTAATCCCGGGAGTTTATCTGATGCAGGTGATGACGGAAAAACAAAATGAAGTATTAAAACTGTTTTCATCGGGTGCTGAAATTACCCTGCTTCAAAACATGGAAACGGATAAAAGCACCGGAACATCAGATACGTTACTTTTCTCAAAAGAAGGATATTACAGCAGTCAGGTTGTCATTCACGGAAAGGACACGGCAATACATGTAAAACTTTTGGCCAAAGCCGCGAACGATGCAAATTATATGAACGGGCTGGCCGATTACAATGCGTTTAAACTCTTACAAAGCAGTCCATTTGTAACAAACCAGGGAGAAGTTGAATCGGTAAAATTTATTTACAATCAACGCAATA
>DPCJ01000127.1 GCA_003516705.1 Prolixibacteraceae bacterium | reverse complement strand
GTTGATTTGATTTTAATGGATATCCGTATGCCGGTGATGAACGGACTTGAGGCAACCCGGAAAATAAGAGAGTTCAACAGCACCATTGTTATTATTGCTCAAACCGCTTTTGCACTTTTGGGCGACAAAGAAATTGCACTGGCTGCCGGTTGTAACGACTATGTTTCGAAACCAATAAAGAAGACTGAATTGATACAAAAAATTAAGGAATACGTGAATTGTGCCTGAAATGAAATTTTTATATGAATAGCGGAATTATGGAATATTGTATTTTTTGGTTCAACATAACCAGCTGATTTTCTGTTGGTACATCGGTGATTAATTTATAAAGTAAAAAATTCAGGTGTTTTTACAGATAAAAATGTAACTTGCACGCAATTAATATTTTAATAAAATGAATAAAGGAACAGTAAAGTTTTACAATGAATCAAAAGGATTTGGATTCATTAAAGACGCCGACTCTTCAAAAGAGTATTTTGTACATTCATCAGGACTTAAAGAAAATATCAGGGAGAATGACTCAGTAACTTTTGATTTGCAGGAAGGAAAAAAAGGATTAAATGCAGTGAATGTTAAACTGGCTTAGTTTAATAATAAAATTTCATTTTGACTTCATCCCGCTTTTGGCGGGATTTTTTTTGCTGTTTTGTTTCGTTATTTTTCTGTGCTGCGTATCGGCCAATGGCGAAGCAGCACGATAAATCATGCATACTGCACTATGCTGATAAACACCACCCTGTCACTTGTATATCATTAATTTCCAAAACTGGCTTACTGCCTCGTGACACCCCCGCCGGAATGTAGGGCAGGCCTCCTCTGAAAAAGGATGGGAAATTTTGTGCCCAATACAACTGCTAAATAGAATACCCTGAAAGGGCATAATTTGAATAACCCCGGGTTTCAACCCGGGGTAGGAGCGCCCCAAATTCAACTGCCCGTGGTTTGGAAAGCCGGTGCCGGAAACTGTTTGAAAAAAAACTTTTGCTTGTTGCACAGTAAAGTAGCTTATTCGCGTAAACGCGGAGGCATTATGCGCTGTGAAGTTGCTCATTCGCGTAACCCCGGAGGCTTTATGCACTGTGAAGTTGTTCATTCGCGTAAACCCGGAGTCTTATTGTACAATAAAGTAGCTTATTCGCGTTGTACCGGAGGCTTGTTGCACTGTAAAGTAGCTCATTCGCGTTGTACCGGAGGCATTATGCACTGTGAAGTTGCTTATTCGCGTAAACCAGGAGGCTTGTTGCACCGTAAAGTTGGTTTAATGCACAAAAAGGGTTGTTATTTGCTTAAACAGGATTGGTTTTTGCATGAACAGGAAGGAATTGTGCATGTTTTCATTTTTCGCTGTTTGCCACAGGTTGTGGCAAACAGGAAAAATGATGGTTGGTTTACTCTACTATTTGAGTTTTGTAAACTTTAGCTTGCTGATTTGTTTGTATTGCGGACTGGTGGTACCAAATACTGAACTGACATACATTTTTACCTTGAGGGCAATATCATACAACCCGGTATTTTCGGCATACAGCACATTGTTTCGGGCAATACGGGCGTTGCTCAGCGGAACTTCGGCATTGAGAACCGTATTGTTTTTGTTTTTCATATCGTCGTGGAGGGCAGTAAGCGTTACAATTTTTAAATCCTCCTCGTTGGGGTTGTATTCCGGTATTCCGGCCAAAAGCTGAATCATTTTGCCAAAGTTTTCGGTGCGGCTGTCGTAGCTCATCTGGGATGCCGAAATCTGTTTCGGCGTGGGAGAGGGTTCAGTGTCATCGGCGGGGTCATCGGGTTTGATGATGGCCGAGGCCCTTGTGCCTTTTACCTTGCGGGCCACTGCATTTACCTGGTCGTACACCTGGGGTGTTACGCCCGATGATTTCAGAAAGTTCATTACCCGTGTTACCCGCTTGCTGAGTGGTGCGAACACCACCTCGCGGGCGGCTACAGCGGCATTGTATGCCGGTAGCGCTGCGTTTACCCCGGCAATTGTGCCGGTGGCATTTACCGACAGCGTTTGCATTGCGGGTAGCATGATTGCAGGGTTTGTTGGGTTGTAGGCACTTCCATACCCTGTGACAAACGAAATTAAATCGTTGAAGTTGGCCACATTTACGGCGTGGCCGGTTTCAGAGTTGTTTGACATTTTAATAATTTTTTAAGTTAATAAATATTGAATATTTGGTTTTTAATGGCCGGCAAAAACGCTGCTAATCAGTGATTCCTGCCGGGGGATTAAAAGCTGGATACAAGTTACGACACTTACATAATACAAACAAATGTTTTACAGCAGGTTTTTGATGTCATTGCGGTTTATACCCGCTTTACTGATGCAGTCGGGCAGGGATTGCAGTTTAAACAATAGATTTGTTTTGTATTCAGCACAGGGATTTTCAAAATAATAATCAACAGGAAAATTTAAAGATTAAAACGTACTCCAAACAAAGATGTAATAACCAGCGGTGCGCCCGGGATTAATGAGTATTGAAATTCGATGTGATCGTTAATTTTCCGTAGGTATTCCAATTCAACGGCAGCAGGAAAGAAGCGGTACTGCCAGCGGCCATGCACACGGTCTCCATAAAACTCGTCGCCCTGGTATTCAGGAAACTGGTGCCAATCTTCCCTGAAACTAAAAATTGGCCCTATGCCAATGTTAACGCTGTTTTTCTTCCAGCTATATTGAAACCTTGGCCCCATGTGAATGCTTCCGGCAGTAACAAAAGCACAATCTTTATACAACGCCGATGAAAAACGTAAAAAGGCATACTTTCCAAACGAATAGTCGATGTTTGCTACCAGCCCGATTTCAAGATCGAGATAAGCTTCCTTATCTAATTTAAGCGGGTAAATCCCGGGTGTGGTGCCACCACCGGGATGATAGGTAAGTCCAAGAAACTGGGTGGATAGGTACCAGTGTGAATTATTACCGGCAGTTGAATCAGTAGGTTGTGCACCTGATTCAACAGTGAAAAACATCAGGGCTGCACAGGGAATAAGCAAGGTTGTAATAACAAAAGTCTTCATTGCTGTTACTTCTTCTGAGTACTTAACTTAAAAAGTCTGATCATAAATAAAATCATCCAGGTTGTTACTAAAAGTCCGCCGGGCATGGCAATTATTAAAGCAACTTTTTCTGTGGCCGGGAAAAATGTTATCAGAATAACATAAAGCAGCATTAAAATATTTCCGGCAAATCCGAAATATGCTATAGTTCTTGAAAATACTTTTCCCTGTAGCATCACAACTGAAACCAGGAGGTTTGCGAAAGTGGGCAGTGCAAACCCGATAAAAACCCCAAAACTGCCATGTGCACCTTGCGCCAGCATTGCCTCACCTGCCGCAGCGATTAAATTCTTTTGTTCTGTTGAGCTTGCAGAAAAATACTTTTGGCTTAAATCAAACATGGTGAGCGCCGTATTACCGGTTATAAAAACAGTTGTACCGACCAAAAACAGGATAAACGACAATAATGCCAATCCATTGTCATCATTTTTATGTGCCATATAAATTGCAAGAATTGCAGGAATCAAAAATACCTGGTTAATAATGTTCAGCAGGTCGAGATTATACAACCCCAGCAGCCAGTTTGAATGAAACTGGGCAAACCTTTCTGCCGCAGTTTGCGGCAGCGCCGAAATATCGCCGCCTGTAATTGAACCTACAATAATATCAATTACAATCCCGCATAAAACGATAATTGTTGTAACTGCCCCAATCAGATAGATTGAACTGTTTTGTTTGCCTGTGTTACCCATGGTTAAAATATTTTAACTGATTATTTATGCAAACCGGCTGGGAGTTGAAATATACCAGATGTATTGAAAATGACAGTTTAGCCATGATTTCCGGTTAATTTGTTCCGAATATAGCTAAAAATGAAACAAATAGAATCAGGTATTTGGTAAAAACAGGAATAAGCGGGTGTATGGGTACGGTTGCATGGAAAGGGATGTGCGTTTCGCCAGCCTGAACTGATTCATTCGGGCAGGGTTTGCATGTTAGACAGATATTTGGTCTTCAATGTGGATTTTCAATTCTACTGTATTCTAAGGCTTTTGGGTGCATATAGATTACACATCGGCGTGGGCGCGAAAATCCGGGCTATTTAGCAGAGTTGTATTTTTTAAAGTTCTCTTTTTTTGCCATTATTTGGTTTTGATGTATTGATTTATTGGTGTTTTTGGGTATTTAATTTTTGTATTGTTTGTTTTATGGCTGGTGCAATTCACTTGTTGCTGTTCAATTTGCGGTTATTTTGCCCTAAAAGTAAACACAATGAGCGGGTTATCCAATACGATTTCATATAAAATTTTTCAGCCTGAATTTTCAGCCTGAAAAATTTCGGAAATCTGGTTCCCGGTACAAACAGGCGTAAAAAAAAAGCGACCCGTTCATCAGAACGAATCGCTTTCCTTTTATTGCTGATTTGCTTTTTCCCTGTTTTGCTTATCGGCAAAAAAGGCTGCCACAATCAGCACAAAAACCACAACCAGCGCTACATAAACACCCGTTGGCACAGGTGCGGGTTCGCCCTGACTGAGCGTGGGTATTATTCCTGTTTATTTCGTCATGTTCACTGAGCGTTATTAACCAAAATATTTTTGTATTAATTCCTTCAATTTATTTCTGTCAATTGGTTTCGAAATGTAATCGTTACAACCCGCTGCAATAGCTTTGCTTTTGTCGCCGGAAAGGGCAAAAGCGGTTTGTGCTATAATAATAACATCTGTGTTAAATTCCCTTATTTGCCGGGTTGCATCGTAACCGTTCATTCCGGGCATTTGAATATCCATAAGGATTAAATCAATGTCAGTATTACCACGGCAAAGTTCAACGCATTTACTCCCTGTTTCTGCGAATAATATCTCCTTGCTAAAATCATTAATCAGCACTGAAAGATAGGTTCTTGATGCTTCATCGTCTTCGGCAATGATTATTTTCAATTCTTTTGTTTTTGATTTTGCACTATTGTTATCTGATGAAATTTTATCGGCATGGATTGGTTTTTCATCTGTTTTATTTGTTGCAGGCAAGGTAAAATAAAATGTTGAGCCTCCTGTTTTTCCGGCAGACAGGTTCGCTTCTTCACTTTCCACCCATATATTGCCGCCAAGCATTTCAACATACGATTTTGCAATTGCCAAACCTAACCCCGAGCCTTCGAATACTCTTGTGTCTTCAATATCGGCTTGCTCAAAGCGGTTAAAAATGGCTTCCTGACGGTGTCTTGGAATTCCAATCCCTGTATCGTTTATGTGAAATTCAATAACCGGTTCTTTAAACTGGCAGCCAATAGTAATCGTTCCGGCTTTTGTATATTTAATGGCATTTTTTATAAGGTTGGTAAGTATGGAATACAGTTTATTCTGGTCGGTAAAAAGGTATTTTTTTTCTTCAGGAAGCAATTTTTTCAAAATAATTTTCAGCCCTTTCCTATTAGCTTCAGGGGTAAAGAATTGAAATAATTCTTCAACCTTTTTATTGAAATCAGTGACTTCATACCTGAGCTCCACCAGTCCGGCTTCTATTTTCGAGATTTCAATAATATCGTTTACCGTATTTAACATGCGTTGCCCGCTTTTATGAACTATTTTAATGTAGCTTTCTTTTTCCTCACTACTTAACCCAGGGTCGAGCAGCAGGTCGGTAAAACCAAGAATACCGTTCATGGGGGTTCGGATTTCGTGGCTCATATTGGTAAGGAACGCCGATTTCAGGCGGTCGCTTTCTTCTGCTTTTTCTTTGGCTTTGAGTAATTCGATATTATTTTCTTCCAATCGGGCAATCATTTTTTTATCGTTTGTAATATCTTGTACAATGGAGAGGTGTGTATCTGTTTGCCACATTGAAAACCCTAAGGGGACAACAGTTAATTTGGTGTGAATAACCTGGCCATTCTTTGAATAGAGGCGTTTCTCCATTTCAAAATGGTTAATTTCTCCATTTCTTAACTTTTCCATATTCGCCAGGTCATTTGGTAAATCTTCGGGATAAGATATATGCATGAAATCTAAACCAATCAATTCATTTTTTAGATAACCAAGAAGTTCACAATAACTTTTATTAATTTTTAGGAATTTACCTGATTGACCATCAAACAACGCAATGCCAATGGGTGCATTATCAAATATTGTTTCAAAAAGCAGTTGGTTGGCTTCTGCTTTTTCCTTGGACTGTAGCAATTCTTCCACGTATTTAATCCGTTCAATAAAACCACCGATGCTATGGGCAATAATTTCCATAATAATTTTGTCGGTTTCTGAGTAGGATTCCAGGTTTTTATAGTCTTGTATGGCAATTACCCCGTTTGGCATATCTCCTTTTTTTGTTTTAAAGGGTACGCCAAGCCAAACCGAGCGTTCAGAGCCATAACCTTTCACCTTTCTGTTTTTCTCAATTTCGGGTTGGTATTCGGGGGTAATAATCAACGATTGGTTTGATTGAATCACATAATCGGTAAATCCCCCCCTGAAATCGTAAGCTTTGTCTAACTCCACCTTATCATATTCATCAACGTGGTACGGAAAGGTAAAGGTGTTATCCTTTTCGTTGTGCAGGGCCACATAAAAATTATCGGCACGGGTAAGTTTTTTGATTTTCTGGTGCACTTCTGCCAGTAAAGAATTGAGTGTAACATGTTTGGTAGTCAGCTGTGAAATCTCAAGCAGTAATTTCCGTGTTTCATCGAACCTTTTCCGTTCCGTGATATCTTCTTTTACGCCTATATAATTTACTATTTCCTGTTTTTCGTTAAGTACGGGTGAAATGGATACAGATTCCCAATACAATTCACCGTTTTTCTTTTTATTGTGAAATTCGCCAGCCCATATATTGCCTGATTTAATTGTTGACCAGAGTTGCAGATATTCTTCTTTCGGTTTTTCTCCGGAATTAAACATCCTTGTATTTTTGCCCACTAATTCTTCTTTTGTATAACCTGTAATTTCCAGGGTTTTTGGGTTAACATATTCAATATCCCCATTCAAATCGGTAATAATAATGGAAGCAGGACTCTGTTCAACTGCCCGTGATAATTTTTGTAGTTCAATTTCTGTTCGTTTGCGTTCGGTTATTTCTTTTACAAATACAAAAAATTTATTAATACCCGAACCATAGAAGGTAACGCTTGCATCAATGTCAATGATTTTTCCTGATTTGGTTTTATGTTTCGTTTCGAACGAATCAAATCCCTTTTCCACTATTAATTCAATGTGTTGCCTTATTTCTTCATGGCTTTCAACTGCTTCAATATCCTGAATAGTCATTTGAAGTAATTCTTCGCGCGAATATCCAATTATTTCACAGTATGATTGATTAACTTCAATGAACTTACCGGTTGGTGCATCAACAATCCAAAAACCATCCCTTGAAGTTGTAATCATGGTTTGATATTCAAACTGTGCCTTTTTTTGCTCGGTGATATCCCACATGTATCCAATAACTTCTTTCAATTCTCCTGAGTCATCAAATACGCCAACTACATTTTCTATTATTTCGACTTCAGAGCCATCACGTGCTTTTAATGTTCGCTTATTGTTTTGAAGTTTCTTTTCAGTTTTTAGTTTTTTAATGAATTCATCCCTGTCAGCATTGCTGAAATAAAGTTCAGATGTATTTATGGCATAAATTTCTTCTTTGTTTTTGTATTTCAGCATCTTCACAAATGCATCGTTGCAGGTAAGAATTTCTCCATCTGGGGTGGTATGGTAATTCCCGGTTAAATCATCTTCAAAAAACCGGCGGTATTTCTCTTCACTTTTCTTTAACTCTTCTTCGATTTTTTTTCGTTCAGTAATATCTTTATGTATTCCAATAAAACCATATATTTTTCCGTTTGAATCCAATATTGATCTATTGTAAACATCCATTGTTATTAACGAACCTTTTTTCGTTTTATTCACAATTTCACCGGAAACAGCATTTTTCGATAAAAGGGTACTCCAAAATTTTTTATAAGTATCTTCCTCATAGGTTCCTGATTTCAGTATCCTTGGTGTTTTACCATTACATTCATCACTTGTATAACCGTATAATTGCTCAAAAGCGGGATTTACAAAAATGATATGTCCTTCCACATCGGTTATAAAAATAGCTTCAGAGGAACGCTCAATACATAGTTTGAACTTAACCAGTTCTTTTTCAATATTTTTTTGTTCGGTAATATCGACCACATATCCGCGTATTTTTTCGAGTTTATTGTCTTCATCGAAAATACCAATGGCATTAACCAGTGCATAAATGGAGTTTCCTGTTTTTGAAACAAATTCCACTTCATGATTTTCAACTTTTCCTTGTTTTTTAATGAGACGGAGTATATTTTTCCTGTCTTTCGGATTTTTGTATAATTCTGTTATATCAAATCTTTCAGTTTCCGATTTTTTTTCAAAGCCAAATAAATTCAAAAATGTTTTGTTGCAGCTAAAAATTTCGCCAGCAACAGAAACCACATAATCGGCCGAAATATCGTTTTCAAAATATTCTTCAAGATTGTTTCTGTTTTTTTCGAGTTCTTCCTGAGCCATTTTCAGCCCGGTGATATCCAACATGGAAACCACACTGTGGTTAGTTCCCGGAATCATATTTACATTTAAGACAACATCGCGTTTTTCACCTTTACTGTTCAACAGTTTAACTTCATATTTTTTAGGTGCCAGTTCTGGACTTTCACGTCGGAGATTATGATTTTTGATCATTTTGCTTAAACTTTCCGGAGCTACGTAATCAATCCATTTCCGGCCAATTAATTCTGATGGAGTATAACCCGTAGAATTAAAACATTCAGTGTTTGCCATCAGAATAGTTGCATCCCAATCAACGATTAAAGTTGCTGTTCCGGTAGATTCAAAAATGGCTCTATACCGGGTTTCACTGTCTTTTAGTTCTTTTTCGGCTTGCTTCTTTACTGTAATATCCTGAAATGCACCCTGAATTTTAAATATTGCACCGTTTTCGTCACGCACGGCTTCACCGATTGTCCGCACCCAAACACGTTTTCCTGTTGCGGTTAATATTTCCAATTCTTCATCGTAAGGGATTCCCTGGGTAGCACAAAGAGTAAAAACTTCAGTTATTTTATCTCGCCATTCCGGAGCATAGAAATTAATCCCATCTTCCACCAGCGGGGCATAACCGGCAGGCATTTCGTGAATGGCAGCCACTTCGTCTGACCAATAGCAGCGGTTTTCATTCAATATTACATTCCATCCGCCCAGTTTTGCTTTTTCGCCTGCAATGCGTATCAGGTCGTAATTTTCTTTTAGTTTATTTTCAGCAAACTTGTATTCACTAATATTTTGTGTTGTATTTAAAAGATATTCTTCCCCGTTAATAACTACTTTTTCAATATTGGTTTCATAAAATCGTTTTTCTCCCGATTTTGAATGCAAAACCATTTCCTGATTGCGCACAAAACCACTCTTTCCCAATGTTTCAATGATTCGCTTTCTTCCTTCCACATCCGGGTTAATGCCCAGTTGCCATGTTGTTTTTCCAACTGCTTCGCGCTTTGAAATTCCAAATTCGCGCTCAAATGCCTCGTTTACTTCTACAATAATACCTTCAGGCAACTTAGACAGCGTTGCAGGAAAAGCTGATTTTTCGAATAATAACGAATGCTTTTGTTCGCACAACTGCAGATTCTGAATATACCGCTTTTGTTCTGCAGTCATTTTTTCAATAACTGCATTTAGTTCAGCGTTTTGACAACGTAATTCAGCAAGTTCGTGTGAGGTGGAGTTTTCATCAGGTCTGCTCCGGTTCATTAGCTTTTTTTCTTAAAGATAATATTTAATTGCTTGTTTAGTGTGGCCGTAACCGTTGCGGAGCGGATTTCGGAGAGTGTACATGTTTGCGAGGACTGAACGGCGTCAACACTCCTTTATTGATTCTATTGACCTGATACTTCGGGTGCGCAATGGTTGCACCCCGGTGTTTTGGGGCTGCACAATCAGGTTTCCGGTACAAACAGGTGTAAAAAAAAAGCGACCCGTTCATCNNTGTTTTGCTTATCGGCAAAAAAGGCTGCCACAATCAGTACAAAAACCACAACCAGTGCCACATAAACACCCGTTGGCACAGGTGCGGGTTCGCCCTGCGCGTACGAATGTAAGCCCGAGAGATAGTAGTTCACGCCAAAATAAGTCATCAATACTGAACCAAAACCCACAAGCGCCGCGGTACTCATGGCAAAACTGCCCTTAAATCCGGGTATTTTGTGCATGTGGCTGATAAATGTGTAAACCAGCACAGTAACCAATGCCCATGTTTCTTTGGGGTCCCAGCCCCAATAACGACCCCAGCTTTCGTTGGCCCAAACACCACCCAGAAACGAGCCAAGCGTAACCATAATCAACCCGATAATCAGCGAAATATCGATAATGTTCACCAGTTCTTTTATCGTCAGGTTAATACGGGCAGCATTATTTTTGTTTCTTAAAACAATTAAAATCAGGTTCATTGCGCCAAGTAGCGCGCCAACGCCCAGAAATCCGTAACTCGAAGTAATGATGGCCACGTGCACAATCAGCCAGTACGATTTCAGTACCGGTACAAGCGGCGTAATCTCGGGACTCATCCAGCTCATGCCGGCCACCATTAATGTAAGACCGGCCAGCAGAGTGGTCATCGAGAGCGTTATTTCCGAACGCCGGGCAAACAGGATTCCCGCCAGGCAGGTTGCCCAACTGATAAAGACCATCGATTCGTAGCCATTGCTCCAGGGTGCATGTCCCGAAATATACCAGCGGATACCCAATCCGGCTGATTGAAAAATAAAGAGTATAACAACAAGTCCGAGCGTAATTTTTCTGATGTTGGCAATACCCACCTTAGGTTTGAAAATGGTGATGAGATTGATTACCAGCATCAGCAAACCCAAAAACATAAAGATTTTTGAGAGCTTGCCAAAGATATTCAGGTTGATATACAAAACCTCGAAATTAATTTTGGCTGCCGGTGGAATTATTTTTGCTCCACTGGTTTGCTGGTTTTGAATCAGCCGGTTGAGTAAACCTGAAGCAGCAACCCAATCTTTTTTCTGTACCGCAGTAAAATATCCGGTAAGCGAATTACGGGCAAAAGTTTCACCTTCGGTACCGAGCATTGCAGCTTCTTTCAAAGCAATCCATTTGTGATTGTCATCGCCCGAAATGGGGAAGATGGTGAGAAAATTGCCGCTAAAAACTTCCA
>DPCJ01000067.1 GCA_003516705.1 Prolixibacteraceae bacterium | reverse complement strand
CGACCACTCAGAGTCCTATTTATTGTGCATAGTACTTTTATTTCATTTTTTATATTCGAATAAAATCTAATCTGTCTGGTATTTCTAAATCTGCTAATCCATTTACAATATCATTGAAATGTTGCTTTTTTGCAGGTCTATTTGCGAAGTAGGTTCTAAGTCTATCTTGCAATGTGTTTGGTTTATAGGGGTTTGTAAAAGTGTCACAAATTGCTCTAACTATCCCTTCATCCAAATCAAAATTCTCAACATAATGAATTATGAGTTGTGTTAGTCTATTCGCAGTTGCAAAAGCGAAAATACCACCTTCTGGAAAAATCCTATTTCTTAAAATTCCATAGAACCCATTTTGCTCAAGTATAACTTTTGAATAAGTATCTGGAGTTTGCGTTCCCAGCCTATCAACTACTCTTTGATTTGCTTCTTCGATATCTTGTGGGCGAATTAGATTATTTTGTAATAGACCAGTATAAACTTTAAAATCATCAGCTGAGTTTGAGAAGAGCTTGTTATACCATAAATCACGGATAAACTCTTGATGTAAATTTAAAAATTGAATTTTATCAGGATAAGACCTTATAAAACTTATTAGTCTATTATCATCTACTTTCAGGTAATCAATTAATTCGTCAGCGATTTGATTATTATAATAATCTAAAATTGCACCGTAAACTATAAAATGATTTGGCTCCCAAATCTCATCAAGTTCGGTTTCAATTTCACTATAAAAAATTTGTAGTTCATTAATTTCAACTGCACTTTCAATTTCTATAATTAAAGGATTTATTTCTTGGTCTAAAGGTGTAATTGACCTATCAAAATGATTTTTAAGCTTTCTCAATAAAGATGCTTTACCTCCATTAACAGCAAACTTACTAAGATTCGTTTCAAGAAAACTCCAAAATGATTCAACATGGTGATAGTCAATTTTCTCATGTTTAAAATGAGCACAATCATTTCGTCTATCTTTCCAATAAACCACTTCACGTTTGATTGTGTCAGAAATGGGAAAAATTACTGCTGGTCTATGTATTTGAGTTGATTCAAATACTTTTTTATCCCAAGATTCCCGATTTTGAACGTCAATTTTCAATTGGTCCCACATTCCCTGTGGAATTCCTGGGGGCAATTGTGATTTTATAATTCTTTCTTTTAGAATAGTCATAAATCCTAAATACGAAAAGAGCAATGAAGCTTTATAAGCAGAGGCTTTATATGACTTTATTGCTTCATCAAAAAGAGGAGTTACCTTTCTACTCAATTTTTGCTCAACAATCCAATTTTCAATTTTCAACTGCATGTTTTATTTTTTAGTATTACCGCCAACTAGTTTATATATGCACCTTTATTACACATATCCGCCCATTTTGGCTGTATAAATGTACCTTTTGGTATTTAAAGTATATTTCATCTTCACCTTTTTACAGGTTAAAATCAAGTTTGCTGATTTTTGTAGCGGAGGATAGCAGTTCATGTTTTATAATTTTCCCCGAAACTAAGAAAAAATCGGTGAATGTTTATGTTAATGGGCGCTTGTTTTTTTCTGATAAAGAAAGGATTCCATCTTTCCGAAAAGATGGAATCCTTAATTCCGGAAAAATGAAAACCCCGGGGGCATCCTTTACACCTGTTATTTCCCGAGTTCCTGTTTAATCACGTTCTCAATGGCCAACAGCTTCTCCAACGGCACTGTATTCAGCAACTGAGTGAGGTGTACCACCGTTTCATCGCGTTTCAGCGGGGCCAGCGGGTGGTTGCCGGGATTTACCTCGTGGCTGCAGGGGGTCCACTCCAGAAAATCGTTGGGTGTGCATTGAAACAGCACACAAAGCTTTTCAATATCGGGCAGATCCATCCGTTTAACACGGCTATTCACAATCCGGGTGGCCATATTCCCCGAATAACCTGCCTTAACCAGGTAACTAAAGGGCCTGTCAACACCCCGCGCCCTGAAAATCCGTTTAAAATTGAATGTCAGCATATACAAAGTAGCTATTTTACGGTTGAAAGATAACATTTATTCAAATTAATCTTCATTGTATAAATAAAATCTCTCATTATAAAAAATAAACTTATGGTTAAATAAAATTATTCATTTATTAAATCAATTTTATGCTTCACTATTTCAAAATAAATCTTTATTTAATAAAATCAATTCTTCATTATATCAAATTTTTGCTTCATTTTTTCAAATAAAAAAGTCATAAAATAAAAATACAGGGACAATAAAAAAAAAGGATTCCATCTTTCCCTGAAGATGAAATCCTTTCTGTTTCCTTGTTAACAAGCTTTTATCCGGCTGTCACTACTCTTTTTGCAGGTACTGGTTGCTGTTGGCAAATTCCCAGGTATTCAGAAAACCAATGCGGATGATGTTTGTCATTTTCTCCCAGTTGATTTTGCTGAGTTCGTCGGATGGCTGGTGGTAATCGGGGTGCATGGCAGCCATAAAATAGAAAATCGGGATGCCTTCAGCAGCAAATGGCGCGTGGTCGCTGCCGCCGCTGGGGCGTTCAGAAGCACGGTAACTCATATCAAGGTTGATTTTATAATCGGCCATGTTCTTTTTGGTGAGTTCTTCAATTCCCGGATATGCTTTTGTGTAGCTCATGTCGGCTTTGTTTTTTAACGTGTCACTTTCCACGTCGCGTGCAATCATATCATAATTCAGGTTCAGCACAATATTCATTTTTTTCTTCATTGCCTGTTGCACAAAATATTTTGAGCCAAACAGCCCTTTCTCTTCACCGGTCCAGGCAGCAAAAATCACCGATTTTTCGGGCTTTTTACCCGTTGCTGCAAATGCTTTTGCAATGGTCATCACCCCAACCGTTCCCGAGCCGTTATCGTCGGCGCCATTCCAGATATAACCATCCCATTTGCCAAGGTGGTCGTAATGTCCGCCCACCACAATAAACTCGTCTTTCTTTTCGCCCTCAATATAACCCACCACGTTGCGGGCCTTAACCACTTCCGATTTCACGGTTGTGCGAAAAGCCACCATTTTGCCCGCAAGTTCACGCGAGGCAGGCTGCATTTTTTCCTGTACCTGTTTCTCGTATTGGGCAAAACTGATTCCTGTTCCTTTCATGATTTCGTTTGCCAGACGTGGCGTAACAGTGAACGTGGGAACATTTCCGGTCAGTGAGTCGGCAGGCATCGACATTGAAGTATCGTAATAAGTGCGCAGTGGTTTATCGGCTTCGTAATGTTGCCCTTTGGCCGGGTAAACCTGGTTTTGCGCCCAGCCTGTCATCGGGTCGGCATTGGGGTTTACCTGGATAATTGCAATGGCACCTGCTTTTTCAAGCTTTTCGGCCTTGTTACGTTCCACCGAGTAACGGGCAAAAGGCGTTTGCGAAACAAACTTTTTATATGCTGCCGATGCTGTGTCGCGGTGCCCCGGGAAACCGGTAAGTACGACGGCAATTTTACCTTTCAGGTTTATTTTTGCCAGGTCGCTATAGCCTTTTTCATTGTCTTCGAAACCATAGCCTACAAAAACAAGCTGTGCCTTTGCGGTTTGGCCAACGGTTCCGGTGCGCACAAAAAAATCGGTTTTATACCCAAAATCGATGGTGCTTTCGCTGCCGGCTCCACTTGTAATTACGGAGAAAGTCTGCGTTTCGCCGGGTTCATACTGAATAAGGCTGAAATTCTGAAAATAGGTTTTTTGGAGCGGGCCCATATTTTCCGGCATCATTCTGCGACGACCGGTCATCACAGGCATTCCGACATCGCCAAAAGGCTGAATGCCATACACCTGAAACATGGATGCAATGTAGTCGGCAGCCATGTATTCGCCGCGGGTTCCCACGGCCCGGCCTTCCATCCAGTCGGAGGCCAGAAAATTGAGCTGCCCTTTTACCGCCTCGGTGGTAATGGCGGCAAGCCCTTTTTCGGGTGCGGTTTGTGCAAAAAGTGCAAATGCTGCAAAGATAAATACAAAGAAAAGTGTCAGTTTTTTCATGTTACAGAATATTTATGTTACTGTTTAAATTGAATTTCGAAAATCCTGTTGGTTTAGCTTCGTAATATTAACCATTTTGCAATAAAAACCACATTGGAACTCTTTATTTTTCGGCTTTCTTAACCAAAAAAACTAATCATAAAAACTGCAAAATTAAGTACCATGAAAAGTAACCCTGAAAAACATTCGGAAGTATAATTCAACAGAAATCAGCTTTTAATAATGAGACTGATAAACCAAAAATTACTGCTATGAAAACCGAACAACTTATCCATGTTTGCGGTTCAATCGTTAAAGAAGAATCGATTGTTCCGGTAACGGCCCACATTGCCGAACACACCGTTGTTGCAGAAGCCAATAAACCTTACTCCGATTATTACGGAATTGCTCCTTTTAACATGCCTACAAAACCCAATTCGCTGTTTTTGTTTACAGCACAATACTACATGCTTGAAGAAGCTTTGCGTTTTGCCCGGCTCATTGATATGAGCTGTATGCAAAGTCTGAACATAGCAGTTTCTGTTCTCAATTTCGGAACCGAACATTACCCGGCTATCAGAATCAAGCATTTTCCCGATTACCAGAAAATTGATAAACTGCAGCAATGTTTTATGGAACAGGGCGTTGAATTTGCCCGAAAAGTGCATCTTCACGAAAAAGCCGTGATAAAAACAAGCAAGTGTTTTATGCTCGAAAGAATTGGCGACAATCTTTATCTCGACCACGGACAAACCAAAACCGGGTATGTAGCGCTGCCACGACTGATAAACAACGACGACTACAACGAAGTGCTTGCCAACATCCGCAATAATTCACACAGTCCGCTGTTTGATGCAGTACGCGGCGCCATCATTTTAGATGGAATTGTAAACGACATCGTGCGAATTTATACTGAACACATCACTCCTGATTTACTCCGCATGGTTCAAAAACAATTTGAAATTTTTGAACTGGAACATGTGAGGTGAAAGCAGCGCCCTATTTCATTGCCTCCGTAATCTCGGCAAGCCGTTTTTTCACATCAGCATCATCGGGCCGCAGTTCAAGCGCCTTTTTGTACCAGAAACGGGCAACACTCAAATTCTTTGCTTCAAAAGCATTTTCAGCTTTTTGTTTATGATTCTCAAACTGTTGTCCCGACTGGCCTGCCATGCGTTCAGCAATTTTTGTTTCGATTTCCTTTAGCTGGTCTTTCGGATATTTTTCAGCTGCCTTGATTCCCAAAGCGCGATTGTACCACCCGCGGGCCACGGCATACTGGTTGTCGCGGAAAGTAGAATCGGCCATATCGACAAATCGCTGGTAGTCGCGGTCGAGCTGACTGTTCATCAATCCGCCCAATAACCGGTTAATTTCATCAATGCGCTGTTTCGGATACACTTCCTCGGGTTTTACATCCCAGGCTTTGTAATACCACCCACGCGAAACAATGTAATCTTTCACATCAAAATTTGAATCGGCCTGTTTGATATAACTGTCATACAAAGTACTTAATTCCGAATCGTTTGCCACACCTCGCGCTTCGAGATCCTGGTTGAGTTGTGCGATGGCATCGCGCCGGCGCTGCAAATCATCGGCTGCCTGTTTTTCGGCAAGAATCCGTTTTTGTTCATTATTCAGAATATCTTCTATTTTGGCAATCTGCGCTTTCGGGTATTGTTCTTCGGATTTTACTGTCAGCGCTTCAGTGTATTTGTCTTTTGCCTGCAGGTAATTTTCTGTTTTGAAAAAACCGTCGGCAGCCACAATTATCACCCTGTATTTTTCGTCGATGGCCTGTTGCTCAAGGATTTTTTCGATTTCTGCAATCTTTTCTTTCGGGTATGTTTCTTCAGGTTTCAACTGAAGTGCGGCATTGTATTTCTCTTTCGAATCGTTATAAACTTTGGTTGTAAAAAATCTGTCAGCCTGCTGAATAAGATTGGCATAACTGCGGTCGAGCAACTCCTGTTCTTTCTTTGCCTGCTCAAGCGCTGCAAGTGTTTTCCCGATTTCGTCAATCCGTTGTTGCGGATAGCTTTCGTTGGGTTTTACTGCCAGCGCATTTCTGTATTCGGTGCGTGCATTCTCATAGCTCTTTTCGTTGAAAAGATTGTCGGCTTTGGCAATCGCCTCGCTGTAGTTTTTGTCCTTTTCAGCCTGAACAGCAGCCAAACGTGCAGCTTCAGCCTCTGCCTTTTCTTTTTCAAGACGGATTCTTTCAGCTTCAGCTTCGGCGGCTAAACGCGCATGGGTTTCAACCGTTGAATCGATTTTGGCGATTTGTTCTGTTGGGTAGCTTTCTTCGGGTTTCGCTGTTTTGGCCTCGTTGTATGCCAGTTTTGCAGCGTCAAACTTTTCGGCTTTAAACTCTTTGTCGGCTTTGGCGATGGCGGTTTCATAAGCTTTTTGGGCTGCCGAAAGTTGCGCCAGTAAAGTGCCGATTTCGGTTACCCGTTGTTGCGGATAAGTTTCGTTGGGTTTTACTGCCAACGCGTTTCTGTATTCGGTGCGCGCATTCTCGTAACTTTTTTCGTTGAAAAGATTGTCGGCTTTTGTGATGGCTTCGCTGTAGTTTTTGTC
>DPCJ01000146.1 GCA_003516705.1 Prolixibacteraceae bacterium | reverse complement strand
TAAACCTGTCTAACTGCGCTTCGGGTAGTGGGTAGGTTCCTTCCTGCTCAATGGGGTTTTGCGTGGCCAATACAAAAAACGGGTCTTCGAGTTTAAACCTTTGTCCCGCAGTGGTGATGGCTCTTTCCTGCATCGCCTCAAGCAATGCCGACTGGGTTTTTGGTGGTGTACGGTTAATTTCGTCGGCCAGCAGGATATTGGCAAACAGCGGCCCCTCGATAAATTTGAAATGGCGCTCGTTGTCGAGGATTTCTGTACCGATAATGTCAGACGGCATTAAATCGGGCGTAAATTGAATCCTGTTGTATTTTAATCCGAGTATTTTGGCGATGGTGGTTACAAGTAATGTTTTTGCCAGCCCCGGTACCCCAATCAGCAAAACATGTCCCTGGCTGAAAAGTGAAATCAATACCTGGGTCACAACTTCATCCTGCCCATAAATTACACGGGTGATTTCGCTTTTTAATTCATCATATTTTTTGCGGAGAGCGTCAAGCGCTTCCACATCGTTTTTAAAATTCACCGACATATTTGTATTATAATCAGTTAATTATTTAATCCACTTTTCGAAATTGAAATTGCAGTTGGCGTAGGTATCGTCAATCCGAATGTAATTTTTCGACTGCTGTGCCACAACCCAATCGTTAAATACCTGTTCTTTTTTGTGTGAAAGGTATAAATCTGATAACTGCTGGTAATCATTTTGCAAATCGGCCTTGTGTGAATCTGTCTTTTTTGTGAGTTTGATGATTTTGTAAACCAACTGTTGTGATTCTTTGTCGGTGGTCTGAAACGGTGCCGAAATTTCGTTCAGGTTCATTTTTGTAATCACTTTACTTACATCGGGGTCAAGCTCTTCAACGGCAAATTTCGATGACATGGTATTGGGATTGATCACCATGCCTGCGTTGTTTCTTGAGTTTTTATCCGAAGACAGCATCATTGCTGCCTCTTCAAACGGAATTTCATTTCTGCGAATCATGTTGGCCAGACTGTCGAGCCGATTGTGTGATTTTTCACGGGCTTCAACAGAAACTTTGGGTTTCATCAGGATATGGCGGGTGTTTACTTTGTCGCCTTTTTTGTCAACAAGCTGTAAAATATGATAGCCAAAAGCGCTCTTTACCACATTCGAAATTTTATCGTCTTTCAGGTTAAATGCAGTGGCTGCATATGCGGGGTCAAGTTCGGCACGGCCCGAATAGCCAAGCGTACCACCGTCTTTGGCCGACGGGCATTCTGAATAAAGCACAGCCATGGTGGCAAAACTGGAACCATCTTCAATTCGTTTTTTGATATCACGAAGTTTGGCTTTTATCCTGTTTTCCTCATCAAGTTCAATCTGCGGCTGAAAAGTAATCTGCGAATATTCATACTGCGTTGGAATTGTGGGAATTTCATTGCTGCTCAGATTACGATAATAATAACGGACTTCCGACGGTGTAACTGTTACGTCTTTTGTAATTTTTTCACGCATCTGCTGGCTTAAAAGTTGCGTGCGGATTCCTTCTCTCATCTCCGATTTTATTTCCATGATCGGCTTTTTGAAGTAATCTTCCACTGCTTTTTCTGAACCGAGATACGATATATACATGGCAAGTTGCTGGTCCATCCGCTGGTTTACCTGGCTGGGTGTAACCTCAATCAGCGTGTCGAGTTCGGCTTCAGCCACCAGTAGTTTATCAATGAGAAAATTCTCCAGGATTTCACATTTCATATCACCCTCCGAGGTAACTCCTTGTGCCTGCTGGTCGATATTCATCCGTTCAATATCGCTTTTCAGGATAATGTTTCCACCTACAATGGCCACAATCTGATCAACTACCTTGTCTTGTGCCATCAAATTAACCGACAGGGNNCAGAATAAGTGCCAGTGTTGTTTTCGATTTTACTGTTTTCATGTTTATGCTTTTCATTCTTGTTTTCATTTTTAAAAGCAGTCAGGTTTAATTTTCCTGCTCCACAAATATTTTGAATTTATTTTGTCTCAATCCTTCTTTGTACACATTTTCCTCAATCTGTTGTAAAAACTGNNTGATAATCCTGAATACTTACCATATAATAGTATCCGGCGTCTTTTTGTTCGATGAGGTTGTTGCGTTTAAGTACTTGCGAAACGTCTTCAATTTCGGTGGGTAAATAGCGGCGAACCATTCTGAACGCGACCCATTTGTCGGTGAAAAAATCAAACGATACTGCAAACTGAATACAATATTCTTTCAAGGCAGTAATTCCCTGTTCCGAGTTGTCGTCAATCATTTTTTTCAACTCATTGGGTTTTGCAATTCCAAGCGGAATTTTAATAAAAACACCTTTTACAATATTTGAGGTCAGCTTAAAATTGTCGGCGTTTGTGTTGTAATATTGTTCAATCTGGTACTGTGTTACAACTGTATCCATTTGTTCGCTCAACAGTGCATTTTTGTATTTATAAATTATCAGTGAGTTGCGGTATTCTTCAATTTCGCGGGTCAGGTCTTTTTGCTCTGCCGAAAGATTTTCATTGGCTTTCTGTATAAGCAATTCCTGTCGTACCCACTTTTTAATGTACTCACCGGCAATTGCAGCACTGTCA
>DPCJ01000132.1 GCA_003516705.1 Prolixibacteraceae bacterium | reverse complement strand
GCCACATATTTTGTTGCAGGATTTTATCCAGTGCATCATGGTTATTCATGCCGAAGTGGAATCGAATGGTTCACCAGTAGTTTGCCCTTACCCACCAGCTCCGCAGAATTCACTCTTCTTTTACATCAACGACCGTATTAAGGTAATGAAATCGGGTGAAACAGAATTTGTCCTGCAGCCCCAAAGTGTGATTGTGGGGCCAATGATAACCCGGGTTATGCTCGATATCAATAAAAGCCACAAGGCTGTCAGGGTTGGCTTCCACCCTGGTGGTCTTCACCGGTTTTTGGGACTTTCAATGGCCGATATGATTGATGGCCACTTTGATGCGGTTGATATTTACGGAAGCGAAATGGAAGATGTAAACAGTAAACTGCAGGAAGCACAAAACTTCGACGGAATAAAAGATGTAATTGAATCCTTTTTGATAAAAAAAGCAAATACGCTCAAAAAAGCTTTGCCTTTTGATAAAGCGATGCTCGAACTGATGCGCACCAGCGGAAACATGCCTATGGATAAAGTGGCGTCACTGGCCTGTTTAAGTATCCGTCAGTTTGAGCGCATCAGCAAAGAGCGGATTGGCATTCCCCCAAAATTCTTTGCACGGCTGATTCGCTTTTCGAAGGCATACCGCATGCGTGAAAATTTTCCTCAGATGAGTTGGACCAGTATTGCCCACGATTGCGGCTATTTCGATCAAATGCATTTGATTCACGACTTCAAGCAGTTTGCAAGTGTTGCCCCGAGAATTATTGAACGCGATTTGGAAAAAGCCCCGGTAAGACTACAAGCAGAATTAAGGATATAAATGTCGTTTTTTTACTATTCTGTCTGAACCGAAGCATCGAAATTTGACAAATAAATAAATTTTGATGTTATGAAGACAATTATTATTCTTTCTTTATGTGCTGCCTTTTTACTGGTTCAACCAGCCAGGGCGCAAGATTTCAGTCAGTTAAATGCGTTAGATGGATACAATTTCAAGGTTTATTACAGTACAGGTTGCGATGATAGGGCTAAACTGATTTCCACCCGTGTTTACAAAGCCAAGAATTATTTTGAGAAACTACTAAATTTTACTCCATCGGTAAATTTGTTGATTTTAAGTGAGAACGACTGGTCAAAATACACCAAATTCCCAGTTTACGGAATGCCCCATTATAACGGAGACAGTATTCTGATTGTCGCCGTAAATGACAATCCATTCTGGAAAAGCTTTGTTCCGCCGCTTGAACAACTGCCCGATGAATTACGGCAACAAATTCTGACGGTTTACCGGACTGACAAAGGAGAAATCAGTATGCAGGCCTTTTTTGATTTGTTGGCAATTCATGAACTCGGGCATGCTTTTCATTTTCAGGCAAAAATAAATATGCAGCGCAAATGGCTGGCTGAGTTGTATGTCAACAGCCTGCTTCATGCCTATGTTGCCGAAATTGAGCCTGAATCACTGTCTGCCCTTACCCTTATTGCAAAAATGGTTCTTGGTGCCGGAACCAAAAGTTTAACTTATACAAGTCTTGAAGATATTGAGAACCGATATAACGAAATTGGACAAAACTATCCCAACAATTATGGCTGGTATCAATTCAGGTGGCATACCGCAGCAGGTAAAATTTACGATTCAGCTGGTGACAGGATAAACCGTAAATGGTGGGATGCACTAAAAATCAGAAACGAAAAACTTTCAGATACAGAATTGTTTTTGTTTCTTGAATCTGAAATTGGTGAAAGTGTAGCTGATGTGATGCGTTACTGGGACCGGGATACAATAAAATGAACTGAAAAAAAGGCGCTGTTGAAAGCGCCTGAACTTAATTTTTCTTTCAAAAATTAATAAGTCACCACCGGCTCAAGTCCTTTGGCAAACTCAATGTATTCTGCTACCTGGCTCAGAGCCGGAACAGCACGTGTCAAATTTTTTTCAGCCTGTATTTCAGTAAGTTTGGCATGAAGATTTTCAGCATTCCTGTTTCTCAGCTCTTTTACTGTGTCAACACCTGCTGCTTCAAGCAATTCTGAAAACTGAGGGCCAATGCCCTTTACCCTGAATAAGTCGGCTTTGTTTACCCAGTTTAAAATTTTTACTTCTTCAATACCTGAATCAGCAGCCAATTTCATTCTACCTGGTTTTGACGCACCTTTTTCCAATAATCCTTCGACAGTGGTTACTCCTGCTGCGGCCAGTTTTTCTGCGATAACCGGTCCGATTCCTTCGATTTCGTCAATTTTTTTTGCCATAATTTCGTCAATTAAAAGTTAGTTTGAAATTTAGTACTTACTTTTCGGAAGAAAAAGAAAAAACAACATAAAAAGTCTATTCATGAATAAAGAAGATTTTATCACAAAAGCCTCAGCATCATATAATTTTCAGGGAGAATGGATTTTGGCCGGTTCGGCAGTATTTGACAACGATTACGAAACCGGTGTGCAGGTAAAACTGCCATTGAAAACTTTTAACCGTCACGGGCTGATTGCCGGCGCCACAGGAACCGGAAAAACAAAAACCTTGCAGGTGATTGTGGAAGAACTTTCAAACGCCGGTGTACCGGTGTTGGTGATGGATGTAAAAGGCGACCTCAGCGGACTTGGCGCTCCGGGAACCATGAATCCGATAATAGAAAAACGGGCAAAACACATTGGCATCAGTTGGGAAGGAAAAGGTTTTCCACTCGAATTTGTGAGTATTTCTGATGAACCCGGGGCAAAAATGAAAGCCACAGTTTCGGAGTACGGGCCGGTTTTATTAGCAAAAATCCTCGATCTGAACGACAACCAGGCTGGCGTTTTGTCTATGATTTTTAAATATTGCGACGACAGGAATCTTCCGCTACTCGACCTGAAAGACCTGAAAACTGTAATTAAATATATCCAGGAAGAAGGAAAGGAAGATTTTCAGCGCGATTATGGGTTTATGCATTCCACCTCGGCCGGAACCATTACCCGCGCCATCATCGGGCTTGAACAGCAAAATGCCGAAGATATTTTTGGCGAACCGTCGTTTGACGTTTTTGATTTGATGCAGCACAAAAACAGCGGAGAAGGTCTGATTAATGTGTTGCGTTTAACCGATATGCAAACAAAACCGGCGCTTTTCAGCACATTTATGCTTTGTTTGTTAGCCGAAATATTTGAAAATATGCCCGAATTGGGCGACCCGAAAAAACCTGAACTGGTAATGTTTATTGACGAGGCGCACCTGATTTTTAACAACGCCTCTAAAAGCCTGCTCGACCAGTTTGAAATGACCATCAAACTCATCCGCTCAAAAGGTGTGGGCATTTTCTTTATCACACAGTCGCCCACCGATATTCCCGCTGCAATTCTGGGCCAACTCGGAACCAAAGTACAGCACGCGTTGCGCGCTTTTACCGCCAAGGACCGCAAAGACATCAAAACAGCTTCTGAAAATTATCCTTATTCAGAATATTACAAAGTTGACGAACTGATAACACAGCTGGGTATTGGTGAGGCGCTGATTTCGACACTCGACGAAAAAGGCCGGCCTACCGAACTTGTACACACGCTTGTACGTCCGCCGTTTTCGAGGATGGATGTGCTTACCGACTTTGAAATCGGGCAGATTCTGAAAACCTCGTCGCTGGTAAAAAAGTACAATGTGGAAGTTGACAGGCAAAGCGCTTACGAAATTCTGCAGGAGAAAATTGCCGGCATCAATAAAAAGGAGGAAGAAGCACAGGAAGAAGATTATGGAAAGTTGCGCCGCCAGGACGATTACGAGCGACCGGCACCACGCAGCAGAGAGGAACCATCGAACTTTGAAAAGATTATGAAAAGCCCGGTTACCAGAACCATAGCAACCGAAATCACCCGTGGACTTTTGGGTGTTTTGGGTTTGCGAAGTACGGCACGAAGGTCTTCGACAAGAAGGTACAGATAGTTTTCCCGAGTAGTTGAATACAAATTAAATACAAAACAAAGAGCACGATTTTTAACCGTGCTCTTTGTTTGTAATAGAACAGTATCTGTTCAGAATATTATCTTTTTTTAGATTTACAAATCATAATCACCTGCTGCTTCAGGTTGATAAATTATTTCATCAATACGAAGCTTTGTAAGCCCGGCCGGAACAATCCATTCAATCTCGTCGTTAATTTTATAACCAATCAGCGCTGTGGCAATCGGAGAAAAAATCGAAATTTTGTTTTCCTTAATATTTGCCTGATTGGGATAAACGATTTGAAATTGAACCTGTTTATTGGTGTTTAAAAAACTTAGTTTTACAATTGAGTTCATCGTAACCACATTGGATGGGATTTTTTCAGGTTCTAAAATTTTTGCCGAATCCAATTCTTTCATTAATCTTTCAGCTTCTATATCAGTGATTGATTTAAATTGTTTTGCATCGCTGATACATTTTCTGATACGGGCATAATCAAGCCTGTTGATAATTAATTTATTCATAACATTTACCTTTTTGTTAAAACTTACAAAAATACTCAAATTCTGGACTATAGATTCGAATTTACTGACTGTATTTCAAAATCGACAATTTTCGCGATGCACTTTCATCGAATAATTTTCAACAGTGAAATTGATACATATAAAACCTAACATCACTTTAAACTGTTTATCTGATATCAAAAACAAATCAGTTCAACTATGGAAAACAAAAAACATTTGTCGCCCGAACAGCAAAAAGAGCTAATCAGCACATTAAAAGCCCGGTTTGAAAAAAATAAGAGCCGCCATGAAAGCATTGAATGGGAAGCAGTTCAAATCAGGCTGGAAGCTGACGTTGAAAAACTGTGGTCGCTCAACGAAATGGAAAAAACCGGTGGCGAACCGGATGTGGTTGGTTTTGACGAAACAACGGGTGAGTTTCTGTTTTTCGATTGTTCGGCTGAAAGTCCGAAAGGCCGCAGAAGTGTTTGTTACGACCAGGCAGCACTTGAATCGAGAAAAGAATACAAACCCGCCAACAGTGCCATGCAAATGGCAGCTGACATGGGAATTGAACTTTTAACCGAACAGAAATACAGGGACTTACAAAAGCTGGGGAGTTTCGATACAAAAACTTCGAGCTGGATAGAAACACCTGCTGAGATTAGGAACCTTGGCGGGGCCATCTTTTGTGATCGTCGCTACAATACCATATTTACATATCACAACGGGGCTGAATCGTATTACGCAGTCCGTGGTTTCCGGGGATGGATTAAAGTCTGATTATTCAAAATTCAGTTTACATCGCCTCATTAAAAGTATCGCCGTTGTTCACGTTTCCGGTTTCGAATCCTTTTCTGAACCACGACATCCGCTGTTCAGAAGTTCCGTGGGTAAACGAGTCGGGAACCACGTATCCGCGCGATTGCATCTGGATTCTGTCGTCACCCACAGCCTGTGCCGCATTCATCGCTTCCTCAATATCTCCCGCTTCGAGAATATTTTTCATTTTTTGCGCATGGTGTGCCCAGATTCCGGCATAAAAATCGGCCTGTAATTCAAGTTTTACTGTTTCTGCATTGTATGCAGCTTCGCTTACCTGTCCGCGCAACCCATGTACCTGGTCGAGCACTCCCAGCTGTTTTTGTACGTGGTGTCCAACTTCGTGCGCCACGATGTAGGCAATCGCAAAATCACCCTGTGCGCCAAGTTTTTGCTGTAGCTCTTCCAGAAAATTCAGGTCGATATATACTTTTTCGTCACCGGGACAGTAAAACGGGCCGGTGGCTGATTGTGCAAAACCACAGGCTGACTCGACCGCGCTGTTAAACAAAACCAGCGTGGGTTCGCGGTAGGTCAACCCTGAGTTTTCAAAAAGCTTGTGCCATACATCCTCTGTATCGGCCAGGGTAACACTTACAAACTCAGCCAGCTCCTGCTCGTGCGCGCTTGGCTGGTAATCCGAAATCTGTTCGGTGGCTGGCTGCTGTGTTTCCATCATTTGCAACACTTCGCGCGGGTCGCCACCTAACAGCATCACAACAAGGGCAATTATAATGGTGACAATACCACCACCAACACCCACTTTTCGCCCGGCACTCATCCCGCGGCGGTCTTCGATGTTCGAACTCTGACGTCTTCCTTTGTACAACATAGTAAATAGTTTTTGCGATTATTTGGCTGTAAACTTTTCCGATTTTAATGGCGGCCATTGCAAATCAAAATCCTTCAGCGTTTTATGCACAACTTTGGCCACATAATGCAGTTTTTGCCAGTTGGTGTCGGCTGGTATAAAGTGCCACGGAATATAGCTGCAACGCTCAAAAATGGTGTCATAAACTTTCTGGTATTCATCGTATTTTGAGCGGGTATCCCAGTCGCCATCGTTGTGTTTCCAGTATTTTTCGGGGTTTTCCAGTCGTTCGTTCAGTCTTTCCAGCTGGGCATTTTTCGATACATTCAAAAAGAATTTTAAAACCCGTGTTCCGCTTTGTTCTAGCAGTTTTTCGAAACCGTTGATAATCTCGTAACGTTCTTCAATTTTTTCGGCCGGGAAAATTTTTTCGACAGTCGGAACCAAAATGTCCTCGTAATGCGATCGGATAAAAACCTGAATCACACCACGTGGCGGAACATGTGGATGGACGCGCCACAAAAAATCATGTGAATATTCGAGCGGCGTTGGTTTTTTGAAACTCTGCACCATTAAACCCACCGGGTTGCAATAATCGAGCAGGCCGCGTGTCAGTCCGTCCTTCCCCGATGCATCGAGCCCCTGTAAAATAATGAGGATGCTGCGTTTCGATTCGGCGTGCATCTGGTACTGCAAATCGCCAATTTCTTTCAGCATTGCTTTTGTTTCGGCTTTGGTTTTTTCCTTGTCGAGGTTTTTATCGAAAGTTATGTTTCTTATGTCGTTCATAATAACTGTTTTAATTGTTTTTACTGAATACTCCAAATTTACTGAAATAAAAACCGAAAAACCAACAAACGTGAAAACACAAATATTACGGGGTTTCGGGGCATAATTTTTGTTACAACCCGATAACTTTTGTTTTTAATTCTACACGTGAAGAAAAATATTGTTTTTGTTTTATTGCTCGTGGCTGCAACCACAATCAATGCGCAAATTATTAAAGTAATCGACGCCCGTACAGGGCAACCTGTTGAAGGAGTTGTGCTTATCGATGGACAGAATTCGGCCCAGACCAATACCGAAGGAAAGGTAAAAATCGATGGTTTTGGAGACAAATCACAGATTCAGTTTAAGCATACTTCTTATTTACCCTACAAGTCAACAAAACAGAAAATTATTCAGCACGGNNCCATTCAGGCTGAAGATGTTTTGCGCTATAATCCGCAAACCGCTGCCGATTTGGTGGGCCGGAATGGTGGTGTTTTTATCCAGAAAAGCCAGATGGGCGGCGGCAGCCCAATGATTCGTGGTTTTTCGGCCAACCGGTTGCTGATTGTGATTGACGGTGTCCGCCTTAACAATGCCATTTACCGGAACGGCAATCTGCACAACATCATTTCGCTCGATGCCGCCGGCACAAGCAGTGCCGAAATTATTTTCGGGCCGGGCTCGGTGATTTATGGAAGCGATGCACTGGGTGGTGTAATGAGTTTTAATACACTGAAACCCAAACTTACAACAACCTC
>DPCJ01000052.1 GCA_003516705.1 Prolixibacteraceae bacterium | reverse complement strand
CAACCGTTGCGTCACCGGTAAGTTTTCCGTCAACTTCGGCAATTCGTACAATTCCTGTCATCAGACTTTCACCTGTATCAACTGTGTATTTCCATTTACCCAGAATTTCTTTAGCGTCAGGTTGTGCAAAAAGTTGTACTGCAACAAATAACACAAATAACAGAGAGATCATTTTTTTCATAAGTCAAAAGTTTTATTGATTAATATTTTGAATATTGCTTTAAATGTAAGCAATAAAATTCAAAGACAAAACGCTGTAAAAATAAAAAACAAGGCTTTTAATAACCTTGTTTTCTGCTCTAATCAAACATATCTTTCATTTTCTGGAAGAATGACTTTTCATCGGCTGAAGGCCCATCAAGGAACCCCGGCGAGTTAAGCAGCCTTTCCATTGTTTTCTTTTCTTCTGCATTGAGTCGTTTCGGAATCCATACATGGATACGAACCAACAGGTCGCCACGACCATACCCGTTCACATCTGGAATTCCCTTTCCGCGTAACCGAAGTATTTTTTCAGGTTGAGTACCTGCATCGATTTTAACCTTAACTTTTCCCTCGGCTGTTGGAATTTCAGAAGTTGTCCCCAGCGTAATTTCGGGGAACGATAAAAACAGGTTGTAAATAAGATTATTTCCGTCGCGTTGCAAATCGGGGTGTTCTTCTTCTGCAATCACAACGAGTAAATCGCCGTTTATTCCACCACGTCTCCCTGCATTTCCACGTCCTGAAACGTTTAATTGCATTCCTTCGCCAACGCCGGCGGGAATACGGATACTGATTACTTCTTCGTCGCGGACAATTCCTTCACCTGCGCAATGGGTACATTTGTCGGTAATTATTTTTCCATCGCCCTGACAAGTGGGACAGGTTGATGAGGTTTGCATCTGCCCGAGAATTGTATTTGTTATTCGGGTTACCTGTCCCGAACCACGGCAAGTACTACAGGTTGAATACGATGAGCCGTTTTTTGCGCCTGTACCATTACAGTGGTCGCAGGCAACATGTTTTTTTACCTTAATTTTCTTTTCAACGCCTTCAATAATTTCTTTCAGGTTGAGGCTTACTTTTACGCGGAGATCGGAGCCGCGACTAACACGCCTGCCTCCCCGCGAACCGCCGCCAAATCCGCCAAATCCGCCAAAATGACCGCCAAAAATATCACCAAACGAAGCAAAAATATCTTCCATATCACGGAATCCGCCCCCGCCAAATCCACCACCGGCAGCGCCACCAACACCGGCATGGCCAAACTGGTCGTACCGTTGTTTCTTTTCCGGGTTGCTGAGCACTTCATAAGCTTCTGCTGCTTCCTTAAATTTTTCTTCGGCTTCTTTGTTATCAGGGTTTTTATCGGGGTGGAACTGAAGCGCTTTTTTGCGGTAAGCCTTTTTTATTTCTTCAGCTGAGGCTGATTTGCTTACCTCCAAAACTTCGTAATAATCTCTTTTTGCCATTTTAAATTGATGTTATTATTCACCGATTACAACTTTGGCAAACCGGATTACCTTGTCGTTTAAAAAATATCCTTTCTGAACCACATCAACCACTTTGCCTTTCATTTCTTCTGAAGGAGCCGGGATTTTTGTAATAGCCTCGTGCAAATCAACATCAAATGGCTGGTTTACAGCTTCAATTTCTTTGATGTTATTTATTTTTAAGAAGTCGGTGAATTTGTTGTAAATCAGCTGTGTTCCTGTTTTTCCTGCATCCGAATCAGGTACATCTTTCATCAGGTTCAGTGCACGTTCAAAATCGTCGATAACAGGCAAAATACTTATCAAAACCGATTCGCCNNCCCGATTTAATAAGGTCGGCCTTTTCTTTCATTGTACGTTTGCGGAAATTGTCGAACTCGGCCTGCAAACGTAAATGTTTATCTGAAAATTCAGTAAGTTTTGTATTCAGTTCTTCAATTTGTAAATCCCTGTCATCTTTTTTTGCATGTGCTTTTTTTGATGATTTTTCTTCTGAATCATGCTCATTTACTGAGGGCTCTGCATTTACAGTTTCCTGCTCCTGAACTTGTTGTTCAGCGGTTACAGCCTGTTTTTCCTTATTCTGTTTTTTCGAATTCATTCCAAACATTCTTTTATCTGGTTAATTACTTTCTGATTAATTTTTGTTGACGGCAGATTTATACAAAAATACTGCCATGCGCCATAAAACGACAAATTGACACTCATTACTAAAGAATGAATGTCAATTTGCATTGAACCTTTGGCAGAATTACCGTGGTTTATTTTTTCAGGTATTTTTCGAGTGCTGCTTCAAGCGCCGGACCTCTGAGATTTCTTTCGATTATGACTCCGTTCCCATCAAGCAGATAGTTGGTTGGGATACTACGCACACCGTAAATGGCGGCGTGTTTTGAGTTCCAGCCCTGCAAATCGCTGATGTGGTATGGCCATGCAAGTTTATCCTGTGCAATTGCCTGTTTCCAGGCATCGGCAGTTTTGTCGAGCGATGCACCGAAAATTGTAAATCCGGTAGCATTGGTGAATTTTTTGTCTTTGTATTTGTTGTAAGCATTCACCACATTTGGGTTCTCGCGGCGACACGGGCCACACCAGGCTGCCCAGAAATCGAGCAATACCAATTGTCCTTTAGCATCTGATAATTTAACTGTTTTGCCATCGGGTGAGGTGCCTGTAAGTTCAGGCGCTTTGTTGCCAATGTTTGTACCTATGGTTTGAGCCATTGATAAACTGCTGATAAACAACATTAATAAAACTGCTAATCCTGTTTTTTTCATAATCACTTTATTCTTTTTCTGTTTTAATTTTTAATTTTTCATTTTAAGGAAGCGGCTTTCACAAAAACCGTACCTGTTTCAAAACATTTTACCCGCTGAAAAGTTTACCCGCGCGAAATTTTTGCCCCAAGCATATTTAACCTCAAATCGATGCTTTCGTAACCCCTGTCGATTTGTTCAATGTTTTCGATGGTGCTTTTTCCCTTGGCCGACATAGCAGCAATAAGCAGCGCAATTCCGGCGCGAATATCGGGCGAACTCATTTTTGTTCCGCGCAGGCTATGTTTGCGGTCTAATCCAATAACCGTGGCGCGGTGCGGGTCGCAAAGAATAATCTGGGCGCCCATGTCAATCAGTTTATCCACAAAAAACAGACGGCTTTCAAACATTTTCTGGTGTACCAGTACGCTGCCTTTGGCCTGGGTTGCCACAACAAGGAAAACACTCAGCAAGTCGGGGGTAAGTCCGGGCCAGGGTGCATCGGAGATGGTCATGATTGAACCGTCGATATAAGTATCAATTTCGTAATGACGATTGCCAGAGATTAAAAGGTCATCGCCTTTTTGATCCATTTTTATCCCTAACTGCCTGAACGAATTTGGGATGATTCCCAAATGTTCGACTCCTGCATTTTTAATGGTCAGGTCAGAGTCGGTCATCGCAGCCAGGCCAATAAAACTGCCCACTTCAATCATGTCGGGAAGTATGTTGTGTGCGCAGCCTTTTAGGGAATTAACGCCTTCGATGGTGAGTAAATTGGAGCCGATGCCTGAAATTTTAGCGCCCATCGAAACAAGCATTTTACTCAACTGTTGCAGATAAGGTTCGCAGGCTGCATTGTAAATTGTTGTTGTACCTTCGGCTAAAACGGCTGCCATCAGAATATTGGCGGTTCCTGTAACTGAAGCTTCATCGAGCAGCATGTAGCTGCCTTTCAGTTTTGACGCTGAAACTGAATACCATTGTTTGTCAGTATCGAATTTAAATGTTGCGCCAAGTTTCTGTAGCCCGATAAAATGGGTGTCAACCCTGCGGCGGCCAATTTTATCACCTCCCGGCTGAGGAATTAATCCTTTGCCGAAACGGGCCAGCAACGGACCGATTACCATGATTGAACCGCGAAGACTGGATGCTTTTTTGGCATATTCGGCGGTTTTCATAAAATCGATATTGACGTTTTCTGCGTTAAAACGGTAAATTCCTTTTTGCACCCTGTCAACCTGAACTCCCATACTTCTGAGAATTTCAATCAGTTTCAAAACGTCGCTGATTTCGGGCAGGTTGTTTATAAAAACATCCTGGTCGGTAAGCAGGGTTGCACAAATAATCTGAAGTGCTTCGTTTTTTGCGCCCTGAGGTTCGAGTTCACCTTTCAGTTTACAACCTCCTTCGATGGTGAAAGTTGACATTTGCTCAGACTCTTATTTTGATTGTTTCTTTTTAAACTGCTGGGGTTGTGGTTTTTTCTTTTTGTTTGTATTTCCCATAATCGATTTAACGTCGGCAAGTTGTACCAATTCTTTGTTTACCCGAACCTGTTTGCCTGAAAGCTCATAAAGATCCATGAATATTTTTTCATCCTCCACGGCATCTTTATTCCACGAGAGGTACGATTTTTTCATATGGTTGGCCACTTGTTCAATTAAAATCTCGCGCTCTTCACCCTGAAGTTCCGAAATTTTATCAATCATCAGCTCCATGGTGTAACCGTAATGTTTGTAGGTGATGTTGTTTTGAGGATAAGGCACGCGGTTTGGCTTTTCGGTAAGAATATCGGGTGTTGGCGGGTTGTATGGATAATCGATATCGAGTTTGAAATCGGACATGATGGCAAGGTGGTCCCAAAGTTTGTGTTTGAATTCGGCCACATCGCGAAGGTAAGGATAGAGGTTGCCCATCACATCGATCACCACTTGTGCCGATTTGTTCCGCTTGTCGCGGTCTTCAACTGTAAACAGGTAATCCACCATCTTTTGTATGTTTCGTCCGTATTCGGGGAGCGGCAATTTTTTACGTTGTGTATTGTAATCCATTTCTGTTTTTCTTTAAATTTTTAATATCAGCAGGAACCGGCAGTGTTTTGGTTTTGTGGATTTTGTTGCAAAACTAATGATTTCCGTGCAATGTGCAATTTTATTTTTGGGTTGCTAACCTTTGATTTTCAGTTTTGCAAACTTCAGCAGCAACTGTTTCTGCCCCAATGTAGGGAAGAAAATGGTTGCTTTTGTATTTGGCATAACGCCTTCAACATGTATCACTTTCCCTTCGCCGAAACGCTGGTGTTCAACTGTCATTCCCTGCTGAATGGCGTTTGGATCGTCGCCTTCGAAGTTGTTGTTCTCTGTATTCTGCCCGGCAGCCAACGGCCGTCTTGCCAAAAAACTAGGATTTGAAGGAATCAGCGATTTTTTTATTGTGCGGTTAAAATGAAACCCGCTGTCTTCCATCGGCTCAATATTTTTGTTTCTTGAATTCTTAAGTTCCGAACTTGAAATGTTGGTGTATTTCTCGTCTAATTCACGGAGAAAACGGCTGGGAGTGCAAAAATCGAGGTTGCCCCAGCGGTAACGCTGATTGGCGTAACTAAGCCAGGCATTTTCTTTAGCCCGGGTAACGGCAACATAAAACAAACGGCGCTCTTCTTCAATCGAATCTTCGCCCTGTTTCTGGTCCTCACGCAACGACGGGAGAAGGTTTTCTTCCATGCCTACAACAAACACATTTTTAAACTCAAGGCCTTTGGCGGAGTGAATTGTCATGAGTGTCACCTTATCGCGGTCTTCCTCTTTTTCGTTATCCTGGTCGGTTAACAACGCCACGTCTTCGAGATAGTTTGCCAGTTTTGACGGTTCACCGGTTTCGAGCGAATTCAGACTGAATTCCTGAATTGCATTGAGCAATTCCTGAATATTTTCATAACGGCTAACTCCTTCGGGTGATTTATCGTTGTAAAGTTCCTTTAGTAAACCGGTTTGGTCGGTAATAGTTTTAGCTGCCGAAAAAGCATCGTTATCAGCCGCAACTGCAATAAAATGATTGATTAACCGATGGAACCCCATCAGTTTTGTTACAGTTCCTTTGTTTAGACCCGCATCGTTTTGCATCTCAAGGTTTCCGATAACCTGCCATATCGATTTGTCGGCGGCAGCAGCCACATTTTCAAGTTTATCGAGTGTTGTGTCTCCGATTCCGCGTGCCGGAAAGTTGATAATTCGTTTTAAAGCTTCATTGTCAGCCGGGTTAATGGTGAGCCTGAAGTAGGAGAGGAGGTCTTTGATTTCCTTTCGCTGGTAAAAGCTGAGGCCGCCATAAATCTTGTACGGAATATTTCGTTTGCGCAGCGCTTCCTCAAAAATACGCGATTGTGCATTGGTGCGGTACAAAATGGCGTAATCGGCATTTTTATAATGGTTGCGGAGCTGTGTTTCAGCAATCTCCTGTACCACCAAAAACCCTTCTTCGTTATCGGTTAAAGCCGAAAGTATTTTTATTGGATTACCCTTTTCATTTTCAGAGAAAACAGTTTTTGGAATCTGTCGTTTGTTGTTCGAAATAATGCTGTTGGCCGCGTTTACAATGGTTTGCGTTGAACGATAGTTTTGTTCGAGCTTGAAAATTTTGTGGTCGGGGTAGTCGTTTTTGAAATTGAGAATGTTTTCAATCCGCGCTCCGCGAAATGAATAAATACTTTGTGCATCGTCGCCAACCACGCAGATGTTGTTGGTTTTCGATGCCAGTTTTTTTACAATGAGGTACTGGGCATAATTTGTATCCTGATACTCATCAACCAAAACATAGTCGAAGCGTTCGTGGTATTTGGCCAGCACTTCGGGATAATCGCGGAACAAAACGTTGGTTTTTAACAGCAGGTCGTCGAAGTCCATCGCCCCCGAAAGAAACGAACGTTTGGCGTATTCCTTGTAAATTTCGGCAATAGCACTCATTCGCATACTTTTGTCAACCTGTCTTATTTCGGCTGAGTTGGCGTAAACCGCGGGTGTAATCAGGTTGTTTTTTGCCATCGAAATCCGCGATGCCACAACTCCGGGTTTGTATGTTTTTTCGTCAAGGTCAAAACTTTTGATGATTGTTTTTATCAGACTTTTACTGTCGGCGCTATCGTAAATTGTAAAGTTCGACGGGTATCCGAGAATTTCGTGTTCGGTGCGTAAAATACGGGCAAAAACGCTGTGAAAAGTTCCCATCCATAAATACCGCGCTGTATTTTCGCCCACTACCGAAGAAATCCTTTCTTTCATTTCGCGGGCAGCTTTGTTGGTAAATGTAAGTGCGAGGATGGTTGATGGCCTCACACCTTGTTTCAGCAAATGGGCAATGCGGTAAGTTAAAACCCGTGTTTTTCCTGAGCCGGCACCGGCAATAATCAGCGATGGACCTTCGGTTCGCACAACTGCTTCATGCTGTGCTTTATTTAATTCATTTAAATAATTGTTCAAATCTATTGTGTTTTCAATCAAACGCAAATGTATATGATGTTCGTTGTAAACGCCATTTCGTTGCAGTTGTTTTATTAACAATACAGGTTGGAATACTTTTGCCTGGGCAATTCAGATTTTTAGGCAGGCGCAAACAATTTAATAAAAATTATACGTTAATATTGCAGCACAAACGGTAGTTATATGAATGTCAGCACCTTTTTAAAACCACTTTTTATAGTACTTGCGGTTGCTTTTTCGGCGGTTGCCAATGCACAGATTTCAGCACCCGGTTCAACCGGATCAGATAAAACCAGTTACCCGGTTTTTACAGAAACCGACAGTATTTTTGTTTTTTGCAGTGCGGCTGCGGGCAGCGCTGAAGGAATGTTAAGTGTTACAACAAATCTTACAGGTACAAAAACCTTTTTGTGGGAAAAATATGAAGCAGGCAGTTTCAGTTTTTATTTTTCTGAAAGTGCCGACGCTACTCAGTCGGTTATTAATAATCTTTCCGACGGTTGTTACAGGGTTACCGTTACGCAAGGCGATAACTCGCAGGTCTATCGCGCCTGGGTTTTTAACGACTGGTTCACTGCTGAAGCTGAAATAACAGAATCGAATTGCGATTTTTTTCAGCTTACCTCGAAACATGAAACAGGTGCATTTGAGTACAATGACCTTTCGACCGGTGCAACTGTTTTGTTGAATAAAGTGGTAAAAGTTCAGTGGAAGAAAGGAGATGAGATAATTGCCGCGGTTTCGAATCCGCAGATATTGAACCCGCCAACAGCTAATACTGATTACACATTCAGGGTTTACGACCAATATGGATGCGAAGCTTTGATGCAGGTAAGTTATGAATCGGTGGTAACCAAAGCTTTTTTTACTGTTGATGAATCTGGAGGAGAAGCTCCGTTGACAGTGACTTTTGCAAATGCTTCGGAAAACGGAACCGCCGGACAATACGAATGGTTTTTCTTTCGCGATCTTGACGAAATCAAAGAGGAATCGGCTGGTTCAACAACGCCGGTAGATAGTATTATGGTTGTTGCATACGATGATAGTCCTGTGTTTATTTATGAAAATACAGGAACTTACATGGTTAAACTTGTTTCGAAAAAACAATCACCGGGTTTGGTTTGTGTCGATACTTTTTATCTGGAAGATTATATAAAAGTTGATACTTCGTTTATTGCAGTTCCCAATGTTTTTACACCCAATGGCGATGGTACAAACGATGAATTTGTGGTGAAATTCTGGTCGATGCAAAGTGTTGAAATTGATATTTACAACCGTTGGGGAAAACGTTTACACTCATGGAAAAGCGGTGATGTACGCGGTTTTGAACAAACCTGGACTCAAACTGTTTGGGATGGCCGCGGAATGGGTGGGCGTATGGCCAGCCCCGGAGTTTATTTTTACAATGTAACGGGTATTGGCCGCGATGGAGTAAAACGCCACAAAGACGGTTTCTTTCACTTGTTCAGGGATAAGGATTAAAACCTTTAAACTGGTCTGAAAGTATTCAGGATTTCTGTTGTAATATCTTCTGTTTTTGTTTCCCCGATATTAAAAATCTTGGCAGGCGAAATCCTGAAATTCTGAATTATTTCTGCCAGGATTTCTTGTCTGACCGAGAAAATAAGATGACAACTTTTAGTTGCCATTAGATGATGAATAGCAGGTGCCCACCCTTTGTTGTTGAGTTCAAGCAATCCTGTTTCATCAATGATAACAATTCCTGATTTGCAATTAAAAAGAACGGCATTTCCTTTTTCAAGAGCAGTTTCACTGATAAAATATTTACCAACTCTTTGCTGCTCATCAATTCCTGAAGTACTTAAAAAAGCTGTCTCTTCTCCAGTTTTTATATCGAGAATATGATATCCGGTGGTTGTGTTTTCCTGTATTTTTCGTAACGAAAGTATGCCATTTACCTGAATATTATCAGCGTGAAATCTTGTAACTAAATTCTTTAGCAAAGTGGTTTTCCCAGAACCTATTCCACCGGTTATAATATAAATTTTCTGTTCGTTGAGCCTGTTCTTTTTGATTTCATCTAACCTGAATTCGGCATAATTTATCAACTGACTTACAACTAAAACCGGATTTCTGAGAATGGTTTTTACATCGGGTGTGTTGGCGATAACAGCAGGCAGTGTTTCAACCGAAATTTCGATGGCAAGCGGAAGTTGTTTGAAATAACCGTTGCCAAAAAATGTTCTTATTCCGGGGTGATACAATTCAGTCCCGATAACTGTAAAACCCATAATAACCACAATGGCGCGCAGGTTCATTTCAACACCAATCAAAACAGCTGTTGAAATGGGAACAGGTTCTGATTCGAGTTGTGTGAAAACTACGGCTGTAAGCATGGTTATCAATACAAAAAAAATCCAGAACCGGGGTCTGATAATTTGTCTGTAAGCGCGTTTATATCTGAATGCCCAAATCGCGGCAGTAACTAAAACAAGTAGAGCCCAAATGCCAAGGTGAATTCTTCCGGCGAAAAACAGTAACCCAATCAAAAGCAAAATATTTGCAAACAACCAGCCCGGTGAATAGCTGAATTTATTTTGATTTCCGGTTCCCGGAGTATTAAATTCTCTAAATTTTACAGAATTTGCCTGAGTCGTTTTACCTGATTTTATAATTTTCCCTGTTCTGATTCCGATGATTGCTGTTATTACACCAAAAATTATGTACAAACCCAGTAAAACAAATAGTGGCGACCAAACAGCATCAAACTGAAGTCTGAGCTGCTTCTCCGCAAATTTCATCAGGTTGGTGTAAACTTCAATAATGTTGTTTCCATAGAAAATTATAAAATTGAAAATTTTCTGAAACAGGTTCCACGACATGGCCAGTGCTGAACCAACAATAAACCCGGCCATATTACGCCCCAGCAATCGAACGGAAAATTCGAGCAACAAAGCTTCACTGAAAATGGCAATCATCGGTCTGAAAATGACTGCACTTGGCGACATTGTTTTCAACAATGCGCAAATTAATCCGGCCCGCCAGAATAACCCTTTTTCACCCCATTTATAACTTGCCGAAATAAGAATGATTAACCCGATTGCAGTTAAAATGTTTCCGCTGAAAGGAATACGCAGATTATGCAAAAAACTTCCGAGAATTATTTCGGATGAGGCCCATGTTGTTCCAAGTAATGCCGATTTTATCCATGTTTCGTTGAGCTGCCCGTTCGATTTTACCATGCCAATGTTCCGCTTTAGAAGTACGATTTGTGCCCCGGTTTGTAAATAGACTCCGGCTCGCAAAAATAGCAATTGAAAAATTATTCCATTACATGGAATGCACGAACGAGAGCAGATTGCTGTACAAATTGGCAGTCAGCTATTTTTATTGCTGATTTATTTATTGTGGCAAAATCCCGGCTGTTTCTTCGTTTACTGAAAAGTAATCGCCAAACTGTGCCAGAAACCCGATACTGAATGCTCTGAAAGTGTAGCTTACCGGCAGCAGAATTACCGACCCTACAAATGGGATCATAATCAGCAGCAGCCCGATACAGCAGGTTAACAGGGCAGCTAATAATATGAGAATTCCCACGCCGATGCCAAGCACAAAAATAAAAAGTCCGTAAAGAATAAACGAACCCGGATGCTGTAAGGTGAGCGTCAGAAATTTAGACCAGGCTTGTGTTGCAGAAAGGTTGTGTTTGTACATGATAGGAACAATAAAATCGTTCAGAAACAGAGATATGTACCCGAAAATAACCAGCAAAGCAACAATGGTAATTACAAAACTTACAATAAAACCTATTTTCGAAACTTCGGGTACAACACCGGTATGTATATTTTTTGCCACGCCAAAACCATAGATAGCCAGTAAAATAATCACGCCAAAAACCAGCCAGCCATAAAAGAATTGCCACCAGAAAAGCGAGTTTCCCTGTTTCCGGTAGTCATGCCAGGGTTTAACTACTGCATCGGTATTATTTACCACGTTGTACAGAAACATAAATTTTCCGCGGGAGCTAACCCATGTAAGCACTGTGGCAATTACAAAAACTAAAACAAGGGCCGCTATTATCAATCCGAACCAAAGCGGATGTTCAACCAGCCAGTTGCGGGCTATTTCGGGAAATGAAAAAATCTTGTCAACGTTAAAATCGTTAATATTGTTGTTTATCTTACCATTGCTTCCTCCACCGCCGCCGCTGCTGCATTCAGTTAATCCGGCAAGAAAAGCGGTAAATCCGATGGTTATCCATTTGGGTAAGTCGAAAGGTTGAAAAAGGGCTTTTTTCATGCGGTTAAAACCCACTGAAAGTGGTTCGGCATAGTTTACGGTCATGGTTTAAAATTTTTTCAGGTTCGTGGCAATTTACGAAAAATAAATGTTTGCGCCGTATGTTTTAGAGCAGTAAAAATGAACATAAAAAAAGCCCCGACTCTTTCGAGCCGGGGCCGTTCATTGGTTTATAGTGAAATGGATTAGAAAATGTTCTATTCTTCGTCTGCCTCTTCAGCGTAAGCTTTCAGCAGTTCTTCCTGTACATCGGCAGGAACTTTTTCATATTCGCTGAATTCCATGTTAAACAAACCACGTCCACCGGTGATTGAACTTACAGCGGTTGTGTATTTGTACATTTCCTTCAACGGAACTTTTGCAGTAATTTTTTCGAGGTTTTTTTCTGAGCCCATACCCATAATCATTGCACGGCGGCCCTGAAGGTCACTCATGGCATCACCCATTCTGTCGGCCGGAACCCAAACATTAAGGTTATAAATTGGCTCAAGAATTTTGGCTCCTGCATTTTTAAATGCCTTGCTGAATGCGTTACGTCCGGCAAGCCTGAAAGAAATTTCGTTTGAGTCAACCGGGTGCATTTTCCCGTCGTAAACATAAACCCTGATGTCGCGGGCATACGAACCTGTAAGCGGGCCTTCTTCCATTTTTTCCATGATTCCTTTAAGAATTGCAGGCATAAAACGGGCGTCGATAGAACCACCAACAATGCAGTTGCAATAAATCAGTTTACCGCCCCATGGCAAAACGTGTTCCTGTACGTCGCGAACCGACATCTTTTGTTCCTTGTCGCCAAATTTGAACATCGTTTTGGGCTGACTGCCTTCTTCATAAGGTTCAATAATCAGGTGAACTTCTCCAAACTGACCAGCTCCACCCGATTGTTTTTTGTGACGGTAATCGGCCTGTGCCGGTTTCGTAATGGTTTCGCGGTAGGGTATTTTGGGTTGATAAACTTCAACTTCAATTTTATAAACATTATCGAAAAACCATTTCAGAATGTTCAGGTGATATTCTCCCTGACCTTGCACTAGCAACTGTTTCAGCTCTTTTGAGTATTCAATGATGAATGTCGGGTCTTCAAACCTGATTTTATTTAATACCTCACCAACTTTTTCATCGTCCGATTCATTTTTGGCTTTCATTGCCACGGTGATTCGCGGAAGCGGGAATTTGATAGGCTGGTATTTGGTATCAGCCTCTTTGGTGGTAAGTGTGTGGTTGTATTTTGTTTCTTTTAGTTTTACAGTGCAGCCAAGGTCGCCGGCTACCAATTCTTCCACTTTTTCGCGGTTTTTGCCAACCGATACAAAAATCTGCGAAAGTCTTTCTTTATTGGCTGTTGTTGCGTTAATCAAATCGAGGCCTTCGGTAATTTTGCCCGACATTACCTTGAAATAAGTGATTTCGCCAACGTGTGGTTCAACGGCAGTTTTAAACACAAACAAACTTGGTTTTTCACTTTCGTCCATTTTTGGTTCTTTGCCGCTGGCAACTTTTATGCGTGGCCTTTCACAAGGCGACGGTGCATTGTTGGCAATAAATTCGATTAATCGGCCAACGCCAATATTTTTCTTGGCTCCGGTACACAAAACAGGATATAAACTGCGGTCGAGAATGCCCAAACGGATACCCTTACGCATGTCTTCTTCTGAAAGTGAACCCTGTTCGAAATAGAGCTCCATGAGCGATTCTTCGTTTTCGGCAGCCATTTCTACAAGCTGATTGTGCAGTTCGGCTGCCTTGTCGGCTTCAGAAGCGGGAATATCAACAATTTCAGGTTTACCTCCATCTTTCCCGTATTTGTACATTTTCATCTTCAATACATCGATGATGGAAGAGAACCCCGGGCCGGCATCAACCGGATATTGTATTACTGTAACTTTATTTCCGAATAAGTTTTTGCACTGTTCAAGGGTTGAGTCGAAGTTTGAGTTGTCGTGGTCGAGTTGGTTAAATATCAATCCTACCGGAATGTGGGCTGTGTCGGCATGACGGTTGGCAGCTTCAGTTCCTGCTTCAATACCGTTCGATGCATTAACCACTATAAAATTCATGTCGGTAACATACAACGATGAAACTACACCGCCACATAAGTCATCCATTCCGGGAGCATCGAGAATATTGATTTTTTTACCGTTAACTTCGGTGTACATCAGTGATGAATACACAGAGTTGCCGTAATCCTGTTCAATGTGAGTGTAATCTGAGGCTGTATTTTTTGCAGTGACTTCACCTCTGCGATTGATTATACCACCCTCGAAGAGCATAGCTTCTGCAAGGGTGGTTTTCCCACTGCCGGCATTTCCTGATAAGGTAATGTTACGAATCTGATTCGTTTTAAAAATTTTCATATTGTTGTTTTTTTTTGATTTGTTTTATCCGCCGCCCGAACTGGTTTTTCGGAGAAGGCCACCAAAAATAGTAATAATTTATTAACACACAAGAGTGCCCGATTTTGTTGAAAATGTAGTACGTGAAATACCCGTTTTTAGTGATTTGTAAGTGTATGTTTATGAGTGTTTTATTTTTTCGGAGTAATAAACGCGTGATTGGTTAAATTACATGTAATGAGATGTTTAATGAAAAATGAATTATTTTTTCAGAAGCTGCAATTTGCCCGTTGAATAAGGCATTCCACCATTTGAGATGTTACATTATTGTTACTTTTTACAGGTACCTTTTTTGCCCGATAATATTTCTACTTTTGCTGGCCTGAAAATGCTTGCATGCACCTGAAAAAGCTACACTTACTTACGATTTTAATGCTGCTGGTTAATTATTTATCAGCTCAACAGAATTTTGTCATCAGCGGGCACATCAGCGATGCAGCCACGGGCGAAGATTTGCCCGGTGCATCAATCGTGGTTGAAGGCTCTGTTACCTCCGGAACAGCAACTAACAGTTATGGTTTTTATTCGCTCACGCTACCTTCCGGTACTTATCGGGTGCGTTTTCAGTATGTTGGTTACGAACCTCAGTCAATACAGATTGAATTACAGGGAAACAGGAAAATCGATATTGAATTAGGTGAAAAAACATTCGAATTGGGAAATATTTTGGTAACAGGCGAACGCGCCGACAGGAATATAACTTCGGTTGAAATGGGCAATGTAAAACTTGCACCAAAGCAAATTGAAAAAATACCTGTGATTTTTGGTGAGCAGGATATTCTGAAAACAATACAGCTTACACCGGGCATAAAATCTGCGGGCGAAGGAAATTCGGGGTTTTATGTTCGCGGCGGCGGAATCGACCAGAACCTTATTTTACTTGACGAAGCACCAATTTACAATGCCTCGCACCTGCTGGGGTTTTTCTCCATTTTTAATTCTGAAGCGATTCGCGATGCCAACCTGCTGAAAGGGTCAATTCCGGCTGAATATGGCGGACGTGCATCATCGGTTTTCGATATTAAAATGAAGGAGGGCAATCTGAAAGAGTTTGGTGTTGCCGGCAGTGTAGGGTTAATCTCGTCGAATATTGCATTGGAGGGACCTTTTGAAAAAGACCGCGGTTCGTTTATTGTAAGCGCCCGCCGAACTTATGCCGACATGTTTCTGGCATTTTCTAACAAAGAAGAACTCAAAAATACAAGTCTTTATTTTTATGATTTGAACCTCAAATCGAATTATAAAATCAACGAAAACAACCGCATTTATCTTTCGGGATATTTCGGTCGCGACAATTTTGGGTTTAACAACGAATTTGGTTTCGATTGGGGAAATCTCACCGGAACACTTCGCTGGAACCATAATTTCAGCGAAAAGCTTTTTTCAAACACCTCGTTTATTCTCAGCAAATATTCATACGATGTAAATATTCTGGGCGATGTTGAAATTACCATCGGGTCGCAAATTAACGATATCAACCTGAAACAGGACTTTACCTGGTATGTTAATCCGCTGAATATGATGAAATTTGGCGGAAATGTGATTTATCACAATATTTTGCCCGGCAAAATCAGCGCTTCAGAAAATTCAGGCGTAAATCCTGAAACAATTTCAAAACGAAAAGCTATTGAATGGGCAGGCTATGTTTCCAACGAGCAGCAAATCAGCGATAAACTTAAAATTTACTATGGTTTGCGGCTTGCACTTTTCAGCAATGTGGGGCCGGGGGAATTTTACCAGTTTGGCGAAAATGGACAACTCAGCGAAACAAAAAAAATCGATGATTTTCAGTTTGTGAAAACCCAGGGAGGACTGGAACCAAGGCTCGGAATCAATTACATGATCAACACAAAGAATTCGGTAAAAGCTTCGTACAACAGGATTTATCAATTTTTGCACCTCCTTTCGAATTCAACCACAACCACCCCCACCGATTTGTGGCTGCCTAGCAGCAACAACGTAAAACCACAGATTGCCGACCAGGTTTCGGCAGGTTATTTCCGTAATTTTAACGACAACGAATTTGAATCGTCGCTGGAAGTGTATTACAAAGACCTGAAAAACCAGATTGATTACCGAAACGGTGCAGAACTTGTTTTTAACTCAACGGTTGAAGCCGAACTTGTTTTTGGGCGTGGCTGGGCATATGGTGCCGAGTTTTTTTTCAAACGCAATTTTGGCAGGCTAAACGGATGGGTAAGTTACACCTGGTCTCGAACAATGCGGCAATTCGACGATATTAACAACGGAAATGCTTATCCGGCGCGCCAGGACAGGATACACGACTTGTCGCTGGTTGGTATGTTTGATATTACCAAAAAACTGAATTTTTCGGCTACCTGGGTTTATTACACCGGTAATGCAGTAACTTTCCCGGGTGGAAAATATGTAATCGACGGGCAAACAGTTGGGTATTACACCGAAAGGAATGGCTACCGGATGCCTTCGTACCACCGGCTCGACCTGGCACTTACCTGGCAGCGAAAGAAAACTGAAAAGTTTGAATCGAGCTGGAACTTCTCGGTTTATAATGCTTACGGACGTGAAAATGCCTATTTTATTCAGTTCAGGCAAAACGAGGATAACCCTGAAATTACAGAAGCTGTGCAGTTTGCCATTTTTAAGGCAATTCCTTCGGTGAGTTATAAGTTTAAGTTTTAATGCGTGAATGATAAAGAAAGTGAAGAAAAGGGTGATGCGGTTTCCGAACCGCGTTTCAATCGACAAAAAAGACATTTGAAGAATGACCAAATTTTTGAGAATGAAAAACATTTTTTATCTGCTGATTTTAACCTTCGTTTTTTCGGGCTGCGAAAAGGTGATTGATGTGGATTTAAATGATGCCGATCCACAAATTGTTATCGAAGGAAATGTGACTGCTGACAATGGACTTGCCGAGGTTATAATTTCGATGACCTCAAGTTATTTCGATACGGTTCCTGGTCTTAAGATTTCTGATGCAGAGGTGTTTGTAACCGATGAAGATGGAAAGAAATTCAGGTTTTATGAGACAGGCCCCGGAATTTACCGATCATTTGAAATGAGACCCCGAACTAATACGGCTTATAAACTTACAGTTGAGGCAAACGGTGAAGTTTACCAGGCTGAATCAACCTTAAAACCGACTATTGCTATTGATTCTGTAACCTGGTTTTACGATGAAGGAACCTCTTTTTTTGATGCCGGTTATTACCTGAATGTTTATTTGTTAGACCCGGCAGAAACCGATAATTACTTCAGGATAAATATTTACCGGAACGGTATTTTAAAAAGCAGTAGCGACGATCTCATAATTTTTAACGACAGGTTTGTTAACGGCAAAAAACTCGAAATATTGCTTTTAAATGATCCGTACAGAATAAATGATACCGTAATGGTTCAACTGATTTCAATCGACGAGAATGTGTATGAATATTTTAAAACATTTACCGAACTGTTAAATAATAACCCCGGCTCGGCTGCACCGGCAAATCCGAATTCAAACCTTTCTAACGGAGCACTCGGTTATTTTTCCGTCTGGGGTTCGGATACGATGTCGGTGATTATCAGGGAAGAATAATCGGTTGAAGTTCAGTTATTATAAAAAGTAATTGCCATAAATTTAAAGGGGAATATTTGGTTTACTCAATGCATTGAGTAAAATTGATAAAGATGTTCAAAAGATTTTATTTTCAGGAAGTTACAAAAAGATTAATTGAGCTGAAAAAGTTCATTCAGGTAATCACCGGACCGCGACAATTTGGAAAAACCACATTAATCAGACAGGTACTTGATGAAACAGATATTCCATCAACGGAATAAGCTGGCAGGAATTCCTGAAAATAAATCCTGTTGATTTATTCTGAAAAGTAAAATACACCTGCCTTTACAGTTCAGGCAGGTGTATTTTTAATGCTTTTAAATCATCTTTGGTAAGGTATGGCAGCTTTTGCCCACGCAGTTTTTCAACTACAAAATCTGCGGTTTTTAAAGCATCGGTTTTTTTCGCAAACGAAGTATTACTTGAAATAGCCGGAATTAGATCCTGATGTATAATTTCGCGGTTGTTCAATAATACTGAATAACCCCAGCCATTGCCAGTTTCAAATGTTTTGACCGAATAAACTGCTGTTTTTGAGTTTTCTTTTTCTGCGAGATTAAAAACAATTAAAACAGCAACCAATGCCAGTAACCCACCGGTTAAAAAATGTACACGGTATTTATATAAATCAATAGTTTTCATCGTATTCGGCATCAGGGTCAAAACTCCAGATATCATCAAAATAATAGCTCGAACTTCTGCCTGTGGTTACAAAACCATTTGAGCCAACCGAAAAACCAACAGCCTCAGTACGAATGGCACCTTCAAAGGCAGTCTTTTCAGCCCAAAGGTCGGTGGTAGGGTCGTATTCCCATACATTGTTGATAATAGAACCTTTGCTCCCGCACGCCAGATAAACCTTTCCGTTTACATCAAAGGCAACGCCGTTGATGCGTGAAATTGATGTGTAATCATCGTCGAAATCTTCATCGGTGTAGTCTGTAATTTTTCTTTTTTCTGTCCATGTTCCGGTCGAAGGGTCAAATTCCCATAAATCGCCAAGGTAGGTTCCGTTATCGATACCCGATAAAACGTAACCCTTTCCATTAATGGCGAATGCTGTTGCATCGCGTCGTTTAGAGCCGCCAATGCTGATTATTTTTGTCCATGTGTTTGATGCCGGCGAGTATTCGTAGAAATCTTTCAAATGATTATCATCGTACCCGCATCCAACATAACCTTTATCGCCAATGGTAAAACTTACGCTGCCATAACGGGCAGTACCTGCAAAATCGGCTTTTTGTTCCCACGTGTTGGTTTCAGGGTCGTATTCCCAGAAATCGTTTAGTTTTTGGTCGCCATCATAACCTGTACCAATGTATCCTTTGCCTTCAATTGCCATTCCTATGGCTCCGTTTCTTGGTATTCCGGGCAGATCGGCTTTTTGTGTCCAGTAATTTTGAGTTGCGTTGTATGCCCAGAAATCATTCAGGCGGTCTTCGCCATCGTATCCTGTTCCCAGGTAAGGATTTCCGTCGATAACAAATCCCACAGCATCGCTGCGCGGAACACCGTCGAAATCGTATTGTTCCGACCAGTTGCCATTCAGCTCTTCTTCATCTTCGCTGTTACATGCTGAAATAAAGAATGTTAAACATAAAAACAGATAAATAAGATAATTAATTTTCATGACTTTAAAGTTGCTTAATTTTTGAATAAACGGCTCAATTCGGGTTGATGCCGGATACAAACCTATGCGACTGTTTGCTGACAAAAAAGGAATTTATACAACCGGTTGAAAAGTATAGATGAACCTGTAGAATTTATCGTTTTAAGCTGTTTCTGAGCTCTTTTTAACGACAAAATTTGGTTAACAAACCATAAAGTCAGCAAATAAAATGGCTGTGTCGGTCGAAACATGGCGTTGGTATATAATTTTTTCTGTTTTCCACCAACTTCTCTTTTTTTGGCTCGAAATCAGTTTTATGCCATGAATTATAACAAGCAAAAAAGCAGTGTATTATTTTTTATTTCAGCAAACAAAAACCAAATTCAATGAGATATTTCTTGCGCCTTTTGAAGCTGCTTTCAGCTTTACTTTTTATTTTGATTTCGATAGCAGGTTGTACCGACGATGGTTCTGAATCGTTTTCGATAGGTGAAAAATACCTGAGTAATCAAACCTCGGTGACCTTAATCGATACTTTTTCGCTTGGATTATCAACCATTTTGATAGATTCAATTTCAACTACCAGCCCCGACAATTTTCTTGTTGGAAGTTTTACCGACGAATATTTTGGTAAAATGGAAACTTCAGCCTGGTTTCAGATTGATAAACCCGATTCGGTTGCTATTAATGAAGAATCGGTTTTCGATTCTTTAACTATCCAAATCAGGCTGAATGGTTTGTCGTACGGCGACACGTTGCAGCCTTTCACGCTTTCTGTGCATCGGGTTACCGAAACAATGGAAGCGCCTGATGAGGTTTATTTTTATAATACAACTCATTTTCAGTACGATGAAAATCCAATTGGTTCAGTAGTTTTTAACCCGCGACCCAACCGCGACAATGAACTTGAGTTCAGGCTGAACGATGCGCTGGGGGCTGAACTCATGAAATTTCTTTTAAATAAGTCGGACGAAATTGCATCTACAGATAATTTTCTTGAATATTTTAAAGGATTGGTTTTATTGGGCGGTTCTGATAGTAAAACTGTTCTCGGAATTGCAGCAGCCGATTCTGTACTCAGCGTAGTGCTGCACACGCATTATATTGGAGAGGAAAGAGAGGAAATAGAATACAATTTCCCGATTTATACATCGGGGGCCTATTTTAATAATATTGAAGGCGACAGAACAGGTACAGAGATTCAAAATCTTTTGACCCAGAAAGAGGAAATTCCGGCTTCATTAACTGGCGATAAAACGTTTATCCAGGCCGGAACAGGCATTTTAACACGTATTGATTTTTCTTCACTCACGCGGATTATGGAGATTGAAGACAGATACATTTTTTACAAAGCTGAGCTTATTCTGAAACCATTTCCAAAAAGTAACTGCCAGGTTGATTTTCCGGGTGAAGTAATCATGTACTCAACCGATAAAAGCAACCGGATAATTTCAGTTTTAACCGACAGCGACAGTGAAACAATTACCGCCGAATTTGGTTTCGACAGCCAATACAACGAGGCAAACTACTACAAACTTGATATTACCGATTTTGTGAACGACGAACTGAGCGATGCGTGGGTTGACCCAAACAGTGGATTGGTTTTGAGTTTTCCGGACGAAACATTCACCGGCTCGCTCGACCGTGTCGTTTTTGATGCACGCCAGGCCGATGCGTATCGTCCTTTACTAAAACTCTATTTTGTTTTTTACCAGTAAACCGTTTATAACAGAATTTACAATGCAAAAGCTGAAATCATCTATTTTTCTGATACTCGTTTTGGTGAAAAGTGTGGTTAATGCACAAAACACCATTTCGCCCTATTCGATGTTTGGCCCCGGCGAATTGCAAAGCAAGGGTTTCGGGCGGAGCCAGGCAATGGGTGGAGCAGGTATCACACTTCGTTCCGACAGTCATTTGAATAACATCAATCCAGCTTCGTATGCGTGGATGGACAGCTTGCGTATTATTTCTGAAATTGGTGTGCAAGGGAAATATTACAACATGAGTTCATCAGACAAAAACCAGTCGGGAGTTAGCGGTAACCTGAATTACCTGGCGCTCGGATTCAGGTACAACGGATGGATGGCAGGCTCTTTCGGGCTGGTGCCGTTTAGTACCGTGGGTTACACTGTCGAACGCCAGAACAGTGTTGGAGGAACCAACGAAAAATACAGCTCAGTGTATAAAGGTGAGGGCGGAATCAGCCAGATTTATTTTTCGAATGCAGTTAAACTTGGAAAACATCTTTCGCTCGGGGTAAGCGCTTCGTACCTTTTTGGCCCGCTGACACAGGAAGAAAACATAAATGCAACCGAAATTGTACCTGCGTTGCAAATCATTCGGCAGGACTTTCTGAAAAGCTTTTATTTCGAATACGGAATCCAGTATTCAAAACAATTTAAAAAATCGGAATTTTCGCTTGGCGCGGTTTTCAGCAACCGGCAAAACCTCGAATCGATGCATGTATTGAGTGTTTACGATGAAAGTTATTCCTTAATCAGGGGCGAAACTTTCGATACCGATTACCTGATTATGCCAATGACTTATGGTGTTGGCACCGGTTTTAAACGCAGTGACCGTTTAAATGTTTTGTTCGATTATAATTTTCAACAGTGGTCGCAAGCCGATTATCCCACACAAAAAGATGAATTTAAGGATTTGCACCGGTTTACACTGGGTTCTGAATTCAGACCGTGGGAATACCGTGTAATGAACAAAGGATATAAAAACTGGATTTACCGGTTGGGAGTGAATTATCAGCGTTCTTATCTAAGTTTCGGGAACCGGGTGATTGATGATAAAAGCATCAGTTTTGGCGCAGGAATTTCGCTGCCGGGAAAAATCTCAAATTTCGACTGGAGTGTACGTTACGGACAAAACGGAACAAAAGCCAACGGCCTCATTCGCGAGGATTACCTGATGTTTCAGATGGGTTTCAGTTTAAACGAACATGCATTCATCAAACGTAAATTCGATTAGGAACAAAAGCGTTTTGTTGAATCTGCAATTTGCAGGCGGAGACGAAAAGGGAATGTTGGGATGCTGGATTAAATTGATACTGGATACTGGATAAGAAGATACTGGATACTGTATAAGAAGATGCTGGATATCTGTAATTTGCAATCTGTATCGCACACACCGAAACGCGAAACCCCGAACTCAGAACTCAGAACTTTGAACTTTGAACACGGAACCCGATTCAAATCCTCATTTCGCTCAGTTTATTCATGAAAATATCCTTGTAGCTTTCGCCAATCGGAATATATCGGTCGTTAATCAGTACCTGTGTTTTATTGATCGCTTTAATATGGTCGAGGCCAACGATGTATGATTTATGAATGCGTGAAAATCTTTTGGGTGGCAGGTTTTGTTGCAGCCTCTTCAGCGAATTCAGCGTAATAACCGGTTTTGCATTTTGCGATGTAAAAATCTTGATGTAATCTTTTAATCCCTCGATAAATAAAATATTGTCGAGTCTGATTACAAGTGTCTGGTAATCGGTTTTTACCATTACGATATCGTTGGGTTGATTTGTATTTTCCTGAATTTCTGTGTGTTCAGTGCATAGCTTTTCGGGCTGAAAGGAATTTTTCTTTAGTATTGAGTGGTACAGAAGCGCTTTGTTGGCGGCTTTCAGAAACCTTTCGTACGAAAATGGTTTTAAAAGAAAGTCAAGCGCATTCAGGTTAAAACCTTCGATGGCCAGATCTGAACTCGATGAAAAAAAGATAAACAGCGGTTTATTGTCGAGGCTCTTAATAAAATCGATGCCCGAAATGCGGGGCAAATCGGTATCTAAAAAAATCAGATCGATTTGCTTAAACTGAAGATATTCAAATGCTTCGAAAACTGAACTGCAAACAGCAACCAATTCGAAATAGGGAATTGTACCAACAAATTCAACAATATTGTTTTGTTCGGTTTGTTTTTTAACGACAAGACACCTCATACAAGCGGGTAAAGATTTTTATTGTTTTGGTTTTTTAAGTTTCCTAATTTTAAACTAACATACAGCCTGCCGCAGAAAAACCATACGCCGAAAATGATAATATTGGTTAAAAATCCGATTTTTGAATGTTTTTTAACTACCGGCCAGCATAATGGCTTTTAGTTTTCAGGATTGTTAAGATTTGAAATATGGCGCGCTACAAATTAACCATTGAATACGATGGTACACGTTATGCCGGGTGGCAACTGCAAAAAGGTGCAAAATCGGTGCAGGGAGCAGTTCTTGATGCCTGTAAATTGATTTTTACCGGTGATAAAATTGAGTTGTACGGCGCAGGCCGCACTGACCAGGGCGTTCATGCGCTCGGGCAGGTTGCGCATCTCGATGTGAACAGGAGTGTGAATCTGCTCAAGCTGAAATTTCAGCTCAACGATAATCTGCCACCCGACATTGTTGTAAAAAAAGTGGAACAGGCAGCGCCCAAATTTCATGCGCGGTACGATGCTGTGCACCGCTGTTATCTTTACCAGATTTCGAAACGGCCATCGGCGTTTGGCAAAAAAATGGTTTGGTGGGTAAAAGACCCGCTCGACATCGAAAAAATGAAAAAGGTGGCCGCGCTTTTTACAGGGATGAAAGATTTTAAAAATTTTGCCGAGAAATCTGACGAAGACAAATCCACGTTGGTGGAAATCAGCAAAATTGAAATTGTTGAAATCGGCGATTTGATTCTGATTCGTGTTTCGGGCAGCCATTTTTTATGGAAACAGGTTCGCCGGATGGTGGGCGTGATGGTGGAAGCCGGCAGGGGAAAACTCAGTATCGGCGAAATTGAAGCTATTTTTGCCAAACCCTCAGAATTAGTGGCAAAACTTACTGCACCGCCTTCGGGCCTTTATCTTGAAAGGGTTTGTTATGCAGGTGATAAATTACCAGAGGAATTGGAACCGGTGATTAGGGTGGAGTAAAAACACAATAGCTCTGGTTATTAACATATTTGCCTGATTAGATAACTGATTGACAAATCAGCTGTTAAAAACCAAACCCTGTTTTTGACGGTAGGGAATCATCCAAATTATTATCTTTCGCCGACAAAACAGAGCAATGGCAAAGTTTCCACATTATCTTCAACCCGATGCAATGGACTGCGGACCAACGTGTTTGCGTATTGTGGCAAAACATTTCGGGCGGCACTACAACCTGGAAACACTGCGCAACCTCACCTGGAAAACCCGCGAAGGCGTTTCGCTGCTTACCATCAGCGATGCTGCTGAGAAAATCGGTTTCAGAACACAGGGAATCAGGATAACCGCTGACAAACTCGCTGAAATTCCAACGCCCGCCATTCTTCACTGGAACCAGAATCATTTTGTGGTTTTATACAAAATAAAAAACAAAGGCAAATCCAGTGCGGTCTATTGTATTTCAGATCCCGCGCACGGGCTGGTGGAATATAATGAAAAGGAGTTTTTGAAATGCTGGGCATCAACCACACAGGAAGGAACACCTGCCGGAATTGCTTTGCTGCTTGAACCAACCTCCGATTTTTACAAGGAAGAAGGTGAGGAAATCAACAAAACGGGTTTCCGCTATCTTTTATCTTATCTGAAACCTTACCGGAAGCTGATTACACAGCTTGTACTTGGTTTTCTTACAGGGAGTTTGCTCAGCCTGATTTTTCCGTTTTTAACACAGGCGATTGTCGATGTGGGTATTGCGACCAATAATCTCAGCTTTATAGTTTTGGTTTTGGTTGCCCAACTGGTGCTGGCAGTCAGTCAAACAGCAGTCGGTTTTATTCGCAGTTGGATAATGCTGCATACAAGCACGCGTGTGAGCATTTCGTTGATTTCCGATTTTTTGATAAAACTGATGAAGCTTCCCATCCGGTTTTTCGATACAAAAATGATTGGCGACCTGCGTCAGCGCATCGACGATAACCAGCGTATCCAGTCGTTTCTTACTGGCAACCTGATTAGCATGTCGTTCGGCATCTTTATATTTATCATTTACAGTTTTGTGATGGCGTATTACGACTGGACCATCCTGCTCATTTTTTACATAGGCAGCGCGCTGTATATCGGGTGGATTTTGCTTTTTCTGAAAAAACGAAAAGAACTCGATTATAAACGGTTCAGTGTTTCGGCGGCCAACCAGAGTAACGTGTATCAGTTGATTACGGGTATGCAGGAAATCAAACTCAACAACTGCGAAAAACAAAAACGGTGGGAGTGGGAGCGCATTCAGGCCAAACTTTTTAAAGTAAGCGTAAAAGGACTGATGTTGCAGCAAAATCAAATGGCGGGTTCAACGCTGATTAACCAGGCAAAAAATATCCTTATTTCATTTATCGCCGCCAAAGCAGTTGTCGAAGGCGACATGACACTGGGTATGATGATGGCAGTACAATATATTATAGGTCAGTTAAACAGTCCGATTAACGAATTCATCGGTTTTATACAGGCCGGTCAGGATGCCAAAATCAGTCTCGAACGGTTGGGCGAAATTCATAACCGGGAGGAAGAAGAACAGGCTGGTATGGTAACACTCGACGAACTTCCGGCGCGCAGAGATATTGCAGTCACCAACCTTACTTTTCAGTACGAAGGGCCAAAATCGCCGCGCGTACTTAAAAACATAAGCCTTGTAATTCCTGAAAAGAAAATTACCGCCATCGTTGGCGCCAGCGGAAGTGGTAAAACAACACTGATAAAACTGTTACTTGGTTTTTATCCGCCGGCAGAGGGAAAAATTGAAATCGACGGTATCAATTTAACCCAGCTGAACATGGAAATGTGGCGGCAAAACTGCGGAACTGTGATGCAGGACGGTTTTATTTTTTCCGATACAATCGCCAATAACATTGCCATCGGCACCGATTTGCCCGACCGCGCCAAACTGGCAAAAGCCGTTAAAACTGCAAATATTGAAGAGTATATTGAGAGTTTGCCGTTGCGGTATAATACAAAAATCGGGCAGGAGGGAGCCGGACTCAGCCAGGGACAAAAGCAAAGAATACTGATTGCAAGGGCAATTTACAAGAATCCTAAGTTTTTGTTTTTCGATGAGGCAACCAACTCGCTGGATGCCAACAACGAAAAAGTGATTCTTGAAAACCTGAACGAATTTTTTGAAGGGAAAACTGTGGTCACTGTTGCCCATCGGTTAAGTACTGTGAAAAATGCCCATCAGATTGTGGTGTTGGACAATGGCGAGGTGGTTGAAGTTGGTACACATGAAGAACTGACGAATAAAAAAGGCGCTTATTATCAATTGGTAAAAAACCAGTTGGAATTGGGGAATTAAAAAATGTCAGAAAAAGAAGATAAAATAGAATTGCGTTCCGAAGAGGTTCAGGAAATCATGGGAACACCGCCGGCGTGGATTGTGCGTTGGGGGATTACGATTATATTAATGGTAGTACTTGTGCTGTTAGCAGGAAGCTGGTTTTACAAATACCCAGATATAATTACAGCCCGGGTTACCATTCTTTCTGAAAATCCGCCGGTGCAGGTAGTTGCACGCTCTGATGGAAAACTGGTGAATATTTTTATTGCTGATAAACAAAAAGTTTCGGCAAACCAACTACTCGGAATTATAGAGAATCCGGCGAATTTTGAAGATGTTTACCAGTTGGCTAAGGAACTCGATTCTGTTAAGAGATATTTTGATGAGCCGCAGTTGTTCTACAATTTGGCATTCGATAAGGAGTACAGCCTCGGACAAAATCACAGTTATTATACTTCATGGGTTAGCCAGTTGAGAGATTACCAGACATTTGTACGGTTCAATACTATCAGCCAGCGCATTCTTTCGCTCGAAAAACAGGTAGCCGACTACAGAAACTACATTGAAAAGTTACGGCAGCAAATTGCTGTTTTAAATAAAGATTACATTCTGGCAACCAACCAGTTTAAACGCGATTCGACACTTCATCTGAGAAAAGTGATGTCGGATGTCGATTTTGAAAAATCGGAAGCCGCAATGCTCAAGCAGAAATACAATTACGAAAATGCAATGACCAATCTGGCAAGTACGCAAATCACGGTTAACCAGCTGGTTCAGCAAATTCAGGAACAAAAAGTAATGAACGGCGAAACCGAAAATAAACTGCTGGCAGTTTTAAAGGAACGGTATGATAATCTTGTGAGTCAAATCAAAGCGTGGGAGCAGTCGTTTGTATTAAAAACCCCGGTTGAAGGAATGGTTACTTTCAATAATTTCTGGAGTGTTAACCAGTTTGTGGGCAATGGGAAAGTGGTTTTCACGGTGGTTCCGTTCAATGAGCAGAAAATAATCGGCAAAGCGATGGTTCCGCTGGCTGGTGCAGGTAAAGTAGAAGTGGGGCAGCGTGTTAACATCAAACTCGATAATTATCCGTACATGGAATTTGGCCTGCTGGAGGGTAAAATCATCAATATTTCGATGGTACCGGTTGCTGCTGAAAAAGGAGGTTATTATACAGCCGAGATTGAATTAACACAAAAATTAGTGACTAATTATAAAAAAGAACTCCCATTTAATCAGGAAATGCAGGGAGCTGCAGAAATTATAACAAAAGACCGCCGGTTAATCGAAAGACTGATTGATCCGCTGGTTTCAGTTTTCAGGGAACGGTTCTGATTTTGTTTAAATTCATTTTAAATCAATCGAAATCAACTCATTTCAATTTTAAATATTTGAAAAAAAAGTAAAAATATTATTGTTCTTCAATAAGAAATTGTACTTTTGCGCACCGTTTTTAGGGGGATATTATGCTTTTTCCTCTATAAATGAGTTGTTTGTAAGGATTTTTGCATACTTTTGCAGTCCGATTTTGAAAGGATTATTAACTATATAAAAAAGAGGTATTTATGCCAACTATTCAACAGTTAGTTAGGAAAGGAAGACAAAGTAAAGCCGAAAAGAGTAAATCTCCGGCTTTAGATTCATGCCCGCAACGTCGCGGTGTATGTGTTCGCGTTTACACCACAACTCCGAAAAAACCAAACTCGGCAATGCGTAAAGTAGCCAGGGTAAGGTTAACAAACGGAAAAGAGGTGAATGCCTACATTCCGGGAGAAGGCCACAACCTGCAGGAGCACTCAATTGTGCTGGTTCGCGGGGGCAGGGTTAAAGACCTTCCGGGGGTACGTTATCACCTTATTCGCGGTGCACTCGACACAGCCGGTGTTAACGGCCGTTTGCAGCGTCGCTCGAAATACGGAGCTAAAAGACCAAAACCGGGACAAGCAGCTGCTGCACCCGCTAAAAAGAAGTAATTAATTAAGTAAAAACCTGTTATTTGCAGTGGTTTGGTTGAGTAAATCTGACTCTAATTCGTCTTCCGGAGTTCAGGCTGAAGACCGCCTAAGGGCAACCAATTT
>DPCJ01000205.1 GCA_003516705.1 Prolixibacteraceae bacterium | reverse complement strand
ATCAGAAAGCCCGGTACCTGAATTCGTCGAACCAGATTACTGCCGGTGTTTATAACACTTTCAGTTCGGTGGGCAATTACTTCAGGCTGGCATCGGTAAATAAAAGACTGGCGCGCGAAAATGCAATGCTGAAATCGCTGATTGCAGATTTGCCCTATGTTCGGATAACTCCTTATTCAGTGGTAAGTATAGCAGAATTTACCGATTCGGTTTATCGGTTTAAATCAGCCAGGGTGATTAATAATTCGGTGGATAAACAGTACAATTACATTACGCTGAACAAAGGGAGAAAACATGGAATAAAACCGGATATGGGAGTTGTTTGCTCAGAAGGAATTGTGGGGGTAATCACACATGTTTCCGAATCGTACTCGCTTGGTTTTTCAGTGTTAAACAAAAAATGGGGAGCATCGGCGAAGCTTAAAAAAAGCGGGACATTTGGTCCGCTGTCGTGGGATGGCAATGATGCTGCTTTTGCCAATCTTACAGGAATCCCTTTTCATGTTGAACTTGCAGTGGGAGATACAGTGGTTACCAGCAGTTATTCATCTGTTTTCCCAGAAGGGATAATGATTGGAACAGTACATTCCATTGAACAACCTCCCGGCGACAATTATTATAAAATCAGTGTTCAGCTTTCAGTCGATTTTCGGTCGGTTTCGTATGTCGAAATCGTTGAAAACCTGAAAAAAGACGAAATCAGAAACCTGGAAAGAAATAAAACAGATGATTCGGAACTTTAGCAAATACGGGATAATGTTTGTTTCGCTTGTACTTGTTCAGGTTTTAATTCTGAGCCAGGTACAATTCAGCGGTTTTTTCAATCCGTACATTTATGTACTGTTTGTTTTATTGTTCCCTATTAGTTCGCCACGTTGGGCTGCATTGGTTTTTGCCTTTTTGCTGGGATTTTTAATTGATGTTTTTTCCAATACCCTTGGCGTACACTCGGCAGCAACTGTTTTTATTGCTTATATCAGGCCATTTGTTTTCAGGCTAATTTCCAATCGAGAAGACGACAGGAGCGACTATCCCGGTTTAAGTCAGAATAATCCAGGGTGGTTTATTACCTACGCATTACTGATGGTTTTTATTCATCATTTTATTTTGTTTTATCTCGAGGTTTATACATTTTCTCATTTTTTCAGTACGCTTTACCGCGTTGTTTTAAGCACTTTTTTTTCAGTAATTGTTATTACTTTGAGCCAGTTTTTGGTCTTTAAAGAGTAATTATAAAACGGCATGGATACCTTTTCGAAACGGAAGTATTATGTACTGGCCATATTCTTTGGAATAGGCATAATTTACCTGGTTAAACTTTTCAGTTTGCAGGTAATCAGTTCGAAATACAAGGNNAATGTGCTCCGCGAAATTATTCAGTATCCTGCACGTGGTTTGATTTACGATAGGAATGGCGAACTCATGGTGATAAACAAACCTGCATACGATTTGCTGGTTACCCCGCGTGAATTGGAACATTTCGATACAATCGCATTTTGTAATCTGGTTGAAATTACAAAAGAAGAATTAATCGCCGGGATTAAAAAAGCAAGGGAATATTCAACCTATAAACCCTCGATACTTGTAAAACAGATTCCACCCGAGAGTTTTGCATTTTTACAGGAAAAGCTGTACAAATTTAAAGGTTTTCATGTGCAATCGCGTACCCTCCGCGAATATACCCATCCGGCAGCTGCGCATGTTTTGGGTTATGTGAGCGAAGTAAAGGATGCAGATATTTTAAAGGATGACTATTACAAATCGGGCGATTATATTGGTGCAAGCGGTATTGAAAAGACCTATGAAAAACAGTTGCGCGGCATAAAAGGAATAAAAAAACAGCTGGTTGATGTGCATAACCGCATTCAGGGAAGTTACAACGAAGGTACCGAAGATACCCCGGCTCAGATTGGAAATGATTTGGTTACAACGCTTGATGCTGAATTACAACGTTATGCCGAAGAACTTTTTATAAATAAAAAGGGAAGCGTGGTTGCCATTGAACCATCAACCGGTGAAGTACTTGCATTGGTTAGCGCACCCACTTACGACCCCGGGTTATTGGTTGGCCGTGTCCGAAGTACTAATTACAATATTTTGACCGAAGACCCCGATTTACCATTGTTTAACAGGGCATTACAGGCAAAATATCCTCCGGGTTCAACATTCAAAATAATTAACTCGTTAATCGGGTTGCAAACGGGTGCAATCAACACCAATACCCGCTTTTCGTGTAACGGAAAAAGTTCAACTCCAATCAGGTGTACGCACAGTCACGGGGGGTCTGCAAATGTGTCTGAAGGTATTCGTGAATCGTGCAACCCTTTTATGTGGAATACTTTCAGGGCAATTATTAATCTGAAGAAGAAGCCTGCTGAAGGGTTTGAACAATGGCGGAGTTATGTGGAAAGTTTTGGGATAGGTAAGATTATCAGCACCGATTTTGCACATGCTTTGCCTGGCGATTTACCATCGGTTGAATTGTACAATAAATGGTATGGCGACGGGCACTGGAACGCTTTAACTGTTCGCTCACTTTCAATAGGGCAGGGCGAACTTGGAATTACGCCGCTGCAAATGGCGAATGTTGGGGCAATTGTTGCCAACCGGGGATTTTTCTATCCGCCGCATTTGGTGCGTGAAGTAAAAGGAGATACAGTTTCGTCGATGTTTAAAGTTAAAAAATACACCAAAATCGATCCTGAGAATTTTGAACCGATTATTGAAGGGATGCGGGAACTGATTGCCAATAAACTCACTGCCATAGCCGCAGTTCCTGGCGTTGAAATGTGTGGTAAAACAGGAACGGTTCAGAACAACGGAGTTGACCACTCGGTGTTTACAGCCTTTGCACCCAGAATCAGTCCGAAGATTGCCGTTTTCGTTTATGTTGAAAACAGCGGCTGGGGAGCCAGTTACGCAGCACCAATGGCTAGCCTGATGGTTGAAAAATACCTGAATGACACAATTGCAGCATCGCGTAAAGCGATAGAAAAAAGAATGTTGGAAGCAAATTTGATAAATCCGGGTCAACAGTAACAATATGCAAAGCAGAAGAAGCCTTTGGGCAAGCATCGATGGAGTTACAGTTATACTGTTTATTCTTCTCATGTTACTGGGATGGATAAATATTTATGCGTCAGTGTATGACCAGGAGCACCAGAATATTTTTGATACCACGCAGCGTTACGGAAAACAATTGATTTGGATAGGTGCGGCGCTGGTACTTGGGTTTTTTATTCTGATAGTCGATTCAAATTTCTATGTATTTTTTGCCTGGATAATTTATGGAGTGGTAATGTTATTGCTGTTGCTGGTGTTGGTTTTCGGAACAGTGGTAAATGGAGCAAAAGGTTGGTTTATGCTGGGCTCGTTTGGTTTTCAGCCAGCCGAATTTGCCAAGTTCGCCACCGCGCTTGCACTGGCAAGTTACATGAATGTGCATGGGTTCAAATTGCAGCAATTTAAATCGTTACTGGTTTTATCTATAATCATATTCTTACCAGCTTTGCTAATTCTTATTCAGAACGATACGGGTTCGGCGCTCGTGTTTTTCTCATTTGTGCTGGTTTTGTACCGCGAAGGTCTGTCCGGGATTGTACTTTTTTTTGGTACTCTGCTGGTGGCACTATTTGTATTAACACTTGTAGTTTCTAACTTGTTCTTATCGATATTGCTGCTTGTTGTTGCGCTCATTGTTTTTTATGCGGTAAACGCCAGATATAAACAATATTGGATTGTTCCGGCAATTTATGCAGCTAGTATCACTCCCTTTATCTTTGTAAACCTTGCTTTGGGTTCGAAATTTGCCTGGGGCGATTTAATAACAGCCGGCGAAATTCTGGGTACCATTATCGTGGTTGGATATGCATTCAGGAAAAAACTTACACAATATTTAACTGTTTCTCTCATTTTTCTTGGTTCGCTGTTGTTTACCATTTCTGTCGATTATGTGTTTTATAATGTGCTTGTCGAACATCAGCAATCGCGCATTAATGAGTTGCTTGGGATTCATTCCGATCCGTTGGGAGCCGGTTACAATGTAAATCAAAGTAAAATAGCTATCGGCTCAGGAGGATTTTTTGGGAAAGGATTTTTAAAAGGAACGCAAACCAAGTTTGATTTTGTGCCAGAACAAGACACCGATTTTATTTTCTGTACAGTGGGAGAGGAGTGGGGATTTGTTGGATCGCTCGTTGTTATTGGGTTGTTTTTGTCGTTGTTTTACCGGCTGGTTTGGCTTGCCGAACGACAAAAATCAGGCTTTTCGCGCATTTATGGTTATTCGGTGGTGGTAATTTTGTTTTTCCATTTTATGGTAAACATCGGAATGACCATTGGGGTAATGCCAGTAATCGGGATTCCTCTTCCGTTTTTTAGTTACGGAGGGTCATCGTTGTGGTCATTTACTATTCTTTTGTTCATTTTTATAAGACTCGACGCCAGCCGATACGAAAAATTCTGATTTCACACATTCGTTCTATTCTGAAAAGTCATCAGAATTGTGTTTGTAAAGCTCATCAAATCAGGCATAAATACAGTAAAATTTTCTTCTAAATGCTGGTAATCTTTCAACCAAATTTCTTTTAACTGCTCAGGTTTGTTTGGCAGCGAACTGTATTTGCTCATAATACCAACTGCCTCAATTAGGCCATCAATGGTGGCATACGATTCCAAACGTTTGTTTTTTATCAGAAAAGGCAAAAACTGTTGTACTTGCGCCGGCAGTCTCAAAAAATTCTTCAGCAAAACTGTATGTGCCTGTTTCGTAAATTGATGCAGGTTGTATTCGGAATAACTATTCCAGTTTTTGGCCAGATAATGGTCGTATAAAAAATCGATAATTATTCCTGAATATAGACCAAATGCGGGTTTAAACCGCATCCTGGCATCAATAAATTTCGGGTGACTGTCGGTAAAAGAGTCGATTCGCCGGTGGAGCAAAATTCCTTGCCCGACTCGGGCTGGATATTTTTCCCACATTTTCCCTTTAACAAAATCGCCAATAAAATTTCCAACCATAATTTTTTCATCGTTCCCTGAGAGATAAAGGTGAGCCAGATAATTCATTTAAAAACTTTTGAAACTGAAACGATTGGATGTTTGCAAAAGTTGTTATACTGAGCCATATTTTTTAGTTGAAAGTAGTAGGAAGTATGCCTGAAACATATTAAACAGCGCGCTTTTCAGCGAGCAGATAGTGAAAGTTTTTTTAATCAAATTATAGCTTTGATTTATTTAGAAACTGACTTTAATATTATATTTTTGGCGCTTGAAAGTTAGCGTTGATGAGTAAAAAAATTGTTGCATTCGGAGAAGTTGTGTGGGATATCCTTCCTGATGGAAAAATTCTTGG
>DPCJ01000035.1 GCA_003516705.1 Prolixibacteraceae bacterium | reverse complement strand
TTGTACTGGTGGCGCTGGGCATTTTCTCAGTTTTTGTTTTGATGGGCGATTATTTTGCCGCCGGCAAGTATCTCACGCCCGAAGAAGTTGCCAACCAGGAACTCGCCGAAAATTTACCTGAAGAAATTCCGTTTGTTGCCAAATTGTTTCCGGCTTACCTGAGTTTTTTACTTTCGGCTGTACTTGTAATTCCGGCCATTTTGCTCGATATAAAAAACAAAAAAAGCTATCGTATTTTTCTAATTATCAGTTCACTTGTGGCACTTGGGGGTTTTTTTGTGATTGTTGGCGTGCTGAAATATTTGTAAACGCCTTACAATTTGTCAGAAGAGCAGTCTCTTTTTGTATCGTATTATTAGCTTTTTATCAATATTTCAACCCGTTTTAAGGAAAATAGTAACTTTTTATTGCCTTGTTTTATATATTGCAGCCGTAAAAACTTGGTAAAAAATCATAAAATTATGAATCCACAGGCTGAGGAACTCAACATCGTAATTCAGGGAAAAAGCAGTGTAGTTTTTGAATTGCTCTCGCAACGGGGAAAGGAAATTTATTTTCCGAAGAAGGGAATTCTGGCGCAATCGGCCGAAGCAGCAAAAGCTGGCATTAATGCTACCATTGGCACTGCGGTTGAAGACGACGGTTCGCCCATGCGGCTTGAATCGATTGCCTCAAAGGTAAACCTGAAACCTGACAGAATTTTTCTGTACGCGCCCAGTTACGGCCGTCCCGACATCAGGGCTGAGTGGAAAAAAATGATTTATAAGAAAAACCCGTCGATGGCTGGCGCTGAAATCAGTCTGCCGGTGGTGACCAACGCGCTTACACACGGTATCAGTATGGCGGGTTATATATTTTGCGATGCAACCGACAGCGTGATTGTTCCCGACCTTTTCTGGGAAAACTATACGCTTACGCTCACCAACGCGTACGGTTCGGTGCTGAAACCTTACAAACTGTTTAAAAACAACGGGCTTGACCTGGCTTCTTTTGAAACAACATTAAATGAAGGCGCTATTGGCAAAAGAATCGTTTTGCTCAACTTCCCGAACAACCCGGCTGGCTACACGCCTACACAGGTTGAACAAGATGAAATGGTGAAAATTATCAAAGCCTCAGCTGAAAAAGGAAACAAAATTGTTTTGCTGATTGACGATGCTTATTTCGGGTTGGGTTACGAAGCCGGAATTGCCGCCGAAAGCATTTTTTCGGCAGCCTGCACTTTACACGAAAATGTGTTGGCAGTTAAAATCGACGGCCCCACCAAAGAAGATTATGTGTGGGGTTTCCGCGTTGGATTTGTAACCTACGGAATCAAAGGTGGAGATGCTGCTTTGTACGGCGCGCTTGAATCAAAAACCGCAGGCGCCATCCGCGGAAACATTTCGAATGCAGCGAATATTTCGCAGTCGTTGCTGATGGAAGCTTACACACACCCTGATTACGAAAAGCAGAAAGCCGAAAAATACGCGATTATGAAAGCGCGTTACGAAGCGGTGAAAAGTGTGCTGAAAAACGAAGCGTACAAACCGTATTTTAAGGCGCTGCCGTATAACTCGGGCTATTTTATGTGTATCGAACTGACTGAAGGATTGGATGGTGAAAAAACCCGCAAACTGCTGATTGAAAAATACAGCATTGGGGTAATTGCTTTTGATAACCTTTTGCGTATCGCCTTTTCGGCCGTGGCAGAATCAAAAATTCAACCGCTGTTTGAGGGGATTTATGAGGCTTGCAAGGAATTGAAGGGATAAAAATTAATTAGAATATAGATAAATTAAAAGCCGTGTGGATTTGTCCAAGCGGCTTTTTCATTAATAGAGTTCTATTAGTATTTTACTCAAACAAATTCTCATCCCTGATAATCATCAATACCGACGAGTGCGGTAGAATAATATATTTTTCGTTGTTAAACTCAATTTCGTAACCGCTTTTGCTGAGGTAAACAGCCAAATCGCCTGCCTGGGTTTGCAGCGGCACATATTTTATCTCTTCCTTTTTGTCTTTCCACGCTTCGTCGCTTTCAATTATAGCTGGAATCGGGTATCCCGGCCCCGCTTTTACAATGTAACCACTCTGAATCTGTTCGTTTTCGGTTACAGTTGGCGGCAGGTACAAACCCGTTTTTGTTTTTCCCGTAGGATTTTTGGGCTTTACCAGCACGCGGTCGCCCACCATAATAAATTTTGCAAGGTCTTTTTCTTCAATAATTAACGACATTTTACTTCCCGTTTTTTGATTCGTGTACAAAGATAGAATTTCCTTTTTATCAGTTACCCAGCTCCAAAACCAACATTCAAGAAAAATAATTAACCCAATTAAAATTCTTATAAATTGATTTACTGTAATTTACAATTATTACGAAAATAATTCAAAAATAATTAGTACTATGTATTGCATGGTATTAGTTTTTGTTTATATATTTGCAATACATATTTCAGTGCATACTTTAGTACAGTTTTAAAAATAGTTCTGTAAAAATGTAACGAAATAAAAAAGCAGGCGTCTTAAAGACATAAAAACAAAAACAGAAAAAATTAAAATAAAACAAAACAGGAGGAAACAAGTCATGAAAACAACAACCAATGTTCAGAAAACAAACTTAAAATCGGTGATTTTTGCAGCAGGATTAATCGTAATCGGATTCAGCGTTGACGGGCAGGGAGCCACAAAACCCGATTTAACTATCAACAACAATCAACAATTTGCAAGCGCAAGCGTATTTCCGGCAACAACAGCATCAAAAGTGAAAGGAGCAACATCTTCATTTGCAGCCTACACTGCTCCTGCAACAGAAGAAGCGCTTACTTTGGAAAACTGGATGACTGACGAAAACAGGTTTGATGGAACGGAAACATTTTTTGAACCTGCAACAGAAGAAACGCTCAAAGTAGAAAGCTGGATGACTGACGAAACAAATTTCACAGGTAGCGATAAAAAACAAAAGACTGAAAAAACAGTAGCTTTTGAAATTTATACTTCGAAGTTTATGTATCGTGAAGTAAATGACGAAGAAGAATTAAAAATTGAGCCATGGATGATTGACCCACAGGTTTGGAGATAAGAAAACAACAGAAATAAGCGAAAAAGCGTGGATGAAAGTCCGCGCTTTTTTAGTTTACAGGGTATTCATTATGAATATCGGTAAGCACTTCGCACCCGGTTGGCGTAACCAAAATGGTGTGTTCAAACTGCGCCGAAAGTTTATTATCAACTGTACGGGCGGTCCAACCGTCGTGTTTATCCACATTGGTGCGCGGCTTTCCTTCGTTAATCATCGGTTCGATGGTAAAAATCATACCCGGTTTCATCAATTCGCCCGTATTGCGGCGCGCTGCATGGTCAACCTGCGGCTCTTCATGAAAATCAATCCCAACACCATGCCCGCAAAATTCGTAAACCACGCTGTACCCCTTCGACATGGCATACCGGTTAATCACAAACCCGATATTCCCAAAATAATTTCCGGGTTTTACCTGTTCAATTCCCAGGTTCAGGCAATGTAATGTCGCATCTACAAGATTTTCAGCCTGAAGCGAAATTTCCCCAACCGAAAACATCCGCGAAGTGTCGCCATAAAAGCCATTTAAAATGGTGGTTACATCGATATTAATGATATCGCCGTCTTTTAAAATGGTGTTTTCAGATGGAATGCCGTGGCAAACCACGTTATTTGGCGAAATACAACTCGATTTTGGATAGCCGTTGTATCCTTTTGTGGCCGGAATTGCCCCGTGAGAAACGATAAATTCCTCAATTTTCTTGTCGATAAAACCGGTGGAAATCCCTGGCTTTACATATTGTGCAGCATAATCGAGCGTTTCGGCTGCCAACCGGCAACTTTTTCTGATACCTTCAATTTGTTCTGCTGTTTTTATGATAATCCCACCCATTGTATTAAAAATTTGCGCAAAAATGGCGATTTGCAATTGTTTTACAAAACCGAACAATAATTTTGCTGAAAAGTTTAAGAAAGCCGGAAGTCAGGAGTCAGGAGTAAAGAATAAGAGATGAGAGGCGAAAGGTGAGAAAAACGGGTGCTAAAACAAAAGACTGCAAAAGGAAATCTGACGACAGGAATAAAATAAAGATAAAGGAAGCTTGTAAGAATCACAAAGCCGGAAAATTAAAAATCTTCGGACTTCCGACAAAATTTTTAAAATGAAACACATCAACCATCTTTCCACCAAATCGTATTTTATCGACCGCACCGGGAAACTGTCGGCATCGTTTATGTTTTACCAGATGCAGGATATTGCATGGGAACACGCCAACGTGT
>DPCJ01000119.1 GCA_003516705.1 Prolixibacteraceae bacterium | reverse complement strand
GCAGCAGCCTGGAAACCTATTATTCACACCTTTCGAAATGCCTTGTAAAACCAGGTGAACCTGTGAGAATTGGCATGCCAATTGGATTGGCAGGTGCTACCGGCCGTGCTACCACAACACATTTACACTTCGAAATCAGGGAGGAAGGAAAACCATATGATCCTGAAATGGTTTTTGATTTTGAAAATGGTTGTGTGCAGGACCATGTGATCAAATCGGAAAATCTTGCTGCGTTGCACAAAGAACTCAAGCCAGCGAAAAAGACACAGACTTCTTCTTCCACTTTTCAATCCATTGTATCTCAGAATTACATTGTAAGGGCAGGCGATTCGTTGTATAAAATTGCCAAACGCTCAAAAACCACAATCACTGCACTTTGCAGGCTGAATAATCTTAGCGAGGCGTCTATTCTGCAAATCGGGCAGGTTATCAAAGTATATTAATCAAATTATATTTTCTTTTAACCCTGGCTGTTTAAATTCTATTTTGACATCAGAACTTTTTATCGTAAATAATTTGTTTCGTTTTTGCTGACTTGTCTGATTACCGATCTTTCTCTGGTTTAAACAAGAATATTGTTGTCTTCCCGTCAGGTTGCTAAATAAAAAGGAACCGTTCTTTTCAATCAGAACGGTTCCTTTTAGTTTCACAAAACACAGTCTATCAGTGTTCTTATATGATTTTGATTCTTATAACCAATTGCCTGTTTTCCGTTATTTAAACTCCACCGGCAAAATGTAGTTCACCGGAACCGGTTTTCCACGTTGTTTGCCGGGAGTCCAGTTTTTCATTCCGGCAACAATTGCAACAGCTGCTTTTTCTGCTTCCAGATCTTTCAATAACACTTCCGTATATTTTTTATCGTCAATAGTAAATTTATGCCCCTTGTCAATTACCTTAATGTCAATGATTTTACCCGTTTCATCAACTGTAAACCCAACTTTAACCATACCTTTCCAGTTTTTCCCTTTTGCCAGTTTTTCCTGCGTTTCTGCAACGTATTTGGCCAAATCATAAATTCCACCCGGATATTTTGGCAAATCTTCAACAACGATAAATATCTCTTCGTCATCACCAACTTCTACGTTTTTAACTATTGGTGGTGGTGGTGGTGGTGGGACATCCTTATAATCAGGTAAATCAATTACAATTACACCTTCTTTTAATTTACAGGCAAAACTGCCATTTTCAATCGCTTTTCCTGAGGCGGCAACTTTCATTACAAAGGACTCAAAACCAACATACGAAACCACAAGTTCAGAACTCAGGCTTCCTGTATTATTATCCACTTCAGGATTTGGGTCAGTCACTGTAAATTTCCCATCTACGTCTGTAACAGTTCCAATCATTGTTCCTTTGATAATCACTGAAGCACCCGGAAGCGGTTTTCCATTGTCTTCGCGAACCACTTTTCCTTGAATTACAAACTCTTTTTCTCCTTTCTGAACATCGGTTACCTGATTCATCGGTTCCAATGGTTTCTTTTTGTATTCAGGTTCGGCAAAAGCAAACAGCAGTAGCGCAATTGCGGGCAAAGCCCACGCAAATTTTATCCCGAGGACTCGGGGTGTTTTCATTTTTGTCATCATTTTAAATCGATTTGTGTTGAGGGCAAAGTTCAGGTTGTTGGTAATTCCAATAATCTGCATGCCCATCAACTGGTTAATTAATAATGCCTGGTACCGCGCCACACTGTGACCCTGCGCAAGGACACCGCGGTCGGCGAGGTACTCATGGTTTTGTTTAATCGCATGTTCAAACAACCAAATAAATGGGTTGAACCAGAAGATGACTGTTAACAGTTCGGTAAAAAGCAGGTCGAACCAGTGGAACCCGCGAATGTGCACTTTTTCGTGAGCAAGAATTTCCGGCAGGTTGGCCTGTGTGTGAAATTTCGGATTGATAAAAACGATATTGAAAAACGAAAACGGTAAACCGTATTTTTCGTTTTCAACCACCCGCAAACCATCAAGCGAACTGATTTTTTGCTGAAGCATCAGCCGAATCAGCGCAATGGTTTGAGCAAGTAACCGGATGAGAAAAATAAATGCTCCGGTAATATAAATGGTTAGTAAAATATTCTGCCAGTCAAAACTCCCGGCTGTTTCAGCAACTTCGGGTTGAACCGGCTGGATATTCTTAAACGTATCGCTGAGCGCCTGAATAATGGTTGTATTTTTTTCGGGTTCGACCAAAACCTGGTAATGCAGTGGGAAAAGCGGGATAATAACCGATGAAACCAGCGCCATCAACAGAAACCAGCGATTGGCCCGGTAAAATGTATCGTTTCGCAAAAACAGCCAGTAAACCATGTAAAACAACATGATTCCTGCCGATGCCCGTAAAAGAAACGCGAATAATGATTCCATTTTATTCCTTGTTTTCGTTGTTGATTTCCTGTTCTGCCGCTTTCAGAATTTCTTCGAGGTCTTTAATCCCGAGGTTGTTTTCTTTGGCAAAAAAAGTAGCCATCTTCGGAAAAGAGCCATTGAAATAGTCACTCAGCAGCGATTTAAACTGAAATCCTGTATATTCCTTTTTACTGATTTCAGGAAAATACAGGTTTACATTTCCCACTTTTTTGCGGGCAGCAAATCCTTTTTTTTCCAAAACTGTGAGCACAGTGGCTACTGTTGTGTAAGCCGGTTTTGGTTCATCAAATCCGTCAACAACATCTTTTACCACTCCTTCGCCGAGTTCCCAAAGTATTTGCATCACTTGCTCTTCAGCTTTTGTAAGCGATTTTATTTTGTCAGTCATGAATAATAAGATTTGAGTATTTAGTAATGAGTATTCAGTACAATACAATTGCAAAATTTAATTTCTACTACAAATATAGTAAGTGGTTTCTATCCTGCAACTATTTTTATAATATTTCTACTATGTTTTTAGTAAAAGAATTTTGAATACAAAAAAACCTGCTGAAATACAGCAGGTTGAAACACTATTTAAATTATCGGTTGTTTAGTTTTCACCCCAAACGATTTGTTTTTCTGCAATAGAAAGCTCACTGATATTGTAAATGTTATCCGAGTTAGTTGCATCATCATCAAAAGTTATGGCATTTACCTGCAAAATATAGGTCTGACCGTCAACAGCAGCCTCAGTCCAGCTTCCAGAGGTTGAAGCACCGCTGACTGTATATTCATCGACGGTTGAAACCACAATGTAACCGCTGAAAACCTGTTTTCCTGTTGTATCGAGTAGTTTTACAAAATAGCCATCGGTGCCGGTAACAGTAGTCCATTCAACGTTCAGTACCTCCGGTGTACCTGAAAAAGTATCTTTTGTTATCTGCGGGATTCCAAGGCCTGCAAAATCAACTGCGTCCTGACTTTGTAATGTTTCTCCGTTCATTCCGGTAACCGAAAAAACGTAATTGCCTTCAGCTGGCGGAACATCACTGAAATCTGCATTTCCGGGTTCTTTGGCAAGCGAAAACACTGAACCTTCAAATGCTTCAAGTGCCACTGCTGTTCCTCCGGGCGGAGTAACGCTTGCGCTATCCAAAGCCTGATTTCCATAAGCATAATAAGCTGGTGCCCGTTTTACCACATCGCCAATTTTTTTGTTCAAAATAACCACATCGGTATTAATTTCGAGCGGAACTTCCTTATCGTTGCACGATATTACCGCAAAACCTAACAAAAAAGCGAACAAAACAGTTTTCAAATTTCTTTTTGACTTCATTTCAACATTGTTTAATAATGATTCTTTATTTGAATTTATTCTCATTGTATTGGAATAAGATGATATAAACAGAAAATGGTTGCGCGAAAACCTGAAATTTACCCACGCCTCACAAAATCGATGATTTCGCGGAGCAGATAATCAGCTGTTTCAACATTCGGAATATTAGTGAAACTGAGCGTGAGTTTGTTGTTCAACTCCTTCATTTTGCCATTCCCTGTTTGCTGAATGTACTGTACCACTTTCGAAAAATCAGTCGAGCTGTAAAATTTTGATTGCTGGTCGGACACAAAATAGCAAATCATGGTTTTGTTTTTCAGTACAATTTTTTCCATGCTCAGTTCGATGGCTTTCCAGCGAAGCTGCACCACTTCGAGCAATTCTTCTGTTTCGCACGGCATTTTGCCAAAACGGTCAACCAGTCCGGCTTTGAACTGATTCAATTGCTGCTCGTTTTCAATGCTATCCAACTCGCGGTACAGCAACATGCGTTCCGAGGTGCCGGAAATGTAGCTGTCGGGGAACAGCAGTTCCATATCGGTATCCACCTGGCAGTCATTTACATAATTTAGTTTGAGGAAAGCCTGTGTTTGCTGGCGGTCGGCCTCATCAAACAAACCGGCAAATTCTTCCTGTTTCAGTTCCTGAACTGCTTCATTCAAAATTCGGTGGTAGGTTTCGAACCCGATGTCGGCAATAAAACCGCTTTGTTCGGCTCCCAGCATATTTCCAGCGCCACGAATGTCGAGGTCCTGCATGGCAATGTTAAAACCGCTGCCCAGGTCGGCAAACTCCTCAATGGCTTTCAGCCGGCGGCGTGCATCGGCATTCACCAGCGAAAGCGGTGGTGCAATCAGGTAGCAAAAAGCTTTCCGGTTCGAGCGCCCAACCCGACCACGCAACTGGTGCAAATCGCTCAGCCCAAAGTTTTCGGCATGATTGATAATGATGGTGTTGGCGTTGGGAATATCAAGCCCCGACTCAATAATTGTTGTGGCCACAAGCACATCGAAATTTCCGTTGATAAAATCGAGCATCACTTTTTCGAGTTTTGGCCCGTCCATTTGACCATGCCCGACCCCGGTTTTTACCCCCGGAACGATTTTTTTGATGGTGTCTTCCACCTCATAAATATTACCCACCCGGTTGTGGATAAAAAATACCTGTCCGCCTCGTTCCATTTCGTAAGTAATGGCTTCGCGGATGAGTTGCTCGTTAAACCCGTGTACTTCGGTATTGATGGGCATCCGGTTGGGTGGCGGAGTTTGAATGATGGAAAGGTCGCGCGCACCCATCAGCGAAAACTGCAGCGTACGCGGAATCGGCGTTGCCGTAAGTGTGAGTGTATCCACATTCACCTTAAACTGTTTCAGTTTTTCCTTCACCGAAACCCCGAATTTCTGCTCCTCATCCACCACCAGCAATCCGAGGTTTTTAAACCGCACATCGGCGCTTACCAAACGGTGTGTGCCAATCACAATGTCGGTTTTACCGACAGCCACATTTTTCAGTGTCTCCTTAATTTCGGCAGTCGATTTCAGCCGGCTCACATAATCTATGGAAACCGGAAAGTTCTTCAACCTTTCTGAAAAAGTTTTGTAGTGCTGCAACGCCAGAATGGTGGTGGGCACCAAAATGGCCACCTGTTTGCTGTCGGCTACAGCTTTAAATGCCGCGCGAATGGCGACTTCGGTTTTGCCAAAACCCACGTCGCCACAAACCAGCCGGTCCATGGGAATCTGTTTTTCCATGTCGGCTTTTACCGCGGTAGTGGCTTTTTCCTGGTCGGGGGTATCTTCGTAAATAAACGAGGCTTCGAGTTCGTTTTGCAGGTAGGTATCGGGCGAAAAGGCAAATCCTTCCTCGCTGCGGCGCCGCGCATACAACGCAATCAGCTCTTTGGCAATGTCCTTTACTTTTGCTTTTGTGCGGTTTTTCAGGTTTTGCCATGCGCCACTTCCCAATTTGCTGATGTTGGGTTCAGCCCCCTCTTTTCCCTTAAATTTTGAGATGCGGTGTAACGCGTGAATACTTACCAGCAGCGAGTCGTTATCCTTGTAAACCAACCGGATGGCTTCCTGCATTTTGCCATTGACTTCGGTTTTTACCAGGCCGGCAAACTTGCCGATACCATGGTCAATGTGGACTACATAATCGCCAGTGTGCAGCATGTTTAGCTCTTTCATCGAAATAGCTTCCTTTTCAGCCTTCCGCGATTTCAGGTTGAACCGGTGGTAGCGCTCAAAAATCTGGTGGTCGGTGTAGCAGCACAATTTGAGGTCATGGTCGATAAAACCCTCGTGTAATATAAAATTGACAGGTGTAAATTTCACCCCCGATTTGATGTCGGCAAAAATGGCCTGCAACCGCTCAATCTGCTTTTCCTGGCTCAAAAAGATGTAAATCCCGTACCCGTTTTTTCCAAAATCGGCCAGGTTTTCGGCCAGTAAATCGAAGTTTTTGTTGAAAAGCGGTTGTTTTGAGTTGAGGTAAATGATTTCGGTACTCTGTAAAAAAGCAGGGTCGGTGCCCAATTCTACAATTGTTTTTTGTTTCAGCTGACCCTTTAAAACATCGCCCGAAACAATGGCAGAGCCAATCTCTTCTTCACCGGCTTTCTCTATCAGGGTTTGCCGGTGAATATTCGAAACAAAATCAAAAAACTGGTTGAGGTTGTTGCCAAACCACACACATTCGGTTTGAAAAAATCCGACAAACGAAACGCGGCTGTTATCGATGTTTTTATCCTGAATATTGGGAACGATGGTGATGCTCTCCACCTTCTCTTTCGAAATCTGGCTGTCGATGTGAAAAGTGCGTATCGACTCTACTTCGTCGCCAAAAAAATCGAGCCGAAATGGGTCTTCGCCCGAAAACGAAAAAATATCGACGATGCTGCCGCGCACCGAAAACTGGCCGGGTTCGTAAACAAAATCTACACGTTCGAACCCGTACTCGTACAAAAATTCGTTGATAAATGCGGTGGAAATTTTGTCACCCCGCGAAACTTTTAAGGTGTTTTTTTCGAGGCCCGCCGACGATATCACAGTTTCAACAAGCGCCTCGGGATAGGTAATTATAATCGAAGGTTTTTCAGCCAGAAGAATCCGGTTGAGCACTTCGGTGCGTTGCACAATGTGCTCCTGCTCGGGTTGTCCGTAATGAATGGAACGTTTGTACGACGAGGGAAAAAACAGCGTGTTTTCGCCAAACCCGAGGTTGTTGAGGTCGTCGTAAAAATAGGCGGCTTCCTCTTTGTCGTTGAGCAAAACAGTGAAATTCTTCCCTGATTTTTTAAAAAGATTGGCAAGCAAAATGGTTTTGGCAGAGCCAATAAGTCCTTTCAGGTGAATCTTTTCACCCGGGGGGGTATCGAGCCATTTCAAAACTTCTTTGAAACTGCGCTGCCCCTGAAAAAGCTGAAGCATCTGCTTTGGTTGCAAACCCTGAATTTTTGGGCAAAGATAAAAGTAAATGTGAATAGGTGTAGAATTTAATTTCGCCCAAATACGCAAATCACATTATAGCTTTTGCGTGGGTCTTAGATCTGAATTTTGCTTTATTGTTGCTCTGTTGAGCAAGGCCCAAATTGCAAATTTGCACCAACAAGGGACAGGCGAGTTATAGTGGGGTTATTTTTTGTTTCTTTTATACGATTGTTTTATTAATGACATAATGTATTCAATATTTTCATCATCTCGAATTTGCAGTTCGTAATCACCATTTCCCCAGTGTCCGATATTGGCTACGTCTCGCGCTAATTCTTTGGGGTCGTCAAGTTCACCCTTAAACATATTTATCCACATTTTCAATGCTTTTTTCTGAATGTGAATGTCTACAATGTTAGAACCACTTACAAATGCGATATATTTTTTTGTTGGTTTCAACTCAATCCCATCCAGATTTGTAATTGCATTTTTAATTGACTCATATAATTCCAGAATCTCAGGTGATGCAACCTCTAAGTGTTCCTTTTCGGTGTAAACCTTAATCTCCTTATTTACAGTCTCTACAATATCATCATTTCGGGAGATTGTCTTAACGCTTTCTTGTGCTCCACTTGTCTGAATCTGGCTATAATTTACAGTTTCATTGTCATAACGTTTAACTTCCCATAATTCAATCGGCAAATCTTTGAAATTAATCGCTTCTCTTTGATAAGTTGTAAAAGAGGGTGAAACAAAAATCACTTTGGATTGCGACCAATCAACATCATTCCTTTTTAAAATTGATTTTCCACATTCGTTATATTCCAAAATGAAGTCAGATTTATTATTTAGCATTAAAGACAAATAAGCATATCCCTGGTCAATTACGCTAAAATTCTTATCCCGTTTGTATTCAATAATCACAAAAGCAGATGCGTCATGGTCAAAAGCTAAGGTGTCTATTCTGAAATTATTCATAGAAAATTCAGATTTTACAAAGTCAAGTCCGAAAATGAGTTTTAAATTCTTTTCGGTCATTGTCTGTATTTCCTTTTCTAATTTGAACGGATTTTCCTTTATCAATTCGAGTTTTCCGTCTTTGTTTTTATAATTTGCCATAACTGTCAGTTTCTTTGTTGTTTATAATGCCCCACAATTTATTTATAATACTTTCCAATTAGGATGAAAAGCCAATGTTTTGATTGCTTCTTTTGAATTGTGATATCCGTTCAATCGGTTCTGTTTTTGGTTGCGGGTTTAAAAGTAAACAGGTTTTTGTTAAATGCAAAAAGGAAAAGCGGAATGTTAGAATGGCAGAAGGTCAGAACTTAAGAACCAGAAAGTTTTGGGGTTACAGGATTTACTGGTTTGTTAATTTTTGTTGCCTGCCCGACTTTGTCATTGAGGCGGGCTTATTTCTGACTTTCGGGTTCTGTGCTATCATTCGGGGCTTGGTTCATTAAAAAAATTCAGTCAATGTTGTTTTTTATCAGTATTCCTGATTTCAGAATTTCGTTAACGACAGGATTCTCAATGTTAAAATCAGCAATGGCAAACGGATGTGGCTCAATCCTCAAATCAACCTTTCTTCGCAATTTCATCATATCAATCTGGGTATCAATGATGTCAGCAACATTGTTGATTACAATTGCTATATCAATATCACTATCACTGTGGTTGGTTCCTTTTGCAAACGAACCAAACATAAAGGCCTGTAAAATCACATATTTACTACTAAGCGAGTCAACATATTTACCGGCAATTCTTAAAGCTTCTCCTTTATCCATGATTGCAAAATTTTTATTTTTTCAATCCATTCTGTTGTAAAATCATAAGTGCATTTTTTGTAAAAAGCTTCCTTATAGCTGTCATAACGGGCATTCATATTAAAAGTTGTAATTGTATCTAACCAGTCGAGATTTTCTTCTGAGAACTGTAGCCCGGATAAATTTGCCAATTTGGTTAAGTGTTGAGAGAATGGTGCATGTTTTTCTGTCACTTTCACTACGCAAGCTTTCAGAGGCCTTTCAATTACAATGTGCCCCATAAACAACGACCAATGATAATCTCCCGAATCGTATAAATGAATCATCGTCTTAAAATCATTGTCGGAAGTTGTTATCCAATGATTAAATGTCTTCTCTAAATTTATACGGTCGTCCATATCACGAATTTTTCTCAAAGATAATCAAATCAAATTCTTAACAGGAAATAGGTTCTGTGTTAAATGCAAGTGAGCAAATGAGAATAAAAAAATAAGAACTAAATAATTACAGAATCAGGAAGTTTTTGGTTTGCAGACTTTTAGCTAAAGTTAAGGAAACACACAATTAAAAATAAAGCTCATTTAACCTGCTATTTTGAGCTTTATTTCAATCTGGAATGAGATACAAATTGTCGTTCATTTGTATATGTTCTACTGAGCTGGGGACTTTGAGTCACCAGCTCAGTAGCTTAAATAAGATGATTTACCGCGAGTTGTAAAAAAAGAGAAAACTCCTGCTTTTAACATGAGATTTCTCCCCCGAACGCTCGGGGGAGAAATGACAGCATTGAAGCGGCTTTCTTTATTTAATCATTTGCCAATTTCAAAGAATGAGTTCACTCTCGAAATAACAAAAACTTTATTTACTGTTTTTCAGAAATGCCAGCACAGCTTCGGCATCTTTGGCTGCATCCACCTGTTCGTTTTTGTAAACGATGTTGCCTTTTTTGTCGATGATAAAAGTCCAGCGGCTGGCAGTGGCGCCACGGGTGAGGTCATAACTTTTACCCTCAACTTCGCGGGTGATAGTACCGCCATCTTTTACAGGCACACCAAACATTCTGGCTATTTCGCCTTTTTCGTCGGCTAACAAGGTAAAGTTGAGATTTTCGGCTTTTTTGAAAAGTTTCAAACCCTCAGGGTTGTCGCCACTAATACCCACAACCACGGCATTTGCCGATTCAATAGTCGGTTGAGCATCCCGGTAGGCGCAGGCTTGTTTGGTGCAACCGCCGGTCATGGCTGCGGGATAAAAATAAACCACCACGTTTTTCTTTCCCAAATAATCGGCCAGTTTCCACGTTGAACCTTCATTGGTTGTGGCAGTAAAAACAGGCGCTTTGTCGCCAATGGCAACCTGAGAAAAGGTATTGAATGTGAGCGAAATCGCTACAAAAAAGAGAAATATTGTTTTCATTTTTTAGTATTTTTTATTTTAGAAACAGAAAAGTAGCACCAAAAGTTTCAATTTCTTCCATTCATTTGACGTTTACTGAGCAGGTGACCCGAAGTCACCAGCTCAGCATTAGCTGCAAAACAAAATTTCTGTTGCAAAACATTCTATTTCAGCCTGATTTTTACCTATTTTTAAAGCAAGCTGAAAAATTATGGGACACGCTTATAAATATCGTTGCATGCACTGTGGATTCGAAGAAAATTTCAACGAAGGACACGGGTTTCTTGTGCACTCGCAACCGCTGAACCAGTATTTAAAACAAAGCCAGAAACTGTTTCATTACAAAACCCACCAGGTATTGAAAAAGCTGGCTGCCACAGAAAATGAACTTTACCTGAAATCAGGGTTTCAGATTTACAAATGCCCGAAATGCAAAACGCTGTACGACAAAAAAGAGGTGGTTGTGTACAACGACGAAACTCCTGTTTACCGCAGTGAATTCAGGTGTGGTAGTTGTCGCACGCGGTTAAAACTTACCAATATTCACCGGCTCAAAAAAGCTGTGTGTCCCAAATGTGGCAAACGCACTTTTCAGAAAGAGCAGCCAAATACTTTTTTTCAGGATTAAAAATCGACAACCAATCCTTTTGCCAGGTCGTCAAACAGGCGATTCTGCGGAAATCTTCGGGCGAGAACCTGAAAATGCACCCTGCCTTTTTCGGGTTGCTTTTCGATTTTCGTGTAAATCCGCCCCAGAAAATAATGCGCCAGTGTGGCTACAATCAAATCCTCATCAGAACAATGCCTTTTGAGTTTCATAATTAAATCTGTCC
>DPCJ01000094.1 GCA_003516705.1 Prolixibacteraceae bacterium | reverse complement strand
CCACGGTCATCACGACGCGGGTAGCCACCACCACCACGGTTGTCATCACGACGCTGATAGCCACCGCCACCACCGCCTCTGCTCTGGAAACCGCCGCTTTTATATCCACCACGTGAACCACCGGCACTACTGCGCGGACGTTCTTCGCGGGCATTGGCTTCCTTAACAACAATTTCTTTTCCACCAACCTCGGTTTCATTTAAAGCTGCAATAGCTGCTTTTCCTTCTTCATCGTTTGCCATTTCAACAAAACCATAACCTTTTGAGTTGCCAGTTTCTTTGTCGATAATAACTTTAGCCGAAGTTACTTCTCCGAAAGCGGAGAAAATTTCCTGTAAGTCTTCACCGGTTGTCGATGGACTTAATTTTGCAACAAATAAATTCATAAAAAATAAACAATAATGAATAAATAATAAATATAAGCAGAAGTTGTTTCTGATGTTCAGTTGATTTGATTTGCTCAAAATTTTTAGCAGGTTAAATCTCTAACAGTAAAACAATTAAACTTCTTTATGCAAATTAAAACACTATTTGTCATATTAAATACATTTCAACCTGTTTTTTTTCGATTTTTATTCTTCAAAATCCATTTATTTATTTTNNAATGCTTAATACCCAAGACGTTGTGAAATGATTTGTTTGTTCCGAAGAATATTTACTACGGCATCAACAATTTCATCGTCTTCGAGTGTGGCATAATTAAATATTACATCGAAATCATTGTTTTCAGCTTTTCTGCCAATAATTTTTTCGATAAACGAGTCACGCTTCGTATCCATTTGTTTGATATATTCTTCTGCTTTTGCTTTGCTGAATTCGTTGATTTGCATTACACGGTTAATACGCCATTCGGTTGGAGCTTCGAGCCTGACATTTAGTTTATTAGGAACATTTTTCAGAATAACTCCGGCCGAACGACCTACAATTATTTTGCGTCCCTCAAAAGCAAGCCGGCAAATCACACCTTTTAGAATTCGTATCAGATTTTCATCCGAAATGTCGTAAATTGTTTCTTCAGAAAAAGCACGGGCAACTTCGTTTAACATAACAATAGCCTGATCTTTATCATCGTAATGTCCGTCTTCTATTTCACTAATCATTTCTTTCACAACTTTTGCAAACACTTTTTTATCAACCCACTCCCAGTCGGCATCTGTTTTTGTTTCGGCCATATAACTGTACCCGGTTAGTATTTTCGAAAGCTTTATGGCAAGTCGTTGAGCCGAGCAACCTGCCTGTCTTGAAATGGTCACAACCGGACCTGGAAAATCTCCGGTTTCGAGATTATAACACGAAAATGTGCTCAGATAGCTTTTTACCAGTTTCTCCATTGTATCGAATTTTTAAGTGGCAATTTATATTCCCGAAATTACAATCTATTATGATAGGATTTAACAGAACAGGTTCTCCAAAATCAATTATTTTTGATGTTATTCAACATGATTTAAAAAAAACAAAACGAATAATTAAATGAAACCAGCTATAAAAACAGCAATTGCCTCTTTTGGAATGTCAGGTCAGGTGTTTCATGGCCCCTTTTTAAAAACAAATCCGGGTTATGAAGTAATATCGGTTTTGGAGCGGTCAAAAACGCTTTCGCGAAAATTGTTTCCCCAGGCTGCTATTGTTGACGATTATAAGAAAATACTGAAAAACCCTGATATTGAACTTGTAATTGTAAATACCCCTGACAGGTTACATTTCGAAATGGCAGCAGCAGCGTTGAAGTCGGGAAAGCACGTGGTTGTTGAAAAGCCGTTAACTCAGAAAAGCCAGGAAGCAAAACAATTGGTTCAGCTTTCACGCGAAAAGGGAAAGATTTTAGCCGTTTTCCAAAACAGGCGATGGGATGGTGATTTTCTCACGGTTCAGAAAATTCTGGGTGAAGGGAAATTGGGCCGGTTGGTTGAGTTCGAATCGCATTACGACAGATATAGAACACAGATAACCCCCGGAACCTGGAAAGAAGAGGGCGATGAATATGCAGGTGTTTTGTATAATCTGGGTTCACACATGGTCGATCAGGCATTTGTTTTATTTGGTAAGCCAAAAGCAGTTACGGCTCATTTAAAAATAGTACGGACTGGTGGAGCAGTTTCCGATTATTATGATATCAGGCTTGAATACGGAAAATTTACCGCCATTTTAAAGTGCAGCTATCTTGTTAAAGAACCTGGTCCAAGGTATATTATCCATGGCGAAATGGGTTCGTTTTTCAAATTTGGTATCGATCCGCAGGAAGAAATGCTAAAAGCCGGAAACCTGCCTGAAGGCGAAAAATGGGGAATAGAGTCCGCTGATTTGTGGGGAACGTTATATTATTCTGAAAACGAAAATTCGTTAAATGAAAAAATTGAAACTGTACAAGGTAATTATCACAGCTTTTACAACAATGTTTTTGAGACAGTCAGAAACGGAACCGAATTGATGGTTAAACCCGAAGAAACAATTGAAGTATTGAAAATTCTTGAAGCCTGCCTGCTTAGCAATCGCGAAAAAAGAACAATTATGCTCTAATTTTTAGGATTTATATCTCTCATTTTAAGATTAAATCCGAGAGGAGTGTAAGCTGGTATTTCTGAATAGCCACCAGCGCCATATCCCAATTCTGAAGGAATGATAAAATCCGCTTCGGCTCCTTTATTCAAAAGTGATATTGCCTCATCAAAGCCCGAAATCAGACTCTGACTTTTAAAGACAAATTTCCATATGCTATCGTTATAATAATAGTATGATGCGTCGAAAATGCTGCCACTGAGAAAAAAACCAGTATAAATAATACTCACAGTATCACCCGCTTTGGGATATTCACCTTCTCCAGTTTTATTTATCACATAATATGACCCCAAAGCTGTTGTATCAACATTGTATCCTTTTTCAATCAGGTTTCCAACTACTTCATCCAGTTCCAGTTGTTCGTCAGCTGCTGTTCTTACCGGGACTTCTTCGGTATTTAAACAGGCGTTTAAACCAAAGGCGAAAAATAAAATTGTTACAAAGGCAAATTTTCTGAATGTTTTAGTCATGACTTTTTTAATTATTTTGAAGTTGCTAAAATATAAAATTGCTGAATTCTGATGCTATCTCAGTTTGAAGTATCAAAATCTTCAGTTTATTAATGCAGGTAAAGACGAGATAACCCTCAAACAGGTTGCCTCAATTTTAGCATTTTTTAATAGCTGACTGCTATTTAAAACCCGAATAAATACATTAAATTTAATCAACTTAAAAATTAAGGCTATGAATTCAGGAAAGGTAGTTTTAGGCGTTTTGGCTGGCTTAGCCGCCGGAGCCATTCTGGGTATTCTTTTCGCTCCTGACTCGGGAGTAAATACCCGCAAAAAAATTGTTCGTAAAAGCGAAGAATACATCGACGACATTAAGGACAAATTCAATGAGTTCGTCGATCATGTGGCCGACAAGGTTGAAAAAGCCAAAGAAGAAGTAAAAGAAGAAACAGCCTGAAAATGGCTGAGCTTGGCATTTACAGGTAATTTTAAATCAATCAGTTTGAAATTACCTGTATTTGTTTTATTGTGAAGGGGTAAATTGTAATGTTTATATTCGATAATAAAGCATCAATAATAAATAGCGATGGAAGAAAAATATAAAATACTGGAAGAGTTGTTGGCCAGCGCCGAAACTTATGGCAAAACAAATATTGAACTGATTAAACTAAAAACAGTTGATAAAGTGGCCGATGGAGCATCGTCGATGGTTGCATGGGCCGCTGTGGTGATTGCACTGGTTTTGTTTTTTATCACTCTTAATTTTGGCATTGCTTTATTGGTTGGTGAATTGGTTGGTAAACCTTATCTCGGGTTTTTAATCGTTGCCGCATTTTATGGTGTAGCCGGGTTAATCCTGTACTTTTTTAAGGATAAATGGATTAAAAAACCGTTGAATAATTCGATGATTAATAATATGCTGAATTAACCTGAAGCTTATGGAAACTTACACAGTTGAATCGCTTCGCGAAAAAATAATGGAACTGCAAATCCGTCAGGCGGAAGAAGGCAAAGTATTAAAGGCGCAATTAGTAACGACATATGATAATTTAAAACCCGTCAACATTGTAAAATCAATTGTTGGCGATGTATTCGATTCAAAAAGTCTGCGCGATGAGTTTGTGAATTCTGCCGTTGCTTATACCACAGGGCTAATAACAAGAAAACTGATTATCGGCACTTCAAAAAATCCGGCACTCCGACTGTTCGGACTTGGCATTCAACTGGCGATGACAACGTTGATGTCGAAGAATTATGCAACTGTAAAGGAAGTAATTGCGCAATTAGCCGGCTCGGTATTTACAAAAGTGCAGGAAGATTTTCTGTTTAAAAACGATCGGACTGAAAATGAGCAACCTGGCTAACCCGCAATTTTCCCAGGTTTCGTTGTTAACTTCCTAAATCCCCACACCAGTATAATTACCAGCAAAGCAGTTAACGAAACTGTGGTTAATGAACTTTTCAAAACTGAAAACAGGTTGGAAACCTGAACCAAATTGTTTGTTATTTCAGGGTAGCTGTTTAAGATAGAAATAATCGTGAAATTTTCCGCATAATCTAAAAATCCGGCAATTAATGGCAGGTAACAAACAAAAAACCAACTGCTGTCATGTTTCCCAAGCTTTTTCAGGAACCACGATATAATCAGGCAGTTGCTGATTGCAAAAAAGAAAGGGTAAACCAAATCAACAGGCAGCTGGCGAAAAAGATAATAATGCCGGCCAGTTTCACCAAGCGCATCCATTAGCTTTTTAGTGTAAGCCAAATTGTAACCAGTTGGCATCATGTCGAGAATTTTGACACCATTTGTTATTTTGTGCAAATGCGGAATGGTTCCGAAAAGCATCAGAAAATAAAGGCTGCTGCTGATAATAAAAAAAAGGAGTACTTTTTTTCCGGTTAAGTTTTTTTTAATCAGCGATTTCATATGTAAGGTGCAAATTCAATGATAACCTGCAATCATAAGCTCCAGATACCTCAACGTGTATGGTATTTATATGTATACACGTTGTAATTGAGCCAATTGTAGTGTTTCATTTTATCAATCAATTCGAAAAATGGCTTAGATAATTTTGTGTATTGTTTGAATTGCTTAAAACAACCTGAATTTTCAGGCTCTATTCAAAAACTACATAATGATATGTACCGCTAACCACTATTTTAATGCGTAAATTACTGGATGCAGGAATATCAACATTGGGGTTAAAAGATACTTTTATCTGAGCGCTTTTATTACCTGAAGTAAGATCTGTAAAAATATTTGTCACGATGTTGATAAACTTAGCAGTCGATTGTGATACATCAGAGCCAAATTCATTTTGTAATTGAGGTTGAACTTTACAGTCTCCCAAAACGATTGCAGGGTGTGTTCCAATCTGAACTGTAAAGTCTTTCAGTGTTGCCACTCCACTAGGAGCAGTAATCTGATCCAATCCGTCAATTTCAATATAGCAACTGGCAATCTGCATTTCAGCACTTTTGAAATTTTTGGCAGCATCTTCTCCAATAATATTTGCCAATGTTAGAATTGGAAAATCAGTAATTGTACCGTTGATATCTTTAGAGCCTCTCAAAATCTGACTATACTCATAGGTTTTTGTAACTTGACTTGGAGTTCCTTCGTCTTCTTTTTCACACGATGTAAATAATGCAGCTACTAATAGTATGAGGCTGAAAATTTTTAATGTTTTCATAATTTAATTGATTTTTGCATTTAAAAATAACAGTTTGATTTCTAAAAAGTTTATAAATAGATGTAAATGGAAAAACTTTCCATATATAAGCATACAGAAATAATAACTGCATCTATTCAAATTAATTGTATATACTTAAAATTTGAGTTTTTGAGTTTTATATAATTTAATATATATCCTTCTATAACATATTATAAAACAGATAAATCCTGAATCAAGAAGATTTTAATATCTCCCATAAAATCGTTTCTTAAAAATGTATATTATTCCATTAGTTTCATCTGTAGGTAGGTGTAGATAAGCGCATACATTTGTGCCCGTTGTTCATTGGTCGAAGCGCCGGCATGGCCGCCTTCAGTATTTTCGAAATAGAAAACTTTGTAACCAAGCTCATCCATTTTTGCCACAGCTTTGCGTGCATGTCCCGGATGAACGCGGTCGTCTCGGGTTGATGTGGTAAAGAAAACCTCCGGGTATTTCATGCCGGGTTTGATGTTCTGGTAAGGCGAATATTTGCTGATGTATTCCCAATCTTCCGGAATATCGGGGTTTCCGTATTCTGCCATCCAACTGGCTCCGGCTAAAAGTTTGTTATATCGTTTCATGTCGAGCAAAGGAACAGCGCAAACTAAAGCGCCGTACAAATCAGGCCGTTGTGTATATGCCACGCCAACAAGCAAGCCACCATTGCTGCCACCAAAAATGCCAAGTTTTTTTGTCGAAGTGATTTTCTTTTCAATTAAGCTTTCAGCAACCGAATGAAAGTCGTCGTAAACCCGCTGACGCTTTTCTTTTAATCCGGCCTGGTGCCATTTCGGGCCAAACTCACCACCACCGCGGATGTTGGCCAGCACATACACCCCTCCATTTTCGAGCCAGGCAGTTCCGGTTACGGCGTTGTATGACGGCAGCATCGGAACCTCAAATCCACCATAAGCATACAAGAGGGTGGGGTTGTTTCCATTGTATTTTAGCTCTTTCGAACTAACTACAAAATACGGGATTTTTGTTCCGTCCTTCGATACAGCTTCAAACTGCTGAACCTTGTATTTTTCGGTTGGAAAAAAAGAAGGAAGCGATTTTACTTTCTTAATATCGACTGCGGATGCATCGCCAAAATATAAGGTTGATGGTTCAAGAAAATTGGTAAAGTAAAAGAAATACTTGTCACTGTTCTCGTCTGTTGCACCGGATGTGATGTTGCCCAATTCAGGTGCGTTAATTTTTTCCTTTTTCCAGTTTTTGTCGAAAGTAAATTTGTACAACTCGCTTTTTACATTGTTCAACATGTTCACAAGCAGCACATTTTTGGTTTGCGAAACCGTTGTAACACTCGAATGTTCGTCGGGTGCAATAACAAGCGAAGGATTTATTTTCCCGGCAATCAGGCCGTTGTAATCAACACTTACCACCGAACCCTGTTTGATTATTTTCCCATTAATATCCCAGTCCGATTTCAATTGAAGTATCACCTGATCGTTGAAAATGGTTGTCAGTTCAATGTCGTCGGGGAGATTCAGCTTAATTAGTTTGCCGTTCTCTATAAAATAGTTGGTTCCGGAATAAAAAGATGTGCGTTGCGAAATCATTTGGTAGGTTTTCTTTTCGGTCAGGCTTGTGGCGCCCCAGATTCCCATGTCGGTTTCGGCTCCTTCAAAAACCAGTTGGGCATCTTTTAAATCAGTGCCACGTTTCCAAATTTTTACCTGTTTCGGGTAACCCGAAGTTGTCATTCCGGCGCCAAAATCGGTTGAAACCATCAGCGTGTTTTCGTCAATCCAGCTTGCTCCGCCTTTGGCTTCGGGTAAATAAAAGCCGTTTTCGATAAAAGCTTTTGTGTTGGCATCAAATTCTTTTACAATAACTGCATCACCTCCGCCTTTTGAGAGGCTCACCAGAAATTTTTCGTATTTCGGATACAATCCGGTTGCTCCTTTAAAAACCCATTTTACGCCGTCTTTTTCTGAAAGCTTATCAAGGTCGATAAGTGTTTCCCAATTGTTCAGTCCATCGGTGTATGATTTTACCTGAATCCTCCGCCAAATGCCGCGAGGATTTGTTTTGTCCTGCCAGAAATTATAAACAAATTTGCCAAAAATTTCGGGGTCGGCAATCCGTTCGTCCGAATTATAAATTTCAAGATTTTTGTTGTACACTGTCTGATAACCGGGTTGTCCCTTAATCGTCTCCAGCGATTTTTTATTCCATCCTTCAACCCATTCAAGGGCTTTGGGGTTTTCAACTTCCTCAAGCCAGAGGTATTTGTCTTCCTGCGCAAATGTTGTCATTGATAGTAATGAAATGATTAACAAAGAAATGGTTTTTGCTTTCATTGTATTGGTGTTAATTATTGATTCCCGAAAGTATAAATATTTTGTTATTCTGTTTTGAAATTCCACGTTACAGGGTTAAGTTTAGCTTTTTGAATTACAAACATCAATTTCACAAGATTATGAAAATTCTAATTTCAGTTTTTGCACAGATTTGTCTGTTTTTAAGCTTTTCAAATACAGTGTCGGCCCAGCAATGGATTAAGGAAATGCCGGGATACGACAGGTATAAAACCATTGCATCGCAGGTACGAACCTCGGTTAAACCAGGGCAGGTCACTGTAAAATGGGCTGATGATGGCAAATCGTTTACCTACAATCTAGACGGCAAAAAAATGCAGTTTGATTTGAAAAAGAAAAAAGCTGTGGTTTTGGGTGATGCCGAAAAAGAAGAATCGCCGATGATGCGCTACCGCCGGATGTACGGAAACCGCCCCGAACGCGGACGGCAATTTACATTTGCCGATGCACCCGATGAAAAAAGCAAAGCCATTTATCGCAGTGGAAACGTTTACATCAGTGGCATAGCCGGAGAAAATGAAGTTGCTGTTACAGCAGGCGGCTCGGAAGAAAAACGGATAAAATATGGCTCGGCTACCTGGGTTTATGGCGAAGAATTGGCGCAAACCACCGCTATGTGGTGGTCACCCGACAGCAAAAAACTGGCTTTTTATTCATTCGACCTGACCAAAGTTCGCGATTATTATCTTCAGTATAAACAAACCGAACTTTACGATTCGCTTGAAATAGAGCCTTATACAAAGGTGGGCGCCATCAATCCTGAAGTGGGATTGATGATTTATGACGTTGAATCGAAAAAAACTGTGACTGTGGATGTTCGCGACAGAAAACCTTTTACCGACGATGTTTTGGGGCATTATGTGTATGACATTCAGTGGTCGCCCGACGGGACAGAACTGTTGTTTCACCGTACCAACCGCAAACAAAGTGTGATGGAGTGGACAGCTGCCAACCCGGAAACCGGAAAAACCCGGGTTGTGGTGCGCGAAGAATGGTTGCCAAGCTATACCACCAATTCGCCCGAATTTAAGTTTTTAAGCGATAATAAAAGGTTTATCTGGACTTCGGAAAATACAGGTTTTAAAAACTATAAACTGTTCGATTTGAGCGGAAAACTGCTTGCCACACTCACCAATCACCCGTTTGAAGTGGCCGGAATTGTTAAGGTCGACGAGAAAGCCGGATTTTTATATTACATGGCCCGAAGTGGCGAAAACCATGCAAAACTTCAGCTGCACAAAGTAAAACTCGATGGCACCGGCGATGTCAGGCTCACCGACCCGGCTTTCAATCATTCGGTTGAATTATCTCCTGATGGTAAATTCATTGTAGATGTGGCGCAAACCCACGATATTTCGCCATTTACACAACTGCTTGACATCAAAGGACAAATGGTTTCAAGATTGGCTGAATCGGACATGACCAAATTCAACGAACTTGGTCTGAAAAAAGTGGAAGCTTTTACTTTTACCTCAGTCGATGGCAAAACCCAATTGCACGGGTTGCTGCATTTTCCGTCTGATTTCGACCCGGACAAAAAATACCCGTTGCTGGTGAGCAACTACGGCGGCCCCGAAACCAACGAGTTTCGCGAGACTTTTGTCTATCCGAATTCGCTTACCGAATATGGATTTCTTATCGCTTCCATCGATGGCAGAAACGTGGGTGGAAAAGGGAAAGTGATTATGGATCAGATTTATGGCAAACTGGGTTATGCCGAAATGGAAGACTTTGTCGAAGGTGTAAAATCGTTGTACAACCGACCGTATTTCGATAAAACAAAGGTAGGGATTTTTGGAACTTCGTTTGGCGGAACCACTTCAGCTGCCTGTTTGCTGCGCTTCCCAGATGTTTTTCAGGCAGCAGTGGCCAACTCGGGTGTGATGGACTGGCGCAACTACGACAACATTTACACCGAACGATACATGAATTTGCTCTCCGAAAACCTGGCCGGTTATGAACTTACAAGCGTGATGAAATACGCACCTGAATTAAAAGGCAAACTGATGATTTATTATGGAACCGCCGACAATAATGTGCATCCTTCAAACTCGTTACAATTGATAAACGCTCTGCAAAAAGCCGGAAAAAGTTTCGAGGTGCAGGTAGGTCCCGACCGCGGCCACACTGCTGTTTCAACCGACAGGATGATGGAGTTTTTTATACAAAATCTGGTGTTGGATTAGAAAAAACTCAGCTTTTCCAAAGTTTTAAAATTTTGAAAAGCTGAGTTTTTAAAGTCTAATCCACGCGAACATATTTCTGAATTACACAATTCTTTTTATCGTAGTAGAAACTATCATCGCACGGAAAAATCTGAGTGACTGTATCTCCTTTCATTTCGAGATGAAGTTTTAAAGTAATGCCCCGGTAGTTTGGCGCAACATGATAATCACATTGTTCGGTATATTCATTCCCCGACAGATTATATGTTCCACCGCCAAATGAATGAGATATTTGTGAACCAACAACACTGCTGCTCACAAACATAAAATACTTGTCCGACCAGGTTTTCAGTCCACTGTTTTTGTCGTTTTTAATGTTTAAAGTGCTTTTCCCGTTTGTTACAATCTCTTCGCTCACAATTTTGTAAGTTCCGTTTAGCTTTGTTTTCTCAGTTTTAAAACTAAGTATAGAAATTGCTGTAAAAACAAGAATGATTGTTTTGAGTTTCATAAGATATTGTTTTTTAATGTGTTTTGATTAGCAAATATAAAATACAGGAATGGCAATCTGAAATAAATTTGTATGTTAAATAACATGTAAAATACGCTTGAGGAAAGTTGAAAACAGCTTTAAATTGTGTGCTGAAATAAACAGTTCCGGTTTAACGTTTTTCATCAGTACAATGTTAAACCAATCGAATTATCGGTTGTTTTATCAGAAAAAAAACAGATTGAATTTTTAATCTTTAAAATATTTCAAAATGAAAAAACTTTTGTTGATTTTAATGTTGGCCCCAATTATTGTTTGGGGACAGGAAAAGACCGATTCGGTAAAATACTGGAAACGCAACGGGGTTTTCAACGCTAATTTTTCGCAGGTTTCGCTCACCAACTGGGCGGCAGGGGGCGAAAGTTCCATGTCGGGTGTGTTTTTAATAAACTACCAGGCCAACTACAAAAAAGACAGTCTTTCGTGGGATAACTACCTCGATTTGGGGTATGGTTTTC
>DPCJ01000182.1 GCA_003516705.1 Prolixibacteraceae bacterium | reverse complement strand
TTGGTTGTTACCGCAGCAGTAATGGTTACTTCGCCGCCTCGGTGGGTGAATTTTATGGCATTACTGAGAATATTGCGCACAATGGTTTGAACCATATCGGGGTCGGCTAACACAAAAATCTGATCGGTACAGTTAACCTTTACTTCAATTTGTTTTTTTTCTGCCGTTTGGTTTAATCCTCTTAAAGAGTACAGAAGAACGTCGGTAAGATTTAACACAACGGGTCTGTATTCAATCCGGGTTACCTGCGACCGTGCCCAAATCAGCAGGTTTTCGAGCAAATTACTTACATTTTCTGCCGATTTGTACAGTACCTGCAACATCGTTTTTAGTTCGGTCATACTAAACTCATCAAATTTCGAACTGAGATGCTCGAGCAGAGAGGCAAGGGAGCTGGTTGGTCCCCGCAAATCGTGGGCAATAATGGCGAAAAACTTATCTTTCGTTGCATTTGTCTCATAAAGTTCGAGGTTTTTGAGTTGTAATTTCTTGTTGTACCAATAGATAATTATTGAAATGGAAATAGCCAGAATGATTCCGGCAATCATAATGTTTCGGATCAATCGTTGTTGTTTAATGCTCAGGGCGCTTATTTTGTTCTGTTTTTCCAGTTCAGCAATCTGGCTGTTTTTTTCATCAATTTCGTAAATCGTTTGCAATTGTTCGGTTTTTATGTTGGCTGCACCCGAAAGAAGCAGATTTTGAATCTGGATTTGTTGATTCTGGCAGTCAATGGCTTTTTTGAGGTCGTTTACGGACAACCAGGCTCCTGTTAATTTTGAAAGAATGTCGAGCTGAATTTTTTTCTGGTTGTTGGTTACGGCCATATCCAGCCCTTGTTGTAAAAGAGTAATCCCTTCCTGTTTGAGGCCTCTTTCAATCATACACAACCCAAGGTACTCGTAAATAACCGGCGGACTGAGTTTATCATCCACCTCATTTTTGATTTCGAGCGATTTATTTAATTGATTTTCAGCCAACAGGTAATTCCCGAGAGAATATTCAAGGATACCCAAATTCTTATATACATTCGAAATACCATATTTTGATTCGTTTTCGGTATATATTTCCAGCGTTTTACTAAAACATTCGCGCGCTTCTTCAAAATTGCCCGTTTCGATATACAATGTTCCAATCTGCTCATAACAAATTGCCACTCCGTTTTTTATACCATCGATAGCTGCCAGTCTGAGATAAATTTCGAGCGATTGTTGAAAATACCTGAGTGCGATTTGCGGATGTTTTAAATCGTAGTATATCCGGCCTAATAAATAGTTCGCCCATGCGCTGCCCTCTGTAAAACCTGCTTTTTCGTAATACAGCTCAGCTTTAATAATATATTCAATTGCCCTGTCGTATAATCCGTTCATCCTGAAAATGGTTCCCATCAGTGAGTAAGAGGAACCTGAAAATCTGAAATTATCAGACAGCCGACTGGCCTGAACAGAAGCGTTAAATGCTTCCAGGGCCTGAATTACTTCACCCATACGGTGTTTTCGTAATCCAATATGGTAGAGAATTTCTCCCTTGTGCCAACTATCATCCGTTGCCTCTGCAATAAGTAAAGCCGAGTCGAGGTACACCATCGAAAGGTTGCTGTTTTCCAGGTCTGCATAAACTCTTCCCAATACATAGTATGAGCGCATTTTCAGTTTTCTGTCGGCGATAGCTTTGGCTTCGGGCAATACGGCGGTTGCAAGCTGCAACGCCTCTTTCTTATCGGTATTTAAAAGTTGAAGGGCAAGTTCAAGTTCAGCTGAAATTTTTTCTTTTCCTGATTTTTTATCAACAACCATGCGAAGGCTGTCGATTTTTGTATTGCTGATACTTTGCCCGTATGCAGCAGGTGAAATTATCAGCAGATGAAATAAAAAAAGAAAAGACCCCACCCAAATATTGTTATTCATCAATGTTTAAATTTTGGTTATTCCACCAACCTGTTTTATCAGACCCTAAATAAAGAAACAATAAAATGGGATGCAAATTACAATAATTTTTTAAGAACCGGTATTGTATTTTCATTACTGATTCGGATTTGTAATCGGGACTCGTGTATTTTCTAAAAAGGTTAAACCCCGCAATTTTGTTCATGTTCGAATTCTATTCTCCATCCAATGTGTGCAAAGCTCATTGTAAGCTGAGAAGTTGCACAAAAAGCTGATACTTCCTTATTTTAATTTAACTTTCTGTTATCTTTTTCTTCATATAAAAATCGGCATATTTGGAAACTATGAAACATTGGATGATTGTAACCTTATTTGTTTTGATTTTATCCCAGCCCGGGTTGAAGGCTCAAAACCTGTATTTCCCGCCAACATTGGGCGATACATGGGAAACTGTTTCGCCTGAGTCGCTGGGGTGGTGTACCCCGGAAATAGACCCGTTGCTGAATTTTCTGGAGCAGGAAAACTCAAAAGCTTTTATCGTGCTGAAGGATGGTAAAATTGCCATCGAGAAATATTTTGGAACGTTTACAAAAGATAGTCTCTGGTACTGGGCTTCGGCCGGAAAAACACTCACAGCTTTTCTTGTGGGTCAGGCGCAGGAAGATGGTCTGCTTTCAATTGGCGATTCAACTTCGAAATATCTTGGTGTTGGCTGGACTGGTTTAACCCCGGAGCAGGAAAGAAAAATCACGATACGTCACCAACTGACCATGACCACCGGTCTTGATGATGGGTTGGAGGACAACCATTGTACGCTCGATTCGTGTCTGCAATTTCTTGCTGAACCAGGTACCCGCTGGGCCTACCACAATGCACCTTACACATTGCTCGAAAAAGTGCTGACCAATGCTTCTGGCTCAGCCATTAATGCTTTTACGCGGGAGAACCTGCTTTCACCCACCGGAATGACGGGCTTGTGGCTAACTGTTGATTATGACAATGTATTTTTCAGCAAACCAAGCAGTATGGCCCGGTTTGGGTTGTTAGTGCAAAACAGCGGTGTTTGGAATAAGGATACTTTGCTGAAAGACCGGGATTATTTCAATGCAATGATTAATACTTCCAACGAAATTAACCAATCATATGGTTATCTCTGGTGGCTGAACGGAAAACCAAACTACATGCTGCCGGGAGTTCAGTTTGTATTTAACGGCTCGTGGGCCCCCGATGCACCGGCTGATATGTTTGCTGCGATGGGAAAAAACGGACAAATGTTGTGCATTGTGCCGTCACAAGGACTTGTTGTAGTTCGTATGGGCAACCCCGGCGATTCACCGCTCAGCGAAATCGGTGTTTTTTTGTGCAACATGATTTGGCAAAAACTGAATGCCGTTATTTGTAGCGAAACTGTGGTTGAGGACATTGAATTTGATACAGGTGACCTTTGCGTTTTTCCAAATCCATCGAAAGGGGAAATCACCATTCATGGCTATGAAGGGCACGCTGAAATATTTAACACCTCCGGATTAAAAGTCTGGCAGGGAATAGTTCTTCACGGTCAGCCTGTGAGTTTGAAACATTTGCCCGCCGGATTTCACCTGCTGAAAACCTGTTCAGGGTCATTTAAATTTATGCTTAACCCAAACCGATAATCTCTATTTTTTATTTCCGGCGAGAACACCCGACACACTCCAGTGACTAAAACTTCCGTTTTCGTCAGCTCCCTGGTCGATGGCTACTTCAATCACATGTTTTCCGGGTTGTAATCCGGTAAGCGGAATTAAATAAGGAGGAGTCAATGTTCCGGGACACCAGTTCGAGCGGCTCAGATCACTTGACGACAAGCCGTTGGCAAAATTACCCGACGCCGGGTTTCCCAAACGATAGGTTGCACAGTCGGTTCGCCACGGAACTACCTCAAAAACCTGTTTGCCATCAATGAAAACCTGGTTTTTTTTGGGCACGAATTCGTCGCCGCCACCCCAACCGCCGTGACCGGTGGAAGTGTAAAGCAACTGAAGGCCCGAAACTGAATCCGGGACAGTGAATTCAACCTTTAAAGTATCGGTTCTAAAGAATCTCCCGTAATTCTGCCCCGACATTTCCATCACATTTACCGTGTAAAACAAGGGCTGAATCCAGTTGGGTTTGGCTTGTTCATCATCAAACGAAGGGTAAAAATAGAATTGCAGGTTAATTTTATGACCGCCTTTGTCGTAGTTGCCGATAAAAACGCCTACCCACAATTCTTCGGCATCCGAAGGAATCAGCGGTGTAACTTCCTGGTTGTAAAATGCGGCATCTTTCCAGTTGTAATTGTTAATCACGCGGCGTGTATTAAAATAGCGGGCGCCAAACGAGGTAAAAAAGCGCATAATTTCAACCGGAGTTTCGTAATCAGGGGTGGAAGTAAATCCCTGGTAGTTTTGTCCGGCACTGTCGGTAAAAACAGGCAAAACAGCAGTTCCATTCAGCAAAGCATCGGTCATGGTGATTTCCTTTTCGGTTTCAGGAATAATAAAAACCGAACCTGTACGGTCGTAGGCATCTCCGTCAGACCAACACGCGAGCCGGGCAAAAACCTGTCCGCCCTTTTTCCAGCTTTCGGGCATTTTTATCTTTTTCATTACCACACTTCCTTTTGAGAATCGATAAATCTCACCGGTCTTCAGTTCATTTTCTGCCGGCACAGGAAGGTCAGGGTCAAAATTGACGGTCTGGTTTTCGAAAATCACCAAAGAAGTGTACCTCGATTTTATTTTGAGTTCCTCCATTTCGGGGGCCGTAACTTCCCGAGCTGCATCAAACGGATAATCAGGACTGGTTTCGCCGGCAACATTTTCAACCGAAACAGCTTGTAACGTTCGGTTTCCGTTAATGGTCACTCTCAATACAAGCGATTTTTCATCGGGTAAATAGTTTAGGTAGGGCGAGCCTTTTACACCAGCTTTGTCGGTGTACCAAAGTTCTATTTTGTTCGAAAAAGAACTGATAACCGCATATTCGCATTCGAATCCCAGAATTGTGTCGTGAACTTCGCCGGTTGTGGGTTGTGGCAGTTGGTTAAAGGCAGTGAGCGTTTTAAACAGCCCGGTTTCGGTGTTTAAAATGGTAACAGTTTGATTGCGGTTGTAATCGATAAAGTCGCGGATTTTGTTTTTTGAATCGGAAAGTGAAGCCACATTATCCGAAAAAAGAACTGTAACTCCCGGTCCTTCGGATGGTTTTCCATTAATCACAGGTTTGTATTGAATTTTTGTTACCTCTTTTTGTTGTGCCTGGACTGAAATTAAAAGTGTGGTTAAAATCAGAAACAGTGTGGCGAATCTTTTGATTTCCGGTTTAAAATAAATGTTTTGCATGGCTGCTTTTTTTTGCTGCTAAAATATTCACTTTACCCGGATTTGTTCTATTCTGAAAGAAAAAGTGGTTGAAAGACGGGCTGCACTTTCAGAAAAAAAGATACCTTCAACCCTGAAATAATACAATTTTAAACCTGGTAAAATTTACAGATATGACATACGTAGCTCACGAAAACCGTTATGATTCGATGAAATACAACCGCTGTGGTAAGTGGGGGTTGAAACTGCCTGCCGTTTCGCTGGGGTTGTGGCACAATTTCGGTGGAATCGACAATTTTGAAAACGGCCGTGCCATGTTGCACCGCGCTTTTGATCTCGGAATAACTCATTTCGACCTCGCAAATAATTACGGACCGCCTCCCGGCTCGGCTGAAGAAAATTTCGGAAAGATTCTGAAACAGGATTTTTCAGCTTACCGCGACGAACTGATTATCTCAACAAAAGCAGGTTATTTGATGTGGCCCGGTCCTTATGGCGAATGGGGCAGCCGGAAATACCTGCTTTCAAGTCTCGACCAAAGTTTGAAACGAATGGGACTTGAATACGTCGATATTTTTTATTCGCATCGTCCAGACCCTGACACGCCGCTCGAAGAAACCATGATGGCGCTTGACCAGGCTGTGCGTTCGGGGAAAGCTTTGTATGCAGCCATCTCAAACTATCCGGCTGACATGACCCGCGAAGCCGCCCGGATTTTAAAAGAACTGGGAACTCCCTGCCTGATTCATCAACCCAAATATTCGATGTTTGTGCGTTGGGTGGAAGATGAATTGCTGGATGTGCTGGGAGAAGAAGGCATCGGGTGTATTCCGTTTTCGCCGCTGGCGCAGGGGCTTTTAACCGACCGCTATTTGAAAGGAATTCCTGAAGGTAGCCGCGCCACCCGCGAGGTTTTTCTGAAAAAAGAACATGTGGATTCGGCACACGGGAAAATCGTTCAACTAAACGAAATAGCCAAACAACGTGGGCAAAGCCTGGCGCAAATGGCACTGGCCTGGGTTTTACGCGATAACCGGATTACTTCGGTACTGATTGGCGCCAGCTCGGTTCAGCAAATCGATGATAATGTGGAAACTCTCAGGAACCTTACTTTTTCGGTTGAAGAACTGCAGAAGATTGAGGCAATTCTGCAGGGTTGAAGCAACCATTGATAGTTCAAAAAAAGTAATGCAGCCATTCTAAATAAGCATTTATCACTTGCATTATAAAAAACAGTTTCTATATTTGGCGAAATAAAAGACAAAAACATGCTTAATTCTTTCAGAAATAATATGTCGGCAACATGCACAATGATGTGTATGTGTTCAGGTATTATTTCGCGGAAGAAGTAAGTAAGATAAGATATTACTATAACTGAAAGGCTCTTCCGGTAACGGAAGGGCCTTTTTTATTGATATATAACCGATTTTATAACTTAAAATGTTGAAATTATGAGTAATGTTTTGAATGAAGTAATTGCCGCCAATCAAAATTATGTGGCAGGATTTGGAGAAAAAGGAAAGCTGCCCATGCCTCCGGGGCGCAGGTTTGCCATTTTAACCTGCATGGATGCGCGGCTCGATCCGGCAAAATACGCCGGGCTTTCGGAAGGTGATGCGCACGTTATCCGCAATGCCGGCGGTCGTGCCAGCGACGATGCCATCCGGTCGCTGGTTATCAGTCATAAATTGCTGGGTACAAACGAGTGGTTTGTCATCCATCATACCGATTGCGGAATGGAAACCTTTACCAACGAAATCATTGCCGACCTGTTGAAAGAGAACCTCGAAAGCGCCACCATTGATGAAAACGGGTGGAGGAACGTTAAAACCGGTGGCGGTTCTGCTGAAGGAAAATACATCAACTGGCTCACCATTAACAACCTCGAAAACAGCGTGCTGAACGATGTAAAGCGTATCAGAAAACATCCTTTGGTATCGAAAACAGTAGCTATTTATGGATACATATTCGATGTAAAGAGTGGAAAAATTACAGAAGTTCCCGGAGCAAAACTGGCCGGGCAGGCAATAGCATAACAAATTATAAATCAACAAAAAAGAAACAGATTATGGCCGATTTAAAATTTTCAATATCAGGAGAGAATGTCAACCCAACAAAATTTGTAGCCCGTTCGAGGCAGTTCACTTTAACCATCGATGAGCCGGAAGGACTTGGCGGAACCGACCAGGGTGCTAATCCGGTGGAGTTTTTACTTGCTGCGTATGCAGGATGCCTTAACGTGATGGGACACATTGTTGCGCGGGAATTGGGGTTTGGTTTGAAAAGCATCAGAATTGAAGCCGAAGGAGACTTGAACCCGGCAAAAGTATTTGGGCATCAAACTACCGACAGGCCCGGATACAAGGAAATCAGGGTGAATATTTTCCCGGAAGCAGATGCCGCTGAATCAACTTTAGCCAAATGGCTCGAAATTATTGAAAGCCGTTGTCCGGTGAACGACAACCTGATTAACCCGACACCGGTAAAAATCAACCTGAAAAACGCGACCGTGAAAGCAGCATAATGCAACCATGATAAATGAAAGCCTCCCGGAAATTTACTTCGGGAGGCTTTATTTTTATTGATATTGTCTTTTATTTTTACAGGTCACATCGCCGATTCGAACTGTTTCAAAAACCTGACATCGTTTTCGAAGAAGTGGCGGATATCTTTGATGCCATATCGGAGCATCGTAATTCTTTCGATGCCCATTCCAAAAGCAAAGCCTGTGTATTTTTTACTGTCGATGTTGCAGGCTTCGAGTACATTCGGGTCAACCATTCCGCAACCAAGAATTTCGAGCCAACCACTGTATTTGCATACATTGCAGCCTTTGCCACCACAAATTGAACAGCTCACATCCATTTCGGCACTGGGTTCGGTAAACGGGAAGTACGACGGGCGCAAACGAATTTGTGTTCCTTCGCCAAACAATTCTTTGGCAAACTGCAACAGTGTTTGTTTCAGGTCGGCAAACGAAACATTTTCATCAACATACAAACCTTCAATCTGGTGGAAAATGCAGTGCGAGCGTGCAGAAATGGCTTCGTTGCGGAATACACGACCGGGGAAAATCATACGGATTGGCGGCTGGGTGCGTTCCATTACACGAATCTGAACGCTTGAAGTATGTGTGCGTAACAACACATCGGGATTTTTTTCGATAAAAAAAGTGTCCTGCATGTCGCGTGCCGGGTGCTCGGGCGGAAAGTTCAGTGCCGAAAAAACATGCCAGTCGTCTTCAATTTCAGGGCCCTCGGCAACTGTAAATCCGAGCCGGCCAAAAATTCCGATGATTTCGTTCTTTACCAGCGAAAGCGGGTGGCGTGTTCCTAATTTTAAGGGTTCGCCGGGCATGGTGAGATCAATGCTTTGGTCGTTATCTCCGGCATTTTCAAAAGCTTCCTTCAGCGCGTTAATTTTATCGAGTGCAAAATTTTTCAGCGTGTTAATGGCTTGCCCAACCTCCTTTTTCTGTTCGGGCGAAACGTTTTTAAAGTCGTCGA
>DPCJ01000055.1:8923-9156 GCA_003516705.1 Prolixibacteraceae bacterium | reverse complement strand
GTGCATTCTCCAACCGTTTTTCAGTGTAATACTGTAACTCGGCGTTTCGGATTTTTCCTTTTTCGTAGCTCCAACGTGTACTATCAGGGAGGCCGGGCGTGTTAAACTCATCACTCCATACCATTACATATTTTTGTGCACTAACTGTGAAAGGGGCAATAAGAATCAGTAAAAACATCAATTGTCGGAACATCGCACTTTTTTTTTAATTCAGCGCGTGAAAATACCAAACA
>DPCJ01000055.1:0-8812 GCA_003516705.1 Prolixibacteraceae bacterium | reverse complement strand
ATCCTGAAGCTACTGATAACGACCGCTTTGTGGCGCATACCATGTTAATGAACCAGGCCGTTTCGGCTGAAGGTGAATTGCCTACCTGTCAGGACACCGGTACTGCAATTGTAATTGGTAAAAAAGGTGAAAACGTTTTTACAGGTGTTAACGACGCAAAACATTTATCAAAAGGGATTTACGATACCTATCAGGAGCGAAACCTGCGCTACTCACAGGTAGTGCCGTTTACCATGTTCGACGAAAAAAATACGGGTTCTAATCTGCCGGCGCAAATCGATATTTATGCCGAAGAAGGCAACAAATATGAGTTTCTTTTTATTACCAAAGGTGGCGGCTCGGGAAATAAAACCTACCTGTACCAGCAAACCAAATCGCTTTTAACAGAAGAAGCGCTGACAAAGTTTGTAAAGGAAAAAATAATGGATCTAGGAACCTCTGCCTGTCCTCCTTATCATCTGGCACTTGTAATTGGCGGTACTTCAGCCGAATCCACGCTGGCAACAGTAAAAAAAGCTTCGGCTGGTTATTACGATAATCTGCCAACCGAAGGAAATGAAGGTGGACAGGCATTCCGCGATTTGGAGTGGGAAGCCAAAATTGAAAAGATTGCGCAGGAATGTGGATTGGGAGCACAGTTTGGCGGAAAATATTATGTGCACGATGTACGTGTAATCCGGTTACCACGACACGCTGCTTCGTGCCCGGTGGGACTGGGTGTAAGTTGCAGTGCCGACAGAAACATTAAGGCAAAGATTACAAAGGACGGAATTTTCCTTGAAGAACTTGAAAAGAACCCGGCACGTTTTCTGCCATCAAAAGCACCATCAATTTCGCCTGCTGTTGATATTGACCTCGACAGACCAATGGAAGAAGTACTGAAAGAACTTTCGAAATACCCCACCAAAACCCGGTTGAACTTAAACGGAACCTTAATTGTAGCCCGCGATATTGCTCATGCTCAAATCAAAAAAATGCTTGACGAAGGCAAACCGATGCCCGAATATTTTAAAAAGCACCCGGTGTATTATGCTGGTCCGGCAAAAACGCCAAAGGGCATGGCCAGCGGCAGTTTCGGGCCAACCACTGCGGGGCGCATGGATGTGTATGTAAACGAGTTTATGAGTCATGGTGGTTCAATGATTATGGTGGCTAAAGGAAACCGCACACAACAGGTTACCGACGCTTGCAAAAAGTATGGCGGATTTTACCTGGGTTCAATTGGGGGGCCTGCAGCGATTCTCGCTAAAAACAGCATTAAATCAGTTGAAATTGTCGATTTTGAAGAACTGGGAATGGAAGCTGTACGTAAAATCAGGATCGAAAACTTTCCGGCTTTTATAATCGTTGACGATAAAGGAAACGACTTTTTTAAGCAGTTATAAAGTATTGATAAGTTGATATTGAAAGAGTCTTGCTTTTGAAAGTAAGGCTCTTTTTTTTGACTTCATGTCCGGGGGAAATCCTATTTTTGGTTTTCAAAACCATTCAATATGAAAGCCGTTTATTTCGAACATTTTCAGGGACCTGTTGAAATCAGGGAAGTTTCGAATCCAACCGTTTCGCCCGATAGTGTAATTGTAAAAGTGGAAGCCACCGGCCTGTGCCGCAGCGACTGGCATGGTTGGATGGGACACGATGCGGATATTGTTTTGCCTCATGTTCCCGGTCACGAATTGGCCGGAATTATCGTTGAAACTGGTTCAGAAATTAAAAATTTTAAGGTTGGCGACCGAGTAACCGTGCCATTTGTTAGTGGCTGCGGACATTGTCCAGAGTGTATTTCGGGGAATCACCAGGTTTGCGACCACCAGTTTCAGCCCGGTTTTACAGCGTGGGGTTCGTTTGCGGAATTTGTCGAAATAAAGTACGCGGATATTAACCTGGTTCAACTTCCTGATGAGATTGATTTCTTAACTGCTGCCAGTTTGGGATGCAGGTTTATTACTTCTTTCAGAGCTTTAGTTGACCAGGGAAAAGTTACAGCCGGTCAGTGGGTTGCGGTACATGGTTGCGGTGGAGTAGGGCTTTCGGCAATTATGATAGCCGCTGCTGCGGGTGCAAATGTAATTGCAGTAGATATTGATGATACAAAACTGGCACTGGCCCAAAAAGTGGGTGCTTTGTGGTTGATAAATGCCAGAAAAACAAAAAATGTTCCGGCAGAAATATTGACAATTACGGGCCGTGGAGCACATCTTTCTATTGATGCACTGGGTAGTCAGGAAACCTGTTTTAATTCAGTTTCCTGTTTGCGTAAACGTGGAAAACACGTTCAGGTGGGATTAATGACCGGAGACCACAAACACCCCAAAATACCGATGGACAAAGTGGTGGCTCATGAACTGGAAATACTTGGCAGCCACGGAATGCAGGCTTTTCGGTACACCGAAATATTTGAAATGATAAAAACCGGCAAATTGAAACCCGAACTTTTGGTTGGAAAGACCATTTCACTTGATGAAGCCCCTGAAGCGTTGATGAATATGGATAAATTTGAAAATGTGGGAGTTACGGTAATCAACAGGTTTTGACGTTTGATTTCAATAGCAAGTTAGGACGTCATGCTGTCCCGACATTTCGGGATTGTTTCAGCATCTCTGGGTTGAAAAGACCCTGAAACGAGTTCAGGGTGACGTAAAAAGAGAATTGTTAGTTTAACCGTCATGCTGAACTTGTTTCAGCATCTCCATAAATTAAATAGAACCTGAAACGAGTTCAGGTTGACGAATCTACGAATGAATAATTTTAACATGAGAATAGTCTAATAATGAATTTGTTTCTGCAACGCTTCAAAGAATATGAAAGGTGGATATGTTTATATAATGAGTAACACGAATCGAACAACATTTTATATTGGTGTTACCAGTGATTTAAAAACAAGAATTGCAGATCACAAAAATGGAATTGGTTCAAAATTTACAGGTAAATATAATTTAACCGAATTGTTGTATTACGAGGATTTCCCGGATATTTATCAGGCAATCGACAGAGAAAAGCAATTGAAAAACTGGCACAGGCAATGGAAAATAAATTTGATACAATCAATTAATCCTGAAATGAAGGATTTATATTGGGAAATCAGATAGTTTTACAAAAGATACCAGGATGTACGTCATGCTGTTTCGAAATTTCGGCGTTGTTTCAGCAGCTATATGAAATAGGAAGACCCTGAAACGAGTTCAGGGTGACGTAAATAAGAACATTATTAGTGTAAGTGTCATACTGAACTTGTTTCAGTATCTCTGAGTTGAAAAGACCCTGAAACGAGTTCAGGGTGACGTTTAATTAACTTAACAAGTTAGAACGTCATGCTGAATTTATTTCAGCATCTGTGGATTGATGAGACCCTGAAGCGAGTTCAGGGTGACGTTAACAAGTTGGATCGTCATGCTGAATTTATTTCAGCATCTAAGGATTGATGAGACCCTGAAACGAGTTCAGGGTGACGTAAACAAGTTAGAACGTCATACCGAACTTGTTTCGGTATCTGTAGATTGATGAGACTCTGAAACGAGTTCAGGGTGACGTAAAAAGTTGATGTGAGTTTTAATAATTGATTTGAATACGATGCAAAACCTGAAAATAACAATCATTCAACCCGATATCATCTGGGAAAACCAACAAGCCAATCTTGACAATTACACCGAAATCGTTTTTTCAGTTGAAAATACCGATTTATTTGTGCTTCCTGAAATGTTTACCACCGGATTTTCAATGAACCCTGAAAAGCTGAAGGAACCGATGGATGGAACAACAGTATTTTGGATGAAACACATAGCTGCGCTAAAAAATACAGCGGTTGTTGGCAGTTTGATTATTGAAGAAAACGGGGAAATTTATAACCGGGCTGTATTTGTTTTTCCTGATGGTAAAATCCAATATTACGACAAACGCCATCTTTACACGATGGGGCAGGAGCATCTGCATTATTCTTCCGGTGCTGAAAAACTGATCGTGGAATACAAAGGCTGGCGGATTTGTCCGCTGATTTGTTACGATTTGCGCTTTCCGGTTTGGAGTCGTAACACCGAAAACTACGATGTTTTGATTTATATGGCCAACTGGCCTTCCCCCCGGCATCATGTATGGAAACTGTTGCTGGCAGCGCGCGCAGTGGAGAACCAGAGTTATTGCATTGGTGTCAATCGCACCGGAATTGATGGTACAGGGCTCAAATACCTGGGCGATTCGGGTTTGGTGGATGCAAAAGGATTTACAAGCTTCATTGGAGAAAAAGAATCTGTTCAGACTTTCGAATTGAATTACGCAGAATTGCACGATTTCAGAAAAAGCTTTCCATTGCTGGATGACAGGGATGAGTGGGAGTTGAGAGAATAAAGTTACGGGTTCAAAATTAAGGGTTGTCGGGTTGTCTTTGTTGTCATTGTTATCGGGTTTTAGCTCTGAAGAGGCAGTATTATGGTAGTACAAGTGAAAATCCCCCTAAATCTGCAGGTACGCCAGCTGGTGGTTTGAAATACCGGCCTCAGCAACTGGAAAGGGAAAAATCTAACCCGTACCGGGTTGTTTTTTGTTGTTGCATGAATGCTCTATTATAATCGAACCCGTACCGGGTTTTAGCTCCATAGGAGCGACATATTGGTAGCCCAGGGTGCAAACCCCGGGTTAATAATCCCCCGCAGAACCTGCCCGTAGTTTGAAATACCGGCCTCAGCAACCGGAAAGGGAAAAATCCAACCCGCACCGGGTTTTAGCTCCATAGGAGCGACATATTGGTAGCCCGGGTTAAAAATCCCCTGCAGAACCTGCCCGTAGTTTGAAACACCGGCCTCAGCAACCGGAAAGGGAAAAATCCAACCCGTACCGGGTTGTTTTTTGTTGTTGCATGAATGCGCTATATAATCCAACCCGTACCGGGTTTAAGCTTCATAGGAGCGACATATTGGTAGCCAAGGGTGCAAACACCGGGTTAAGAATCCCCCCCAGAACCTGCCCGTAGTTTGAAACACCGGCCTACGCAACCGTAATCTATTGTACCGTTGTATTTGTGGTTTTACATTTAGGCTTTAAAAATGCCAAAGCTGTTAACCCCGGATTGCAAATCGGGGGCAGGAGAGCAGTTGTATTTCATTGACAAACTAAATATTTAGTTATATAAAATGCACTTATTCAATACAATAAAAAATAATTAATAAATAACTAAAAATTTAGTTTGAAAACTAATTCTTTAGTTATATCTTTGGAAAGGATATCCAAGAGAGTGTTGAATTAAAATTATCAATTAAAAATTGAAGTCATGAAAACAATTCTAATGTCTTTATTCGTAATGGTAATCATTGGGGCAGGAAAAACGCAGATTTCAGCCCAGAATGAGAAAGCAAAAGATGGCGTTTATTTTATTACCGAAGAAATGCCTGAGTATCCGGGAGGGCAAGACTCATTAAGAAATGATATTGCTGCTGCAATAAAGTACCCAAAAGAAGCTGCTAAAAAAGGAATTCAGGGGAAAGTATATGTAACTTTTGTTGTTGACGAACAAGGCAATGTTACTGATGCAAAAATTGTGAGGGGAGTAGATCCGTTACTTGATCGGGAATCGCTGCGTGTTATAAACGAACTTAAAACCTGGACTCCGGGAAAAGAAAAAGGAAAAGCTGTAAAAGTATCATACACAATTCCAATCCTGTTTGCGCTTGACGACAGTAAAAAAGAGAAAAAGGAATAAAACTTTCTTTTGCCTAAAAAATTAGTTTCAAAACTAAATGCATAGGTATAATTTTTGCTGATTTGGTACTTGTGTCTAAAAATCTTTAAGTCAATAAAAATGAAGGAACTTACAAAAGCAGAGGAACAAATTATGCAGTTGCTTTGGGAGCAGGAAAAAGCATTTGTGAAAGACATTGTTGAGCAGATGCCCGACCCAAAACCTGCCTACAACACGGTTTCCACCATTATCCGGATTTTGGAGAAAAAGGGTTTTATCGGGCACAATGCCTATGGAAAAACACACGAGTATTTCCCGCTGATTGCGCGTAAAGACTATACACGAACCTACATGAAATCATTCATCAGCAACTACTTCAGCGGTTCGTTTCAGGAAATGGTTTCATTTTTTGCAAAGGAAGATAAAATGTCGGTTGCCGATTTGGATGAACTGATAGATGATGTAAAGCGCGATTTGGAAACTGAAAAACCTTACAGCAATGATTAACGTGGTCAATTTTATTATCGAATCGGGTGTAAGTCTCTCGTTATTAGCATTGATTTACATTTTCTTTCTTCGGAAAGAAACATTTTTCAGAACCAACCGGCTGTTTTTATTGGGGTCAGTGCTGTTTTCGGTACTATTACCCATGTTGCGGCTCAGGGTTTTTGCGCCAAAACCGGTGATGCTTTCCGAAATCACTGTTACACAATACAGAAATGTGCTGGAATCGATTACCGTGTACGGTCACGGATTTGCCGGACATATTGAGAAAACTGTATTATCGGCGCAAACGGTGATTTACATTTATCTTGCCGGAGTTACAGTTTTATTGGGACTTTTTATCTTCCGAATGATACAGATTCTGCTGAAAATCAATAACAACAGGGTAGAGCAGGGGCAGGGATTCAAACTTGTTTTACTGGATAATGAAACTACCCCGTTTTCGTTTCTGGGTTATGTTTTTGTAAGTCGCAATCTGTTGAGCGAAGCCGGTTACAGCCGGATGCTGGCACATGAACTCGAGCATGTTCGTCAGGGTCATTCGTTTGATGTAATTGTGCTTGAAATCCTCACCGCTTTTCAGTGGTTTAATCCGTTTATGTGGTTGTTGCGACGTGCAATCCGCGAAAACCATGAATTTCTGGCCGACCAGGCCGTGCTGAACTCAGGCGCTAGCCGGGGAGAGTACAAACAATTGCTTTTAAATCAATTTATTGGCGGACAATTGGTTATCGCCAACAATTTCAATTATTCATTAATCAAAAATCGAATTAAAATGATGTCGAAAATAAAATCTTCAAAATTGGCCACAACCAAAACCGTTATCGGAATTTTGGTGGCTGCTGCGCTTATTATTGCTTTTGCCTGCGAACAAAAAGAATCGGTTGTAGCTGAAAATGATGTAAATGATCGCGTTGTAAAAGTTACCCTTGCGGGTAAAATGTTAAAATTTGACGGCGATTCTGCAGACGTTGAAGAACTTATTTCAATTATTTCAAAAACCGGGCATTCCGGTACTTTCAAAGATAGTTCAGGGCGAAAAGTACTGATGAAAATATTAACTCCAGCCCCCCAGGTGAACGTTGAAGGAGAGGAGATATTTTTTATTGTGGAAGATATGCCTGAGTTTCCGGGAGGAGAACAGGCTTTACGCCAGTTTATCGGCAATTCTATCGATTATCCGAAGGTTGCCCAGGAAAAAGGAATACAGGGGAAAGTATATGTAACTTTTGTGGTCACAAAGGATGGTAGCGTGGCAAAAGCAACAATTGCTCGTGGCGTTGATCCTTCGTTAGATACTGAAGCTTTGCGCGTAGTAAACAGTCTGCCAAAATGGAAACCCGGCAAACAGCGCGGACAGGCAGTTAACGTAAGTTACACTGTGCCGATTAACTTCAAACTCGAATAGAATAAAAACCTCAATTCAATAGCGAAGAAGAAGATTCAGGTTTTCAAAAACATGGTCTTCTTCCTCGTTTCATAAGACAATAAACGAAATATCATGAGAAAACTGATTTTTATAGCAATCGGATTGATTTTTCTTGTAAATACGTCGGTTTTGGCACAGCAGGAGATTGAAATGCTGATTATGAACCGCGATTATCCGGGGGCATTGTATTTGATTGAAAAGGAAATCAGCACAAATCCATCGGCAGAATTATACTATAAAAAGGGAGTGGTATTGAATAGTCTTCAAAATTATGGAGAAGCAATTCTTGCTTTTCAAAATGCAATTCAGACCGATTCGGTTAATACCGCGGTCATGGCTGAATTAGCTGAAAATTATGCCATTTTAGGCAATTATCAGGATGCTGCCTATTGGTTCGAGAAAACGTTGAGACTTCAGTCTGAAAATCTTTCTTTGCTGGCAAAAAACGGCAGAAATTATATCAGTTTGAAGGATTTTAAAAAAGCATATAATTGTTTTTCAGATGTTTATGCAAAAGATTCGACTAATATTTACTGGAATAAACAGTTGGCCTTTTGTGCTTTCCGTGTAGGTAAACGTAAACAGGCTGTTGAACTGTATTCCAATGTGCTGGAAGTGAATCCTCGTGATTATTCCACCTACCTCAATCTTGTAAAACTATTTGAAAAAGGAAAGGAAGATTCGTTGATTATTCAAACATTTCAGAAAGGAATTGAACAGTTTCCTGCCGATGCAGAATTGCAGGGCGAATTTGCCAAGTTTTATTTCGAAACTAAAAAATATGAACCTGCCAGACTCAATTATGAAATTTACTTTTCATTAAAGGGCGATTCAATTTATCCGGTGATGCTGAATTACGGAATCAGCCTGTATTTTACAAGCGCTGAAGAACAGGCGGTTACAATACTTGAAAATTGTGTTATTCAGCAGCCAAACGATCCATATCCTTTGTTCTACCTCGGATTATGCCACAAAAAATTAAGGAATTTTGAACTTTCGGAAGGTTATATGAAAGCTGCAATTGAAGCTGCAACACCTTCGTATTTACCTGATTTTTACCATTATCTTGGACAAATACTGGGACTGCAACGCAAATTCCCCGAATCGATAGCTGCCCTGCAAAAAGCAAATGAATTGGACCCTACAAATATTGAAGCGCTTTTTGAAATAGCCACAACATACGAAGAGTACAATTCGAATAAAACGCTGGC
>DPCJ01000060.1 GCA_003516705.1 Prolixibacteraceae bacterium | reverse complement strand
GTGTTGACTCATCCTTTTTTTATTTCCTTCAAACTCACGATACAGCAACTTTCCTGATTTCTTCGATAAAAGGCCGGCAATGACTAAAAAACTTCCGGTAGCCTGCGCACAAATAATTCAATCCTGCTTCTCCATCGGGCGAAACGATAAAACGGTTTTTGGGACATTCGCCATTGCATTGGGTTAGTACTTCACATCTTTTGCAATATTCAGGCAAAGTTTCCGATTTTACGCGGCCAAATTCGGTTTGCTTTTCTGAATCCAATAAATCAGCGATGGTTTGCTCCCTAATATTTCCGATAAAGTGTTTTTCGTTTACAAAATGGTCGCAGCTGTAAAAATCGCCGTTGCTTTCAATGACTGGAACTCCTCCACAGTTTCGTTTAAAAATACAAAGTGTGTGTTCGTTATCAAAAGCCGAACGCAAAGCTTCTTCAAATAACTGTACCTGAATATTTCCTATGTCATTCTGCACCCACTCATCAAAAACAGTAATCAGAAAACGACCAAAAGCTTCGGCGTTAACACTTCGTTTTGTTACTGTATTGCTGTTTCCTATTCGCTCTACCAAAGGCAGAAAAGTAATAAAACGAGCACCCAACTTTTTAAAAAACCAATAAACTTCGAGCGGGTGATTTTCATTTCCGACGCTTACAACACACAAAACCTCGGTTGGAACCTGATGTTTTTGCAACAACCTAAACCCATTGAGTACGCTTTCGAAAGTTGAACTTCCGTTTTTTGTTTTCCTGAAATGGTTGTGCAAATGCTCCGGCCCGTCGATACTGATGCCAACAATAAAACCCGCTGACGACAAAAACCTGCACCAGTCTTCATTCAACAATGTTCCGTTGGTTTGAATACCATTCAGTAGTTTTTTCCCGGCTGGCAAATGTTTCTTCTGAAAATCAAACGCTTTCCTGTAAAATTCAATTCCTGCAAGTGTTGGCTCACCTCCGTGCCAAGAAAAGAAAACAGTATCATCGGTTGTAGCTTCAATGTGCTGAGAGATGTATTCCTCTAAAAATAAATCATCGGTGATTATCCTTTTCCCGCCAATTTTTACCAAAGAATCGGTATGATAATAGCAATAGCTGCAATTTAAATTGCAACTGTCGCCCACGGGCTTTGTAAAAATCTGAAATGACCTGTTTTGACTCATCAATATTTTTGTTTCGGGCTTAAATATAACTCCTGACAAAACGAAAACTGCTTCCTGAAGCCAGTTTTATCTCCTGTTTGAGCTGTTTTGTCGAATAATTTTTAAGTTTTTGCCTCATGCTGCTTTCTTTATGTAATATTTTATCTTTGTGCCTTAATTTTTAAAAGAGTACGAAAAATGAACATCGCTTTGATTGGTTACGGGAAAATGGGAAAGGAAATCGAAAAGATTGCCGTATCACGTGGACACCAAATCAAATTAATCATCGATATTGATAATCAGCACGAACTGACAGCCGAAAACCTAAAAAAATGTGATGTGGCGATTGAATTCACAATTCCACACAACGCCGTAAAAAATTACAAAGTTTGTTTCGAAGCCGGAATTCCGGTGGTGAGCGGAACCACAGGCTGGCTCGACAAAAAAGAAGATGTGCTGAAAATGTGTGCTGAAAAAAACGGCACTTTTTTTTACGGAAGTAACTTCTCGGTAGGTGTAAACCTGTTTTTTGCACTTAATCGGAAATTAGCCGAATTAATGGCTCCCTACAATGAATATAATGTTGAAATGACCGAGGTGCATCACATCCATAAACTCGATGCCCCCAGCGGTACAGCCATAAGTTTGGCCGAAGATATTATCGATATTTTACCAGAAAAAAACACTTGGGTTAACGACAAAGTTCCGGCAAACAACGAACTGAATATCAAATCGGAACGCGAAGGTGAAGTCCCTGGAATTCATACGATTAAATATGAATCGGATGTCGATTTCATAGAGATTACACATAGTACCAAAAGCCGCAAAGGACTTGCCTTTGGTGCTGTTTTGGCCGCCGAATATTCTGTGGGTAAAAAGGGCATTTTAAACATGAAAGATTTACTGAATTTATAAAATACTGCAATGAAAGAACTGCTTGCGAACAAATGGGTTAAGTTTATTATCGTTGGTGTGATTTACCTGTTGTGGGTAATCTGGATGGGTAATTATTGGTGGCTCATCGGGTTGGGTGTGATTTTCGATATGTATGTAACCGAAAAAGTGCACTGGGCTTTCTGGAAAAAGAAAAACCCGCCATTCGGCAAACAAACCAAGTTGGTTGAATGGGTCGATGCCATTATTTTTGCAGTGATTGCAGCCACTTTCATCCGTATGTTTTTTATCGAAGCTTACACAATCCCAACTTCATCGATGGAAAAGTCGTTGCTGGTGGGCGATTACCTGTTTGTGAGCAAAACTGCATACGGACCGAAAACACCAAATACCCCGATCTCGTTTCCATTTGTACACAACACAATGCCACTTACAAAAGGCACCAAATCGTATGTTGAATGGATTAAGAAACCCTACCATCGTATGGCTGGTTTCACAAAAATTAAAAACAACGATGTTGTTGTTTTCCACTTTCCTGAAGGTGATACAGTTGCGATGAACATGTCCACCCAAAGTTACTACCAGCTTACCCGAATGTATGGCCGCGACAGGGTTTGGAGCGACAAACGTAATTTTGGCGAAATCATTTCGCGCCCGGTTGACAAACGCGAAAACTATATCAAACGCTGCGTGGGTATTCCCGGCGATGAACTTAAAATGGAAAACGGTCAACTTTTTGTAAACGGAAAACCTCAACAACATTTTCCGGGGATGCAACACGACTACTCCGTTAAAACCAACGGAACCTCGCTAAACCCAAAAGCGCTCGAAAAATTAAAAATTGCTGAAGATGACCGCGGTGTTTATTCAAGCGAACAATATGTTTTCCCGTTAACCGATGAAAACGCGGTAAAAATCAAGGAATTCACCAATGTTACTGCCGTGGAAAAAATTGTGGACGAACCCGGGAAATGGGACAGCCAGATTTTCCCATCGCACCAGAACTTTCAGTGGAATGTCGATAATTTTGGCCCGCTTACAATTCCTGCCAAAGGAAAAACAGTGCAGCTCACTATCGATAACCTGCCTCTTTATCAACGCATAATCAGTGTTTACGAAGGCAACAAATTAGAAGTAAACGGAACAGAAATAAAGATTAACGGTGCGCTGGCAACAAGCTACACCTTTAAAATGGATTACTACTGGATGATGGGCGACAACCGTCACAACTCGGCCGACTCGCGTTACTGGGGTTTTGTACCTGAGGACCATGTGGTTGGAAAAGCAAAATTTATCTGGCTCTCAATGGATAAAGACAAAAACTTCCCTGCAAAAATCCGCTTTGGGCGGATGTTCAGGGGAATTCACTAAAAAAGATACTGGATAAGAGGGATACTGGATATTGGATAGTATAATCCGGAATCCAGTATCTAACTCCAATATCAAAAATCAAAAAATCCAGTATCAAGTATCCAACATCAAGCATCAAGCATCCAGAATCAAGCATCCATCCAGGCCAGCATCCTGCATCAAAAAAAATGACAATTCTGCTTAGTACAGCCACTTTTGCCCCGATTCAGTTTTACTCAAAAATACTGAAAGCCGACAGCGTGTATATTGAACAATTTGAGAATTTCATCAAACAAACCTATCGAAACCGTTACACCATTTTGGGTGGAAATGGCCCAATCGACCTGATTGTTCCGGTGGTGAAAGGCCGCGGCCCGAAAACACTGATTAAAGACCTGCAAATTTCGTATGATACCGACTGGCAGCGCAATCATTGGCGTACTATTTTTTCGGCTTACGGTTCTTCTCCCTATTTTGAATATTATGCCGATGATTTGATGCCTTTTTTTGAAAAGAAATTCAAGTTTCTGCTCGAATACAACCTCGCCATTCACGAAACGCTTTGCGAACTTTTCGAAATTGAAAACAAAATTATTCTAACTGAAGATTTTGAGAAAGTGCCCGATAGTACTGTAAACTACCGCGAGCGAATTTCGCCAAAGGAAAAAACACTGCCCGACCCGTATTTTCGCCCGGTTGCTTACACCCAGGTTTTTTCTGACAAACTGGGTTTTACCCACAACCTGAGCATCCTCGACCTGCTTTTTAACGAAGGACCAAACAGTTACTCCATCCTCGAAGGAAGTATCGCTGGAGCTTAAAAGAACAAACTTTTCGGATAGCAATTACTGAACTCAACAGACCGGCTTATTCCACCGAATATTCAACATTCACCACCACGCGCACTTTTTTGTAAATGTCGCTGGTGTTTCCACCATAACCACCTTCGCCGGTCTGACCCGAAACAAAATCATCGCGGTCAACAATGGTGAAAAGTCCCTGGCTGGCTTTTTTCATTTCGCCCAGCGAAACCTTGCTTTCTCGCGTAAACTCCATGGCTGCCTTTCGTGCATTTTGCGTGGCTTCCGATACCATTTCAGGTTTTATATCGTTGAGTTTTGTAAACAAATACTGAACCGAAGGTGTGTATTCATTTACATTCGAAATTACCACTCCCATTTTCAACAACTCGTCGGTCATTCGTTTTACCTGTTGTATGTTATCCACATTCTCCGAACGGACCTGCAAAGCGTTTTCGATGATATACCTGAAACTGCCAATGTTATTGTCGCCATATTCACGCGCCATTTTATCCACAACCTTTAAATCCTGCTGAAAAATCTCGTTTGCTCCGATGCCTTTCTGAATCAGGAACTCAGTGATTTTCTGTTTGTCGGCTTCAATCTGGCGGCTTCCCTCACTGATGTCGTTGGTGGTGATGCGTGTTTTGATTGTCCAAACTGCGAGATTGGCTTTTACCTCGCGCTCCGAGAAACCTTTTACAGAGATAAACCTGTCTTCTTTTTTAAACCGCTGAATGGCGCGGCCAATAAAAAAACCGTTTAATCCCAGCCCGATTACAAGGGCGATTGCAATTAGAATTCTGTTGCTGTTCATTGTATTTTCCTTTGAATGTTTTTATATGACTTTATATTTTCTCAAAGATATGCAATTGGGCTATGGAAGACAAAAATATTACTTCCGCCCCAGCCTGTAATTCGAAGTAAGCAAAAAAGAAGGAACCGTTCTCCTATTGAAAGAACGGTTCCCTGAGCGCACTCAACGAGGACTCTCCTCTGGTGTTGTGCGCAGAATCATTTACTCACTCACCCATTCACTGAATTACTCTCCATTCACTCATTTCTTCCGCTGGTACACCCTCACATAATCGATGTAATATTTCTGTGGAAGAATGGCTTCGTCGAGGCCTTTTTGTCCGCCCCAGGCACCGCCGACAGCAAAATTTATCAGCAGGTAATGCGGTTTGTCAAAAGGCCACACACTATTTCCTGTTCCTTCGTTTTTAAACGAAAAATAGAGCGAGTCGTTGAGAAAGAAATCCATGTGGTCTTCGAACCACTCTAACGCATAAATATTATAATTTTCATATGGTTTTTCCACCCCGATTCGGTTTCCTTTGTTGGTGCCGATGGAATGATTGTACGCTTCAGTATGAATATTGGCATGAATAGTATCGGGGTCGAAACCCACGTTTTCCATAATATCGATTTCGCCACAGGCGGGCCAGCCGGTCCCTTCATTTATTACATCGCCCAGCATCCAGATGGCAGGCCAGGTTCCCACGCCGGTGGGCAGTTTTGCCTTTACCTCAATTCGTCCATACAACATGCTTTTCTTTCCGTAGGTATTTATACTTGCCGACGTGATTTTATTGCCGTTCCAGTTGTCGAGCCGCGCTTCAATCACCAGATTGCCCTCTTCAACCCGTGCATTTTCGGGCCGGTTTTTTGTGTAATACTGTGCTTCGCCATTGCGGATGTAGCCTTCCTCGTAACCCCAGATGGTTGAGTCGGGCAATCCGGCAACATCAAAATTATCTTCCCAAACCAGCTCCCAGGCGTTGGCCTGTTTTGTTTCCACAGTTTGATTTTGTTTGTTGGCTGCGCCTGTGCAGGCGGCCAGAAATGCCAGAAAAATTACTGAATACTTCATAACTTGTCAGATTTAAGTTGATTTTCAAAGATAAAGTTCTTTTAACTGATATTTAATTATCGGATTAAAAAGTAATGAATGACCCTGGTTTTGACCTGCGATGATTACTTTCGCCGCAAATTACCGGAGATGACATTAAAAGTAAATGAAAAAGCAAGAGCGCTGATATTCGATTTAGACGGAACGTTGTCTGATTCGCTGCCTGTTCACCTGGCCACCTGGAATTTTGTAGGAGAAAAATACGGGTTCGAATTCGACCCACAAATCATTCACGAAATGACGGGCCGGCCAACCATCGAATTTGCGCAACGAGTTGTTGAACAATACAAACTCGAAGCCGACCCGCACGAATTGGTACGCATAAAACAACAGGCTTTTTGGAAAATGGCGCATTTGCTTCAACCCATCGACGAGGTTTTTGAAATTGTGCAGAAATACCACGGCATTTTACCAATGAGCGTTGGAACCGGTGCTGGCCGGAAAAGTGCGATAATACAGCTTGAAACTTTGGATATTCTGAAATATTTCGATTTTGTGGTGTCGGCCGACGATGTTACCCGCCACAAACCCGAACCCGAAACTTTTCTTGAATGTGCCCGGCTGATGGGCGTTGAACCAAAGTTTTGCCAGGTTTTTGAAGACGGCGACCTTGGTATTGAGGCTGCCAGAAAAGCAGGAATGATGGTTACCGATGTAAGGCCGTTTATCAATTATGGCGAATGGGCACAGCAATAGTTGCATTTAAAGCCGTTGCCCCATTGTTTCTGTCCATTTTTGCCGGAATCGTATTTTCTCGTTCAAAAACAGTTACCGGAAACTGGATCGATATTCTGAATAAATACGCACTGAAAATCGGGCTGCCGGCGCTTGTAATTGCTTCGCTCATGCGAATAGCACCGGGGTCTGTCGATTTCAGGTTTATCGTAATCAACTCGGTATATTTTATTGCGGCCATGTTACTCGCCTACCCTGTGGCCTACATTTTCAGGCTGTCTAAACAGGTGCGTTCGGCATTATTTCTGGTTTTTTCGTATGGCAATGTGGCTTACCTTGGCATACCGGTGCTGCAAAACAGTTACGGAGAAGCGGCTGTTCCGCTGGCAGGAGTGATTTCATCGGTTTACATTTTCTGGATGCTGACACTTGGAGTTACTCTTATTGAGTTGCACAGCGACCAACGCATGACGACAAGAGAATTCGTAAAAAACCAGTTGGGGAATCCTTTGATGTTGTCTGTAATTATTGGGCTGGCGCTTGTTTTGTTTAAAATACAACTCCATGTGGTTATCAACGAAACCATTAAACTTTTTGCCGGTTCGGTAACTGCGGTTGTGCTGTTTTCGCTGGGTATTTTTCTGGGTCTCCACCGCACCGGAAATTTACGGGATTGGGCTGCTGCATTGGCTTGGTCGGTTGTAATTCTGCTGGTATTGCCTTTTGCATTTTACCTGATTGTAAAAAATGCTGGTTTGAATGAGCTTCAATTAAAGTCAACTGTACTCGAAGCCGCAATGCCATTAGGGTTAACACCTTATGCCCTGGCAACGCAATACAAACTCGAAACCTCGCTGATTGCGCGAATTGTAGTAGTTTCCACCTTGCTTTCGCTTGTTTCTATTCCGGTTTGGATTGTGATGCTTGGATAAAACTATCCAATTCAAAGGTCTTCAAATTACCAATTATCACAATTTCGCTGACAACTGAATCTGCCAGTTTATCCCCTTCTTTCAACTCAAAACTTCCGCCCACGCCTTGCAAAATATATTGGTAAGGTTCATCCTCAAAACAAATAATTCCTTTTACCCTGTAAATATGGTTTTTGTATAAATCGAGGTTGTATGACAGCCAATCGATGAAATTTAACTTGTTTAAAAGTCCGTTGAAACGAAGGGTTTTTACTTGTAGACTTTCGTGATTTTCATTATTGAGGGTGATAAACCGAAGTGTCTTTTGTCGAATGTTGTTCAAATCGAAATCCCGAACACGCCCGAAATCAGAAACAAAGAAACCGACAAGCGGGTTAAACTGTTTTATTTCATTCAGAAATTGTTCATTTTGTGTTTGGCTGAAATCTTCGGTTTTTGTAATTACCACAGCATCGGCAACTGCAAGTTGTTTTACTGCAATTTGCTTTTCCGGGTAACGGTGAAAATATTTTGCATCGGCAAGGCAAATTGTGCCATTAAACTGGTAAATATTTTTAAGGTTTTCATCACTGAAAAATGGCCTAATAACCGGAGCAGGGTCAGCAATTCCGGTGGTTTCAATCAGCAGATGGTCAACATCCGAAAATTTTTCTGCAAGTTCAACCAGCGCCTGTTCATATTCGTCGGAAATGGTGCAGCAGATGCATCCGTTTTTTAGTTCAAACATTTGGCTGGCCTCAACGCCTTTTATCAGTTTTGTATCAATGGCTACATCACCAAATTCATTTTCAACAAGCGCAAACCGGGTTTGTGGGTTGCTTTTCAACAAATGATTGATAAACGTGGTTTTCCCGGCTCCCAAAAAGCCTGTAATAATTGTGACTGGTATTTTAATATCAGAATTCACTGTAATTTATTTGATTCAGCATTGACAAAATCGACGTTTTAAAGTTATCGATGAAAAGTAAATTTCAAAGCCTGAAAGAATTTTAAACAAATAACCCCATCCGGCATTCCTCCTTTGGAAACCGCCGGAATGATAAACAGAGCGAATCGGGTTGTGTATCAATCATTCAATTCATATTTTTATCGTGAAAAGTAAGTTAAAAATATGGCAACGGTTATAAAAATAATCCCGGATGGAAATTTAATCGAATTTGATAAAGGAAAATTTGACGACTGGTGTGTTTATGTCACAAAAAACAGTGAACCCCGGTTTGCGCCTGCCGATATTTTGTATTTCTCAGCATTGAAACAATTAGGAGAAAAGCATGGTCATCGCAGAATTTATGAAGATTTCGTAAAAATTTATGACCATACTAATTCGAAGATCGATGAAAAAACATTATCGCAAATTACCGAAATCGCCAATAATTACGGCGATGACAAAACCACCATCGACATCTGGATCACTGTAATTTATGCAGGAATGATTGCCGAAGAAAACAAAGAGTTCGCCATCCTGAAAAAAAGGGTAAAAAGATTGGGGATGTATCAATTACTGATAGAAAATAAAACACCCGAATTCGCTGCAAACTTCAGTAAAGGCAAAACCTGGCGCGAACTTGATATTGTAATGAAAAAAACTTGGTTTTTAGCCGATTAACACTCAGCTCAACCTATTTCTTTGATTTAAACCAATTGGTTTGTTTTGAATTTAAACGACAATATATTACAACGGCTCCGGCAAACACAACAAATGTAAATAATACCTTAAGCAAAAAACTAAAGGATTTGAAATCAAGAAATGCCTCAATAAATTGAAGCAGTGTAATAAATGCAAGAAAAGCAGCTACCGAAGCATCAGAATTAATTGTTTTATTACCTCTTTTCACAAGAATCAGTTCCGACAGATCATTTAACCGTTGTGTTATTTCATTATTCAGGCTCTCAATGCCTCTTTGAATTTCACCGGTTTTTATAATTTCTCTTTCGCTTGGATACTGAAAAACATCGTAAATTATATCGAAACTTAATGCGTTTCTGATTTCTTTTTGACTTTTTTCAAGAACGACCAATTTGTGCTCATCGTCAGTCTTAAAACAAGGTAATCTTACTCCGATGAATTTATTCCAAAGCGATATATCATTTGCTTTCTTCGGCAGCAAAATTTTATCAATCTTATTCAGCGCGTTATTTAAAATAAATGCATTATGAATCAGTACCATATCAGGAATCAGTAAATAAGGATCAACAATGATGTGATTGTTGATCGCATCGCAAATTTCTTCGTTGTATGTCAGTTTAAATAAAGTCCCCCGGCATAAAACAACAAAAGAAGCGTTTTTAGTTACTATAGGCTGGATAGTATCGAATATTTCATCCTCATTCATTCGTTCAAAATCAAAAATGCCTAATATTATACCACACAATGTTTTTGAGAATTTATTCAATTCCAAATCTTCATCAGGTATTTTTTTTGCCAACATCATGTTGATAAATGAGAACCAGTCTTCTTTCTTCTCAAAAATGTCAACCGGATCTATTTGAATAATTCCCGATTGAGCCAGAGTTATTGGAGTTGTAAGGGGGTTCTGTATTTCGAATAGTCTTTTTACAATTTCAGAAATGTCACTATCTTTTTCTTCTTTGCTTACCTTAATATCAAAAAGTCTGGAGGAAGTTGTTCCTTCCTGAATACTCCCAAAATTGTGGGCTAATTTTATCAGGTCATTTTCAGAGAAAGTACTTCCGGCTACAGGAGATATTGATAGATGCCAGAGTGTTATTTTTGAACTTGTTACAAAGGTTTTGTTGACCGACAATTTAACCTCGATTTTGTATCTTTCTGAGTTGGTGATTTTGCGATGCACAATTCCTTCGGAGCAATATGTATATTCAACAGGAAAATTAACCGTAGCCCGACTGTTACCAATAAATGTGCTAATAAAATCCTTTTCCGTCTTTCTTTGATTTCTGAAATTGAGCATATCGGCCTCAAATGATGCAAGATAATTCATTTCAGTTTCACCAGCTGTTTGCAGATTTTCAGGATTTTCTTCAATAAAATGCCAGGTTACCGAGGCTTTTGAAAACGCATATAGATTTGATTCTGGTGTTTTTATTGCTGCCATGTAATATATCCTTCCTTATTTTCAATTTGTTTTAATGAATTTATCATTTTTGAAAGGCTCTCCTGCTTTCCGTCTAATCCTTCGTAAAATTCGGTCAGAAATTCAATAATTTCAAGGGTTGAAATTCTGGATTCATCGGCATTAAACTGTGGAAATGTAAAAAGAAAGAGATTTTCAACCTCCTCCTTTTTAGCATCCAACGCAGGTTGGATATAATGGATATCAATCCTTTTGGCTCCCATCTTTAAAAAGATTTCCAACCTTTTATATGGATCAAAATTGTCGTTAAGGGTGAGTTCAGGATTATTTGATTCAAAAAATACGTTCCTGATTTCAATGTTTATGTAATCTTTAATCCAATCTTTGATCAGTTTTATCCCTACATTAATCAATTCCCTGGCAACAGCTTTACCCCTGTATTTCTCATCAACAATGATATAAGTTAAATGTATACATCTGCTTTTCTCATACCAATCAGCAATTAAGCCGCCCCAAACTTCATCGGGTATTGTTTCATTATTCTTTATAACAATAATTGAATGAGGCTCATTAGGTCTTTTTGCTCCGGTTACACGGTTGATGATATCCTGAAACTGTTCCCTTTCATTATTATCGGGAAATCCTCCTTCATAAATAGTTTCAAAATTTTTAAGGAGCAAGGCTTCCGAATCACAGGATGATGAATTAAATATCAACTTCATACCTTTGGTTTAATTTAGATTAGCCGTCAATAACCAGCTTATAAAAGTAAAATTTTACTTTGTACAATCGTAATTTATTCCTCTGTTATTATGATAATTTTCAAGTTTATCGTTTTTTCAACGATAAGTTAATAAAACTGCAAATGATAAAACGAACCCTTCATATTTTGCGTTTCTGGTCAACTTAAAAAACACCTGTAGCCTTTTAATCTCAGCTTCTTTTTATTAACCTTGCAACACTAAATCAATTAAAAAATCAAAATGAAAAATTCGGAATTAAAAATTAACAACTTTCTGTTTTCGTTTGTATTACTGTCGGTTATGGTTTTTGCCTGCACCGCGCAGGACAAACCCGATTTTGAAAAACCAATGAATGTGCTTGTATTCAGCAAAACTTCGGGATTCAGGCACGAGTCAATTTCCTCGGGACTAAAAATGTTGTTCGACCAAAGTGCAAAACAAAACTGGGTGATTACAGCCACCGAAAATGCTGCTCTTCTGCGAGATGGTTTTCTTTCAACTTTCGATGTTGTGGTTTTTCTGAATCCCACCGGCGATGCAATTGACGCCGACGGTCAGGCTGCTTTTGAAAAATTCATGAAAAGCGGAAAAGGTTTTGTAGGTATCCACGCCGCTGCCGACTGCGAATACGAATGGCCTTATTATGGCAGCCTTGTTGGAGGATACTTTAAAACACACCCGGCTTCGCAAACTGCCACAGTGGTTTTCGAAAAATCGGATCACCCGGCCATGAAGCCTTTTAATGGAATGAAATCGTACTCCACTTTTGATGAGTGGTACACCTTTAAGGAAAATCCGCGCCCAAACGTGCATGTTTTGGCCACACTCGATGAAACATCAATCAAGAAATTTGATAACGATAATTTCAGAATGGGCGACCACCCGATTATCTGGTGGAACGAAAAAGACGGTATTCGTTCGTTCTACACTGGTTTTGGTCATACTCACGAAGCTTTTCAGGATGAAAAGATTCAGGAGCATATTAAAAACGCAATCAACTGGGCTGGCAAACGAATCAACTAAAGCCGGATAACAAAAGGAACCACAGAATTGCAATTTTTTTGTGTTTCCTTTTGTTTCCGTTCAAACAAAACCTCACGAATAGGGTTTATCAGAATAAAACAGTACCATGCAGCAAACAAAAAACTGGCAAATTAAACTGGGTATTTTTCTGATGATTTTCTCAGGGGTGTTTTTTGCCGCCACTTTTATCATTCCCTTGTTTGAGCTGTCATCAAAAACAAAAGTGATTGCCATAACCACCAGCCTTGTATTGATGGAAATTGTTTTCTGGGCTGGCGGGCTACTTGTTGGCAAAGAGTTGTTTACCAAATACAAACAAAACCTGAACCCCGGAAACTGGTTCAAAAAGAAAAACTAATTTTTTCATTTAGCTGAAAAAACTGTTTCACAGAATTTTAATTCCGACAGAAAGCATAAAAGCGTTGTTTTTGGCACTGTTACCATTTTGATAAAACTCGCCAAGCCCATTTTCCATGCGTGCGTCAATGGTAAAAAACAGTATATCGATTCCAACACCGTACTGAATTCCCATGTAATGTTTGGTGTAATACGATTCGTCAAAAATTACCCCGCCCGAAACATCGTCTTTCGTAATGTTGCTGAATACGGGACCACCGAGCACATATAAATCGAGCAAATTTCCTTTAATAACCTTTGCTCCAAGCAAAATCGGAACATCAAAAGTTTTGTAGTTAAACGACGAAATTGTATTCGAAACATCTGAAGTTACATCGCCCCCTTTGCCAC
>DPCJ01000201.1 GCA_003516705.1 Prolixibacteraceae bacterium | reverse complement strand
CATCATTGCGATGGAGGGCTTTTGTTTTTTCAGGACGTTTGTAATCAATTCAACTTTTCAGGTACTTATGTGTTGAATTTGACAGTTGTATTTTTTAGCCAAAGAAAATTTTAGAAACAATGTTCCGATTATTTATTCTGTTAACGCTACTGGTTCCGGGTACTTACCTGTACCTTCGTATCAACCGGCTTTTTATCATGCCGGGTTATAAAATTCTTTTTGCTGTCATTTTTATGGCTCTTTTTCTGATGATTCCGTTATCCGGGTTTTTCATGACTTCGGCCACCAACCTGTTCCAAAAAATTCTGGGGCAAATCTCCGGTTATTTGCTGCCGTTCTTTTTGTATGTTTTTCTGGCGGTTCTGGTTTACGACCTTTTTTTGTTAGCCAACTATTTTCCGCAGTGGGTGTCGCTTGAGTTAAGGCGAACTTTTGATTACAGGTTGTACATGTTTCTTGCAATCAATGTGGTTGCTGCGCTGGTAGTAATCGGTGGCGCTATCAACCTGAACAACACACAGGTTTCGCATTACGAAGTTTCTGTACCCCGGAAAAACTCAAACCTCGAAAAACTGCGTGTGGCTTTTGTTGCCGATATTCATATCCATTCGGGTGTGCCGGTTTCGTTTATCGAAAAATTTGTAACCAAAGTAAATGAACTGAACCCCGATTTGATGCTCTACGGTGGCGATATTGTTGACGACAAAAACATTCATCCCGAACTGGAGAAGATAACAGGTTTATTCAATCAAATAAAACCCCGGTTTGGTGTTTATGGTGTTCTTGGAAACCATGAATTTTATCGGGGGCATAATGATGGCGCCTTTTTCAGGCAGGCAGGAATTGTTTTACTGAATGATTCGGTTGCACAGGTTGGTGAAAGTTTTGTTGTGGCCGGTCGTTTCGACGAGCATTTTGGGAAACGCAAAACAATTCAGCAAATCCTTGGTGATAGCATTCCGGATTTGCCCATTTTGCTACTCGACCACCGGCCAACGCAACTTGAAGAAGTAAGCAAAACAGAGGTAAATGCGCAATTTTCGGGGCACACCCACAATGGACAATTGTTTCCGTTCAATTTCATAATTAAAAACATTTACGAGCTGGGGTGGGGTTACAAACAAAAGGCAAACACCCACTTTTTTGTTACCAGCGGACTGCGGTTATGGGGACCGCCCGTAAAAACAACCGGAAAATCGGAGATTATTCTGGTGGATTTTAAGTTTGAATAGATGATTACTCTGCCAGCCTGACTTTAACCGCAAATACTTCTGCCGGGTTCAATTCAAAAATCTGATTGATTTCTTTAACCGACAAACCTTTTTCTTTTAGTGCCGGAATCAGAAACTTTTCAATGGCTGTAAAATCCCTGAAAGTTCCGCCTCCCGGTTTCATGGGGTCGTACCAACCGGCATCGTGCGAAAAAAGCAACCGGTTCAGTAAACCTTCCTTTTTCATGAGTAGTGCAAACTCCGAAAAACTTTCGGTTTCTTTTTGTTCGAATTTGTCGAAGGCAATCCACACACCCATTTTGGCAGCGTCAACGATTTTGCCCCAATCTTTTTCGTTGTTGGCGTGAGTCCAGATAAACGCCGAAGGATGAACGCCGAACTGTTTCAGAATTTCTATTTCCTGGTATGCGGGAACAGCCAACCCCGTGTGCGACATGATAGTTAAACCGGTTGCCTTATGAGCAATACAGGCTGCTTCCACTACTTTACGGTTAATTTCCTGCAGGGGTGCGCGTTCAACCGCAATTTTGATAAAACCGGGATAAATTCCGGTTCCTTCTATTCCGCTTTTTACCTCGTCAATCCAGCGGTTGGCCAATTGCTCTGCGGTTTCGGTAAAACCATGCTTTGGAATGAATTTTCCGCCCACGGCGCTGTAATAGCCAGTGTTGGTAATAATCTGAATGCCCGATTTCACAGAAAGCATTTTCAGCAAAAGCGGGTCGCGGCCAATGTAAGCCGGCGTGCATTCCACCAGTGTTTTGTAACCGAGTTTTTTTATTTCAAGCAAATAGGGAAGCACTTTTTCCACCACGCTGTCGCGGTTCCAGCGGTGATAACCCGTGCTGTCGGCGCCAATAAAATCGACAAGCAAATGCTCGTGGTGCAGGGTTTTTCCAATTTCGGATGCGGGTATTTCTCCGACAACGGTAATGATTTTGCGTTGTTCCGGTTGGCAGGAGGTCAGTAATAGATAAAAAAGGGAAAAATGCATGAATGCATGAATGCTATAATGCATGAATAATTGGAGAAAGTGAATTTTAAGTTTCATCGGTGTCAGTTTAAAATCTGACAGGAAAGATACAAACTTCAACGTTGTTTTTGCTTTTTGGCGACGAGAATTGCCCCTGATAAAACCAAAAATCCGCCTACAATTGAAAATGCCGAAAACCTTTCATGACCAATCCATTTCACATTCATTTCAGTCAGTATTCCCATCGTAATAAAAGTGATAATCGGATTCATTATAATGATGATACTGACTTTACTGGCTTCGATAAGTTGCAACGCTTTCGAAAGTGTTGTGTACGAAAGCAGTGTGTTGATTCCGCCAAATAAAAGCAACAACCAGGTTACAATATCGAGATGCTGCAGTGAACCAAAATTTACAAATGGCATTAAAATGATTACCGGCAACCCAAAAATAAACAGGTTAAGACTTTGTATATCCAATCTCACAACGAGTTTTTTTTGCAGCACTGCATAAAGAGCCCAGGCAACGGCGGCTATTAAAAGATGAATGACACCAAGGTTGTATTTTTGTTGTACATCGAAAAATGCAACCAACTGGTCGCGGTAAAAAAAGGCCATTCCGGCAAGCGCTATAACAAACCCGATGATTTGCAAACGTGAGATTTTTTCCCTGAAAAAGAATATACCGGCAACAGCAAGCAAAATGGGACCAGTTTGAATAAAAAGCTGGGCATTGCTGGGTGTTGTGTAATGAATGCCCATCATGAAACCGATGTAATTCCAGGTAAGCGCGAGTGTAGCAATTATAAGTAAAACCGGTGGATGAATGAGCGTACGGAAGGAAGCTGGATTTTTTGCCACCTGCCAGGCTGCCAGAATCATGAAAGCAAGTAAAAACCTGAACCAAACAATGGTAATAGGTTCAACTTTATCGTCGATAATTTTCAAAACAATAGCCAGCACACCCCAAAACAGGGCAGTGATGGAGGCGTAAATTATTCCTTTCAGGTGATTTTGCATATTTTTTTAAAGTGAACAATTCATTATAACCTGATTAACCTTGAAATAGACTCGGCTATAATGACATATTTTTCCGGTTTTAACTTTCCGATTTTTTTTGTAATAATTTTTTTGTCAGCAGTGAAAATTCTGTTAGGTCTGATATTGCTTTCCTTATTGAGTGAACCTTTTGCGAAATCGCTTTGGCTTAAATGAATTGAATAAATATCGTCTGTATTTTTACTTGTAATCTGACAAAGTATAATATCGTTTCCCATCAAATCGGCAAGAACCAGCGCAGGTCTTTTTTTGCTTCCGATAAATCGGAAAATGGGAAAAGAACTACTACAACTTCACCTTTTACAAATCTTTCCATGCTTCATTTTCTGTTGGATTCAGCCAGTCTTTTGCTAATGTGGTTTCGCTTGCCAAATGAGTTTCAATCTTTTCAGCGCTCCTTTTTATCTTTTTGAACCTGATAAAATCAAGAATTTCATTGGCAAATTCATCTGGTAAATCCTTCAGTTCGTCAATGATAATATTTTTTGTAACAGTGGTCATCTATGTAATTTTTCATTTAAACGATTTAGTATCTACCTTAGTTCGGCTCCAAGCTCCCTTTTATATGTTTCAACCAGTTTTTGCATGGTTTTTTCTATCAGTTTGTCATTGAGTGTGACTTTGTCGTCGCGCAGGATAAAACTTACTGCGTACGATTTTTTCCCTTCGGGAACGCCTTTGCCTTCATAAACATCAAACAAATCAACTTCGCGGAGAATTTTACGTTCGGCGTAAAAAGCGAGTTCTTTTATTTTGCTGAATTTTACCGATTTATCTAGTAATAACGCTAAGTCGCGGCGGACAGCCGGGAATTTTGGCAACTCTTCGAAAAGTACTTTGTGTTTTTTATGGAGAATCGAAATGCTGTCCCAGTCAAAGTCGGCATAATAAACCGGGTTTTCGATGTCAAACTTCTTTATCCATTTTTTTGCCACAATACCCAGGTTGAGCAGATGTTTGTTGTTAAAACTGTAACTCAATCCTTCGGCCCAAAATTCGTTGGCAACTTCCGAAATCTGCATCTGGTCAGTTGAGAAACCAAGTCTTTTCAGAATATTTTCGGCATAAGTTTTCAGGCTGAAAAATGAGGTGAGTTGTTGTTTTTCGCTCCAACTCTCGCTTTCTTTTGCGCCTGTAACAAACAGTCCAAGGTGTTCTTCCTCGCGATAGTTTTTCTCGGGATGGTCTTTCAGTTCGGTGCCTTTATAAAAATAGCAGTTCCCGAATTCGAACATCCTGAGGTTTTTATTCTGTCGGTTGGCATTAAAAGCAACACATTCAAGTCCGCCAAACAGCAGTGTTTGGCGCATTCCATTCAGGTCGGCGCTGAGCGGGTTGAGCAATTTTACTGTTTGTGCCTCGCCATAATTGGATAACCCGTCGTAATAACCTGCTTTTGTGAGCGAGTTCGACCATATTTCGTTGAATCCCTGTGCTGTAAGCATTTCGGCAACCAGATTTCGTACCTGGTTGGGGTCGGGTTTTTCGGCTGTTTGCAACGAGGCATTTACCTGTGTCGGGATTTCGACATTGTTGTAGCCATAAATACGCAGGATTTCTTCAATTACATCGGCCTCGCGTTTCACGTCAACACGGTAAGGTGGAACCAGCAATGGAAGCCCGGTTTCGGTTTCATTTTCGATGCCAATTTCGAGTGATGCCAGTATATTTTTGATGGTTTCTTTCCCAAGTTCTTTGCCAATCAATCGTTTGATATTGGCAAAACTCACGTCCACTTTAAAGTCGGCAACCGGTTCGGGATAAATATCAACGATTTCAGAAGAAATTGATCCGCCGGCGACTTCCTTAATGAGCATGGCAGCGCGTTTCAGCGCGTAAATTACGCCATTCGGGTCGGTGCCGCGTTCAAACCTGAACGAAGCGTCAGTGTTCAGTCCATGACGGCGTGCGGTTTTGCGAATAAAAACCGGGTCAAAACAAGCGCTTTCAAGAAAAATATTGGTGGTTGAATCTTTAACTCCCGAAGTAAGTCCGCCAAAAACTCCTCCTATACACATACCGTTTTCGGTATTGCAAATCATCAGGTCGTTTTCGTTCAGCGAACGCTCAACGCCATCAAGCGTTACAAATTTGGTCCCATTGTTAAGTGTGCTTACAATCACTTTGCCGCCATTAATTTCATTGGCATCAAAAGCATGAAGCGGCTGGCCTGTTTCGTATAAAACGTAGTTTGTAACATCAACCACATTGTTTATTGGTGATAAACCAATGGTTTTCAGACGGCGTTTCAGCCATTCAGGTGATTCTTTAATGGTGACACCTGATATGGTCACACCAGAATAACGCGGGCAAGCTTCCGGGTTTTTTACTTCGACCGGAATCTCGAGGTTGTGGTTATCTACTTTAAAACCTTCAACCGAAGGTTTTTTGTAGCCTTGTTCAACTGTATTTCTGAGGTACGCAGCCAAATCGCGGGCAACGCCAATGTGCGAGGCAGCATCAATGCGGTTCGGGGTTAAATCAACCTCAATGCACCAGTCCGACTGAATATTGTAATAATCTTTAGCAGGCATTCCAACCTGCACATTTCCAGGTAACACAATAATTCCGGCGTGGTCGGTGCCAATGCCAATTTCATCTTCGGCACAAATCATTCCTTCCGACGCTTCACCCCTGATTTTAGATTTTTTGATGGTAAACTCTTCCTTGCCCATGTATAAAGTGGTTCCGATGGTGGCCACCACCACTTTTTGTCCGGCAGCCACATTGGGCGCGCCGCAAACAATTGACAAAAGCTCGCCTGTTCCCACGTTAACTGTGGTTTTACTCAGGTGGTCAGAATTCGGATGTGGTTCGCAGGTAACAACTTCGCCGATTACAAGTCCATTCATGCCGCCTTTCACGGTTTCAACTTCTTCAATTCCGCCAACTTCAAGCCCAATTTGAGTCAGAATCTTTGCAATTTCTTCGGGTGACAAGTCGATGTCGATGTAATCTTTTAACCAGGAATAAGATATGTTCATTGTTGTATTTTACTTTCGGTTTAAAACGTGCCAAAAGTAAGGATTTTTCAGGTGAATTAACAGCCATGAAAACCGAACTTAACCTTCATATAAAAAATGTGATTCTTGTAACCTTCGGGTTAGGTCAAAAAGCTTATTTTCGCTGCAAAACTTACATTTTAAAACATTAATAAATGAAAAAACTGCTGATTATTCTTTTAGCCGCGGGTTTGTTTCTATCCTCGTGCAAAAATCAAAAAAAAGAAACCAATACAAATATGGACAATCCGTTTTTTACAGAGTGGACAACACCTTTTGGTGTGCCGCCTTTCGAATTAATTAAAACAGAGCATTTTATTCCGGCAATACAGGAAGGAATAAAACAGCAACAGACAGAAATCGACGCAATTGTAAACAGCACCGATTCACCAAGTTTCGACAACACCATTCTTGCTTTTGATAAATCGGGTGCTTTATTGGATAAAGTAAGTGGTGTTTTCGGTCCACTGAATAGTGCCAATACCAATGACGAAATGCAGTCTGCGGCCCGCGAAATTACACCGATGATGACCGCTCACCGTGACAATATTTCGATGAATCCGAAGCTTTTTGAACGCATAAAAGCAGTTTATGAAAAACGAAACGAAATGGATTTGGATGATCAGCAAATCAGGGTGGTTGAGAAATTCTACCAGGATTTTGAACGCAACGGAGCAAACCTGACGCCTGAAAACCAGAAAAAACTAAAAGCAATTAATGCTGAGTTATCGACGCTGAGTTTAAAATTTGGTGAAAACCTGCTGGCAGAAACCAATAAAAACTTCAAATTGGTTGTTGAAAACGAAGCTGACCTTGCAGGTCTTTCGGCCGATGTAATTGCCCGCGCTGCAATGGATGCACAAAAAACAGGCGATTCAGGAAAATGGGTTTTCACCCTAGCAAAACCTAGCATGTTGCCTTTTCTTACTTACGCACAAAACCGCGACCTGCGCGAGAAACTTTATCGTGGCTATTTTATGCGTGGCGACAACGACAACGAATTTGACAACAAGGAAATCATCAAAAGAATTGTAAAACTGCGCGACGAGCGTGCCAAGTTGCTGGGCTTTAACAATTTTGCCGAATACCAGATTGATATTAATATGGCAAAAACGCCGCAGGCAGTGTATGATTTTCTGCTGAAAATATGGGAACCTGCGCTAAACATGGCCAAACAGGATGTAAAAGAAATGCAGAGTATTATCGACAAAGAAGGCGGCAACTTTAAACTGGAATCGTGGGACTGGTGGTATTACAACGAAAAACTGAAATTGCAGAAATTCAATCTCGACGAAAACGAGGTGAAACCTTATTTCAGTCTCGAAAATGCTAAAACCGGAATTTTTTATGTAGTTGAAAAATTATACGGGCTGAAGTTTATTAAACGCGACGACCTTCCAACTTATCATGCTGAAGCTGAAGCTTATGAAGTGCAGGAAGCCGATGGAAAATTCCTTGGCGTTTTGTACATGGATTTTCACCCGCGTGATGGCAAAAGAGTGGGAGCGTGGTCAACTGCTTTCCGCAGTGCCACTTACCGCAATGGCGAGCGCGTACCCACGATTGGTTCAATTGTAATGAACTTTACCCGCCCGGCTGGCGAAACGCCTGCTTTGCTCAGTTTCGATGAGGTGTCAACTTTCTTCCACGAATTTGGCCACGCTTTGCACGGACTGTTTGCCGATGGTTTATACGACCGCACTGCCCGCAGCGTACCGCGCGATTTTGTTGAATTGCCATCGCAGATTATGGAAAACTGGGCTGCTGAACCTGAAGTGATGAAAGTGTATGCAAAACATTACCAGACCGGCGAGGTAATTCCAGATGCGTTGATTGAAAAACTTGAAAAAAGCGGCACTTTTAACCAGGGATTTACCACCGGAGAATACGTGGCTGCTTCTATTCTCGATATGGATTACCATACAACACAAAATCCTGAAATTAATGATGTTCGTGCCTTCGAGAAAGAATCGATGGATAAAATCGGGCTGATTCCTGAGTTTATTCCACGTTACAGGAGTACTTATTTTTCGCACACTTTTTCAGGTGGATACTCGGCAGGTTACTATGTTTATTTGTGGGCTGCGGTACTCGATACCGATGCTTTCAACGCATTCAAAGAATCGGGCGACCTGTTTAATCCTGAATTGGCTGCGAAATTCAGGGAGTTGTTAGCCAAATCGGGCGCTGCCGAAGGAATGGATGTGTATCGTAAATTTCGCGGACAAGATCCGTCGAGTGAGCCACTGCTCGAAAAACGCGGATTGAAGTAAGAATTTGAGATTTATAGATATTGGAAAAGAGACTGTCGAAAGGCGGTCTCTTTTTTTGTTAACTGCCATGGATTTACAGATTGAGTTGCTACCATCTGGTTAAGCCTGGATTGCTTCGCATTGCTGCCAATGACAGATTCAAAATTCTTGTTATTTCGACGATAGGAGAAATCTACCAGTTCGAAGAGATTTCTCCTCGCATACTCGTCGAAATGACAGCATTGATGCGGTTTTCTTTCATTCACTCATTATTCCCATTTTAAAAATGGGTGAGCTCTCGCAATGACGCTCTTTATACTTCCGAAAGGGGAAAAGGAGGCTGTTTGCGGCTACGCTGCAAACAGCCTCCTTTTCCTCTCTTAATTCTTACCAATTGCCTGTCATTGCGAGGCTTTACCTAATTTTATTAGGCACAATGAGATAATGACAGTAAGATGCTGAAATAAATTCAGCATGACGTCCTTACAGCATTGTTCATTTACAACGTCACCCTGAACTTGTTTCAGGGTCTTGATTTCGAAATCTGTCATTGGCAGTGTAGCGAAGCAATCTAATTTAAGTTTCCTGCTAGCGCAATTGCATTTTATTTTGATTCTAATCTGTGACCCTGCCTGCGGCGGGTAGTTCTGTGGCTAAATTTTTTACGCTTTTTCTTTTATTTCCACCGGGAATGGTTTTGTAATATCGCCTGTATAAATGCTAACATGCGGGAATGGAATTTCAATTCCTTTTTGTTCAAAGGCTTCCTTGATTTCCATAAATACCGAGTTTTTTACTTTCAGGTAGTTGGTGCGTTCGAACCAAACGCCAAAAAGAATGTTGATACCGCTTTGTCCGAATGATTTGAAAACAATGATTGGCTCCGGCTCGTCCAAACAAAGCGGGTTGCGCTTGGCAATTTCTTCGAGTGTTTGTTTTACAACTTCGAGATTTTCCTTGTAAGCCACACTCAAATCAAAGTCGAGTCGGCGCACCGGAAAACGTGTAACATTGATAACTTCGCTCGAAATCACTGTTTGATTGGGGATTCGGAGCAACAGGTTGTCGAAGGTTTTTATTTTAATTGAAAGCAGGTCGATGCTGTGTACCACGCCGGTTTTATCGCCAATGCGAATCTGGTCGCCAATTTCGAACGACTTTTCGGAAACCATAAAAAAGCCGCTCACAATATTGCCGATACTGGTTTGCGATGCCACGCCCACTACAATACCAATTACACCGGCCGCCCCGAAAATGGCGGCGAGATTGATGTTCAGCTCGGAAACAATTACAGAGAAGAGTATGATTATTGCCGAGTAGCGCACAAAGCGGTTAATAAGCATTTTGCGTTGTTGCGAAAGTTTTGGTGGTAACAACTTTTTTAAAATTAAGCCGAGCAAGGTTATAATTACAATGCCAACCACCAGGATGATGCCAATTCTCAGCGCTTTTTCAAACGTTTCGTCATTAAAATATTTTGTCCAGTCAAAGTTCATTATTCGCTTCTGTAAATGTTTTTAATAAAATGGAAGTTGATATTCAGCAAACTGTTTCCTGATGTGTTGCGTGGACTGGCTAAAATTTCCTGTTTTTCGCCGTTGTAAATTTTTGAGTAACGGTAATCAACCGAACCTATCTCTTCAGCACCGCGGTGTTCAATCTGTACAAGGCTTGTTACAATTTTATCCTCGTTTTTGTACAACGTGATGTTTTCTGTTCGGATAATCAGCCGCTGCACCATTAATATTGAGTTTGAACTGTTTTTGATGTTTACCGGGCAAATCGCCTCAAGTCCGTTGAAGGTGATTTCTTCCATGTTCAGGTAATATTCGCTGCCCAGAGCAAAAGCCGGTTCACCGCCGTCGGGCTCGCCAAACCAGGTGTTCGAAAGCCGTTTGTAAGAAATTTCACGAAGCAGGTTTTCAGGCTGAATTTTTGAGAAATAAATCTGAAATGCCAACGGTATTTTCAGAAATAAAGTAATGCTGTGGCCTGGCAAAACGTTTAGCCCGGTTCCTTTAAAAACCAAAGGTTTGGCAGGTAACGCCGGGGCAATCAGCAACGAATTCGATTTTCCGGTTTGAAAATAGTCGGCAAGCGTGGCTTCTTCACTTAAAAGAATGTCGTCGTCGGGACAATTATCGGTGGTAACCAGCCGCCAGCCTTCGGTCTCACGGGTGGCCGAGAGTTGCACACATCCAATATTGATGAGATGCGTTTCGCCAGGCAATATTTTGTGTTTTTTCAGTAATTCGCTGATGTTCATGTTTGTGTTTTGTTTGGGGCTAAATTACGAAACTTTAGGTTTGCTGCTGAAAAGGGCAAAAAAAATCCGGGCATTACCCGGATTTTATGGTTTATTCAACTTTTCAGAACTTGTCATTCCCACCCGTATTAATGTCGAGTGCACCGGTAATTTTACTGATATCTTTTGGGTCGATAATCCCGCTGATGCTAATGAGTGCGTTATCGTCGCCGCCAACTACCAAAAGCAGGTCCGAAATTTTTCCGTTTCCTGCATCTTTTGCCAGAAATCGTACTACTTCGTTATCATCAGTAACTTCCATCAACACTTCGAACCCATTATTTTTAAAGAATCCGTCTTTTTCAAGCTCATCATAAAAATTCAGCGTTTTGTTCAAAGCTTCGTCTTCAACGCTTAGTACACGGATTCCGCTTAACCCTGAGAGCAGGTCCGACGTGGCTTTGTCGCCTGTTTCCATCTGGCTGGCAAAACCGAGCAGTTTACCTGAGATATTTACAGTTGTAAATCCTTTCTGGTTGGCATATTTTTCAAAAAGCCTGTCAACCGGTGTTTTCTGTGCAAG
>DPCJ01000033.1:831-20118 GCA_003516705.1 Prolixibacteraceae bacterium | reverse complement strand
CCTTGCAGTAAAATTTCCAAGGTCTTTAATTGTTAAACCAACTGCTGGTCTCAGAAATTCATCGCGCTGAAAGGATTTATAACCCTCTCCGTTAAAAACAGCCAGGTCGGCACTGATTTTTTTTGTCACGGCATATTCAACTGATGCTCCGAGGTCGGCACTTGAGTAAAATGAATAAGCATCCATAAATACTTTTTCTATGTAGCGCAAACCCCAGATGTCCTCTGAATATTTAAACTGTGTGGTTGGAATCATTCCAAAGTGTGCCTTAAAGTTTTCATTTTTATATTGCATGTAAGCCAGTTTCAAAAATGCAGTGTATTGCAGATTGCCAACTTTAGGATCGCCCACATCAAATGTGATACGCCCGCTCCATGTTTTACTGAAATTGTATTCGTACCCAAGATAAGCCCGGGTAATTTCAAACGATGGTGTGGTTTCGCCATTTGAGAATGCGGTATTAAAATTTGTAAAAATCAACGCCGTAGGTTTTCCTCCGGGCTTAAATGTCTCTGTAGTTTCTTGTCCCCAGGAGGCAATTGCCGCCATGATTGCCAGCAAAAGAAGTGATAATGGTTTTTTCAAATGTTTCATTACGAATAATTTTATATTGCAAAAATGAGATACAGGCATTACAGTCTGATTACTAAAAAATTACAAAACGATTAATTTTTATTAGCTGTAGCACGTAATTGGTTTCATTTTAGGAACTTAGTGGTATTTCATTTTTGTTACAATTCGGTAAAGTGGCGCTTTTTAATGTTGTTTCATAACAAAAAACGAAGTGCAGGGCTATGATAATTATTTCAGGATATAGGTGGCCCAGTCTCTTCAAAAGCTGAAAATCATACATAACATGGGGCATAGAAATCAAAAGAAATTAGAAGAAAGTATATAAATGACTTAACTTTTCCTGTGCAGTTTTGGGAACCAGATGATTTTCGAATCAGTAACAGAGAACAAAGTCCACTATAAAAGATAACAGGTTTAAGAAATAAAGACTGGTTCAGATTTGGACTAATGAAAAAGTTTTGTCAACCTCCGGTTCGATGGATTTTACCTTACCGAGCATAAAATCTTTATTCGTTTTAAAGTATTGCAGAGCTTCATTGTTAGTGTAAAAGTTACCGAACCAATTAAGGGGTCTGATTCTTTGCGCAAGATTATCCGCAAGATCCATAAATTCTCCAATCTCAACTTTCTGAATTCCCGTGGTCATAATTGTGTCAGTTACAAAATCAAAGCAATAATCGAGATGTTGGGCAACAATCCATTCTTGCAAGGTATTCAATGGATTTTCTGTTTTGAAACGGGAAAAAATAACGAGCATTTTTCCATCGGGCATGCCAAAGAAGAAAACTGGTAGTGGTGTCTGAAAACAGGTGTTTTCTGACCGATAAATTAATTTTGATTTCAATTTCATGGCTTTCAACGTTTATTTTCAATTGCAAGTTATGTCGAAATGGTTGAATATTAGCATTTAAACAATTAAAGATTAGTTAATTCTGATTAAATCATCTGTTAATGACAATGGATTTGTCTGTTGTGTTGTACTTATCACAAATCAGCGAAACTTCAATATTATCTGAATGAATTTTGTATTTTTAGAAAAAAAACATGAAAAACTTTGTGTTTATTGTTGCGCTCTTAATTTTTACGGGTTGCGGGAATAGTTTTAACAAACAGGAGAAAAAACAGAAAGAGACTCATCCGAGTCACAAATATCATTTTGTTGAAATCGACACTACACAGATGCATTATTTCGAAACCGACTATCTGCCGGTGTATTCTGATATTTATTTCGGCGATGGAACAAAACGTTTTCCGATTACAGCCACTGTGAGTTTGCGCAACACTTCGCTTACTGATTCGGCTTATATACTTTCGGCCCGATATTATGATTCGTACGGCAAAATGCTACATGCTTATATCGATTCCACATTGTTACTTTCGCCACTTGAATCGGTTGAACTGGTGGTTGAAGAAGGCGAAAAAGCCGGTGGCGCCGGCGCTAATTTTATCATCGATTGGGCTGCACCCAAATACTCCAACCAGATGCTGATTCAATCGGTAATGATTAGCACGTACGGGCAGCAGGGTGTTTCATTTCTTTCGGAAGCGAAGGTTATTCTGCGGAAAAACCGGGAGTGAGTGATATTCGCTTTTTTTTGCAAACTAAATGACTTAGGTTATACAAACTGAAAATGGACGTTTTCTTTTCTGCTTCCGGCCATCCTGTTAAGATGTGCCTGTGCTTCAGCGTAAGTGTCGATATTGCGGAGTGATTTGATGATTTTTATACGGGTTTCGGGCCTGTCAACCATTTCCCTGAAATCGTCGAGGCAAATTTCGATACTGCTGTATCTGTAAATCTGGCCGGTTTCAAAATCATAGCTAAAATCTTCAAGCTCGGCAAAAACAAATTCAAGCCCTGTGTTATGAAAGTTGATTTCATAAAAGCGGGCATAAACAAGCGAGATACTTCCATCGGGCATTCCATAAAAATAAACGGGGAGCGCTGTATGAAAGCAGGTCATGTTCGACTTGTAAATTAAAACGGGTTTTGTATTCATGTCCATATTATTTAAATGGTGTTACGCATAATTATCTTTTCGATGATTTCGTTGGTTCTGTCGGGGAAATCAATTTTAAGCGGCGATTTGTTTTCGAGCCAGTACCTTATTTTGGCAATGTCTTCAGAAAGGTCGTTTAAAACCTGGATTCCCATTTCGCGCAGAAAGGCTGCATTGAGTTGCTGTTCGTACTGGTTTTTCATCGGTATCACACAAAGTTTTTTTCCCATGTGCAACGCTTCAGCCGGAGTTTCGAACCCTGCATTGCAAAGAATTCCGCTGCAACTGATAAACGACTCGTGAAATTTTTCGATTGAAACAGGTTGAAAATGAATATTTTGTTTGCTGTATGATTCTTTGCTGTGTTTCGAAAAAACGTCCCACTGTACCTGTGGAAATGCCCCTAAAACCCTTTCAATCTCATCGTTACTGTACGAAGGTAAATAAACCGAGTAGTGGTTGTTGGTGGAGTGATTTGCGTTTCGGATAGCGTTTCGGATTACCGGGCTGAAATTAAAACTGTCGAGCTGATTAAAATGAAACCCATATTTTAGCGAAACCGGCGCATAATTACGGAGGATAAATTTGCCGAGTGTATCATGTTTCTCAGGTTTTGGTGTGGCTTGATGCAATACTGCATTTTGATGGCTGAGCCCGATACATTGTTTGCCCTTTATTTTGCAGGCCCAGGCCGAAACCGGTTCAAAGTCACTAATAATCAGGTCGTATTTTTGTACAGGCAGTTTTATCAAATCGATAAAAAACCGGAACAACCTCGATTTTGCAATTGTTTTTTTTAAATCCACACCACCGGTTGTACCAAAAATAAAACTCACGCCATAAAACCTGTATTTAACCTCGAACGGGAGTTGAATATCTCCCTGGATTCCGCTGACCAGAACATCTGTTTCTGCCATTTTCTTTAGCACAGGAACAATTTCGGTTGCCCTCGCCAAATGCCCGTTGCCGGTTCCCTGTATTGCATACAAAACTTTCATTTCTTACAATATATTGGTAAATACAAGCTCTTTAATCAACGATTGGTATAACTGTTTTCCTTCGGGAATATCAGGTTCGTCATTCGGGAATTCCTCATCGGTTTCAGTGTAATAATACAAACTCCACTTGCCCGATTCGTATTCGGCTGCGGTAAAATTTTCCACCCAATCGCCACAATTCAGGTAATGAATTGCAAAATTTTCTGTAGGAATAAACTTGTCTTTCGGAACGTGGGTGTGACCACAAATTACTGTCGGGTATCCCTGTTTTACCGCTACTTCCCCAATTTTTTGTTCAAAAACCGTGGGTTCTGGCTTTTCCTTTGTCAATCCGTTTTTAATGCTTTTAAAAAGAATGATTTCCTTTTGGGTGAAAAACCCGAAAACTGGTGTGAGTGCATTGTTGATCAATGTGATTAGACCATACGAGGCAGCGCCGATTTTTGCGAGCCATTTGGTTTCGTGAATTACTTCGTCGAAAATATCGCCATGAAAAATCCAGGTTTTTTTGCCATCCAATTCCAATACCAACTGATTCAGAATTTGAAGGTTGCCGATTTGAATCTTCTCGAAACGGCGCAAAAACTCATCGTGGTTGCCGGTGATGTAAAAAATACGGGTACCTTTCTCCATCATTTTAATCAACTGGCGGACAACTTTCAGGTGCCCTTTGGGAAAATAATTGCGCGAAAAACGCCACGAATCAATAATATCGCCGTTTAGTACCAGTGTTTTCGGGTTAACCGACCTCAGGTATTTCAGTATTTTTTTCGATTTGCAGGCATGTGTTGCCAGGTGCAAATCTGAAATCACACTGACTTCCAACTCACGTGTATTCATAGTTTTCGAACTATATAGTACTGCAAATCAGTAGATAAGTTATTACTGATTGATTACACATTTATTACTTTTTCCACAAAAACGGATTGTCGCGTTATAAAAGATTGATGGTACTGTTATTAAGTTAACCGGATTTTAATCGACCGAAAATCGAATAATTATATATTTGCCGCGTTTTTGAATAAAAAATTATGCTGTTGTTTCATCCGGTAAAAAAGGCAAAAGAACTCATGGAGCTGCTGAAAGCTGGAATGGGTTCACCTAAAAGTATGGCTTTGTCGCTTACTTTGGGTGTTAGTCTTGCACTTTTCCCTGTAATTGGAATGACGTTTTTGTTGGGGCTGATGGTGGCAGTTGTTTTCAGGCTGAACCACCTGGTGGTGCAAACGCTCAACCTTTTGCTGGCTCCGGTTCAACTGCTTTTAATTTATCCGTTTATAAAAGCCGGAAATCTGATTTTTGCCGGTTCGCGTGTTTTCAAAGATATTTTTACCTACTCCGGAGACTGGACCTTTCTTAAACTGATTGAAATGATGTCAGGTGGCGTAATTGTTTGGTTTGGCCTGAGTTTGGTTACCATGCCGGTTTTGTATTTTTCTCTGCTTCGATTGCTGAAAATCAGGGGAAAAGCAGCCGCAACCATTAATACCAAAAACAACCTGTTATAAAAAAAGGCTGCCGGCCATTCTCGTGCCGACAACCTTTCCAACTTCTTTCTACCGGGAATTTATTTTTTCAGAATTCTGTCGAGTACAGTTTCTTTCGAAATCTTTTTGGTACAGAAGAACCAGTCTTTGCATTCCAGTCCTTCTTCTTTTCCATCCATGCGGTCTTTTGCTATTCCGCACGAACCGGCAGGCGAAATAATTACATCGTCGCCCGGACGCCAGTCAGCAGGCGTGGCAATTTTAAATTCGTCGGCAGTTTGCAGTGCGAGAATCACGCGGTAAAGCTCGTCGAAATTACGGCCAAGACTCAGTGGGTAGTAAATAATTGTGCGGATAACGCCAACCGGGTCAATCACAAATACAGCGCGAACAGCTTTTGTGTTGCTTTCGCCGGGCATCATCATACCATACTTTTTGGCTACTTCCATGGTAATGTCTTCGATAAGGGGGAAAGTAACTTCTACATCTTTCATGCCTTTATATTCAATTTTTCCCTTGATGGTGCGCAACCAGGCAATGTGGCTGTACAATCCATCAACCGACAAACCAACTAATTTACAATTGGCTTCGTTGAATTGTTTTTCCAGCGTTGCAAAAGTCATAAACTCTGAGGTACAAACCGGGGTAAAGTCGGCCGGGTGGCTGAAAAGAATTACCCAACTCCCTTTGTAGTCAGCGGGGAAATTAATGTCTCCCTGTGTTGTTACTGCCTTAAATTCAGGCGCTTTGTCGCCAATGCGTGGCATGGCATAAACTTGATTTTCTTCCATTTTTATAAAATGTTAAAATTAAACATATTTGATTTGGCTCTTGTGAAGCCGTTGTTTTCAGCATTTATTAAAAGTTCCTTTTATCTGTAAAATAAATTCTTCGGGTTTGAAGCCCGGTAATTGTTTATTTTCGAAATATTTCCGCAGCAAATCGTCCAGCTCGGCATCATGGTAATCTTCTATCAAATCGCATGTTGAACAATACAAATGGTGATGACTTTCAAGAATCCCATCGTACCGCATAAAATCGCGGTCGGTGGTTACCTTTTTTATCAATCCGTTTTGCACCAGCGTTTCGAGTACTTTGTAAACAGTTCCGATGGCGATGTTTGGATGTGTTTTTCTGATGAATTCGATGATATTATCGGCTGTAGGATGATTGTTCAACTCGTAAATGGCTTCAAGTATTGCCATTCTTTGAGGAGTGATTTTCATTCCCTTTTCAGCAAGTTTCTGTTTTAACAATTCGTTATCCATATGATTTGAAAAATACTTAAATAAGAATAATTCTTTTTTAAGAACAAAAGTTAAGTGAAAAGGTTTACGGCAAATTCAATAATGGGTTGATTTTTTTTTAATGTTTTAGGAATTTTTAAGAATTGGAAATTTTAGAAAAAAATACGGGACTAACCAGGTTTTACACTGACTAGTCCCGTTAATATTTTGAACCTACAGATTTAACTACAACGTGGTACGGTACCACTCCGAGCTTTTGCCCATCCAGCGCATTCCCATTACAAAACCCTTCAGTTTCAAAAGGTCATTACCTTCGAGCCAGGCGTAACAGTCGTAAGTTTTGCCACCTTTCGGGTCGTAAATTTTGCCATCTTTCCATTCTTTTTCACCGGCGTCAAATACAAATCCGCTAAGAATCTGCAATCCGATAAGCGAGCGGGTTTGCAGTTTTACATCCGGATTTTTATCGTCAACCGGGGGTTTGCCGTTTACATATTTTTCAGGAATCATATAAACTATAGTGCCAATGTACTTTCCGTTTACTTTTTCGACTTTGATTTTTGTGGTTTTTTCGTCATTCCACCAAATACCAACAATTTTATCGGCTTCCTGGGCAATGCCTGCCAGTGTGTAAAAACCAAGAAACAAAATGATAATCAGCTTTTTCATAATTTTCAGTTTAAATTTTACCGGAATAAATATATCAAATATTTAAAACCGAATCCGTACATTTCATGTTCTTTTTAAAAATTGAAAATTCAACAAAAAATGAAGATTGCAAAGCGAATTTTAACAGGGGTGCTGGTTTTGATTGTTTTAACTGTGCTGGCAGGATTATTCTTTTTGAAAAATCTGCAAAAATCGGCCATTCCCGACTATAACAAAGATGTAAAACTGGGCGGGTTAACCACCGAAGCAACTGTTCTGCGCGATTCGTTCGGGATTCCGCACATTGAAGCGCAAAACGAGAACGACCTGTATGTTGCCGTTGGTTTTGCCATGGCGCAGGATCGGCTTTGGCAGATGGATTTGCTGCGCAGGGTTACACAAGGCAGGCTTTCAGAAATTCTTGGGAAAGAACAGGTAAATACCGATTTGCTTTTGCGTTCACTTCGGTTCGAAGAAAAGTCGGAGAAAATTTTAGCCGAAACATCACCTGAAATTAAAGCCGCGCTCGAAGCTTTTTCGGCCGGTGTAAATCAGTACATGGCTTATCATCCGCTGCCACCCGAGTTTAAAATTCTGGGTTATCACCCCGAGCCGTGGCAACCGGTGCATTCGGTAAACCTGATTGGTTACATGGCCTGGGACCTCTCGTCGGGCTGGGGAATGGAACTGCTTTTGGAGCAATTAAAGGCGAAAGTTTCTGCACAACAACTTGTTGAATTAATACCTGATATGAACAATGCAACAACCGCTGTTTATCCTGGTTTTGGCAAGCCAGCCATCGAGGTGGGTGAAACACTTTTGTCGGCTTCCGAAAACCTTGATGCACTTGGTGCGCAGGTTTTTTACGGCAGCAACAACTGGGCAGTTTCGGGGGCTAAAAGCACCAACGGAAAACCCATCATGGCCAACGACATGCACCTCGGGTTGAACGCGCCCGGAATCTGGTACCAGATGCACCAGCGTGTTGATGGAAAACTAAATGTTACTGGTCTGGTTTTGCCCGGTCAGCCGTTTGTGATTGCCGGTCACAACGATTCCATCGCCTGGGGAATGACCAACGTAATGGTTGACGACCTTGATTTTTATGCCGAAAAACTGAACGAAGATTCCACAAAATACCTGCTAGATGGCGAATGGAAAGATTTGCTGGTAAAAACTGAAAAGATAAAGACAAAAGAAGGGGAGGAGGTTGAGAAAAAACTGCGGTTTACGCACCGCGGCCCAATTGTAAACGACTTTAAAAAGGACGCTGCAACACCGGTTTCCATTCGCTGGCTGGGCAACGAGATGAGCAACGAAATCCGCTCGGTTTTTTTACTGAACCGCGCAAAAAACTGGAGTGATTTCAGGGATGCCGCATCAACATTTAAAGCCGTTAGCCAGAATATTGTGTATGCTGATGCTGCCGGAAACATCGGGCTGCAGTGCAGTGCCGGAGTTCCCATCCGCGCCGGAAACGGAATTCAGGTTTATCCCGGCGACAGCAGCAAATACGACTGGCAGGGAATGGTGCCGTTTGAAGAACTCCCGTTTGAGTTTAATCCGCCCCGGGGATATGTTTCGTCGGCCAACAACAAAACAGTGCCCGACGATTATCCTTACTATATCAGCTACTGGTTTGCCACCACCGACCGCATCGACCGTATCCGCGAAATGCTTGAAGCAAAACAGCAATTGGGAATCAAAGATTTTGCAGCCATTCACGGCGATGTAAAATCGAAAAAGGCCGAAAAGTTTACACCGGCTTTTGTTGCAGCAATTAAAACCGAACCCAACCTGAATGAAACCGAAAAGGCTGCGCTTGCAAAACTTGAAAGCTGGAATTTCGAACTCACCCGCGAAAGCCAGGCAGCTTCGGTGTTTGAAATTCTTTACCGGAAAACTGCCGAAAACCTGATTAAAGATGAGCTTACACCCGAACTTTTTACGGCTGTAAAAGGTCAGCGGATGTTGCTCGAAAGCCTGATGCAATATATTCTTACAAACAAAACTTCGGAGTGGATTGATGATAAAACGACTACCGAAACCGAGACTTTTGAAAACATTGTGGCTCGCTCGTTTAAAGAAACAATTGCTGATTTAAATGCCGAACAGGGCAGCGACCCCGAAAACTGGAACTGGGGAAAAATTCACACTTTCACGATTGGCCATCCGCTGGGCGTGGTAAGTATGCTCGAGAAAGCTTTTCACCTGAACCGGGGACCGTTTGAAACAAAAGGAAGTTTTCACACCGTCGGGCCATATTCTTACTCGTATAACAACTTGTATAAAGTAAATCATGGCGCATCACACAGGCATATTTTTACCACAGCGAACTGGGATGAATCAAAAACAGTGATTCCAACCGGAACCAGCGGCATTCCGGCCAGCCCGTTTTATCTCGACCAAACCGAAATGTACCTGAATAACCAGTATCATGCCGATCCGTTTAGTAAAGCAGAAGTTGAAAAAGCAGCAAAATTCAGAATGAAGGTTGTACCGAAGTAGAAGAAAGCCGGGAGTCCGGAGTCTGGAGTTTTTCTTCCGACTCCGGTCTCCGGTTTTCCGGCTTTTTACACCGATTCGTTAAAGTATTTTACAGTGCCTACTTTGAGTTCCATGGTGGCTTCCTCGTCGCAAACAATGATACCGGCAGGATGGGATTGTAACGCGGAGAGTGTCCACATGTGGTTAATTCCTTCTTCAACAACCTTTTGCAATGCCCGTGCTTTTTTGTAGCCATTCACAATAATCACCACTTCCTTTGCATCGAGTACTGTTTGTACTCCAACAGTCAGCGCCTGTTTCGGAACTTTTGCCAGATCGTTATCGAAAAAGCGGGAGTTGGCTAAAATGGTATCGTAGTTGAGATTAACCAGTCGTGTACGCGAATTAAGCGACGACCCCGGAACATTAAATGCAATATGCCCGTCGGCACCCATTCCGCCTAAAAAGAGGTGAATTCCGCCAACCGACTTGATTTTTGCTTCATAAGCTTCGCACTCTCTTTCAGGGTTGGGAGCATTTCCGTCGAGAATGTGAATGTTCTTTTTGTCGATGTCGATGTGATTGAAAAATGTGGTGAACATAAAACTGTGGTAACTTTCGGGGTGATTTTCATCGATTCCGACATATTCATCCATATTAAAAGTGACCACATTTTTAAACGAAACCACACCTGAATGATTCAGCTCAATCAGTTTTTTGTAAGTACCAATCGGCGATGAGCCCGTGGGCAATCCCAGTACAAAAGGCTTTTCAGTCGTAGGTTTAAAACTATTGATTTTTTGAGCGATATATTCAGCCACCCAATTGCTTATTTCATCGTATGTTTTATGAATTATCAGTTTCATTTGAATTTATTTTTCGTTGTATTTCTTTCCTTTTCTTTCATTCCTGTATTCTTGCATTCATGCGTTATAGCATTCTCGTATTTACGCATTAACTCCCTACCACCGATTTCTCAAGCTTGAAAGCTTCTTCAAGAAACTCTTCCACATTCAGGTCGCGGTGATAAACCATACCATGAGTGGCGCGCAATAACGGCGATTCGTTCTGGTAAAAGAAATCCTTGCCCAGCAAAAGCTGAATCTGTTTGTGCTGCTCAAACCAAACGCGCTGCGTCAATTCGCTGAATTTACCATCGAGCTGGTAACTTGGGAAAGAAGCATTTACCTGTGTCACATAACACTCAGAGAACGATTTGTCGAGCGTTGCCAGTGCATTCAGCGAAACAGGAACGATTACCTCGACATCCCACGGGTTGTATTTAAACCACACGTTTCTGTAGCCAATAATGCGGAGTTTGCTCAGGTCTTCCTCTTTGCTCCACGCTTCAACAGCACGCGCAATTGCCTGCAAAACCTTGTAATGCGTGTCGGGGCCGCTGCCCTGTGGGTCCATCGCCAGGCTGATTACAGTAGGTTTATATTTTCTGAAATCTTCGAGAATCGGCAACACATCGCCTTCAAAATTGGGCTGGCTCCCAAAAGTACTTCCCTGGTAAAAGCTCAGTCGCAGATGGTGCACATTTTTTACCATAATTCCGTAATGCGCCCAAACCAGTTCTTCCTCAAATTCGCGGATCATCCCTTTCAATTTCTGAATTTTTGGAGGATTCTTTCCACCGTCGTAACTGGCTTTCAGCGATGAAAGAATTTCGTAAATCACATCGCGCAATTCGTCTTTCGATTTGATATTCCAGATGGAAACCATTGCGCGAACCGCACGATGACAAACTCCGCGGCGTTTTTCATCGTTGTTCTGTGCGGCAATATTGTCGAGGTAGTGGTAAATATCTTTGTCCCATTTATATTTATAACCATCTTTGAAAAAGTCAGGGAACTTTACCATTTCAATTTTATCCTGGTTTAGCAAGTCTTTGGTATCGACCAGCAAATCGTACAGAAAGCGGTTGGTTACAGCTGTAAATCCTGAAGTGAGTACCGAGAAATGCAGTTCATTGCTGGCATCGCGGCTCTGGCGGTTGGTCGCCGGCATTATTCCGAGCATAATATCGTCGTGGTGCGGGCCGGTGTGGTAATATACCTGGTTCAGCTCTTTTTGCATTCCCTTTTTCAGTTTCGCCAAAATCGAATCGATTACAGTTTGTACTGTATTGTCGTTCAGGTTGGGAATCATGCGGCAGTATTTATCCGCTTTCAGGTCGTCGAGTTCAAGTTTTGGCCCGAATTTGTTGATTTTTTTGCAAAGTTCAATGACTGCCCGTTCGGTTTTCTGGTGTGTCCACGGGCCGGTTTTGTAGTAGGTATCAATGCTGTCTTCCAATTTTACAGCAGCGCCATCGGTTAAATAGAACCTGGCATTGGGTAGTTTTTGCAACGCTGTGGCGGGTGCATCCACTGTCGGAGTGCTTTCAACAGCCAATTTAATGTTGTCGGCAATCGCCTCGCCGGCAGCATAAACAATGGCTTTTGCATTGGGGTTAAACCCGATGGTTCCTAATCCAATGGTAATTACAAGCCTTGTCCGCGAAACTTCAATTCCGCCAAGGTCGGTGGCCAAAACCGCCTGGGTTTCAAAATTTGTTTTTGTTAACCGGGTTGAATCAAAATGGCCTGAACCTTTTGTATTGAAAGCAATGTGTCCGTCGGGGCCAATACCGCTCATAAAAAATCCGATTCCACCTTTTCCCCTGATTTGCTCTTCATACCGGGTACACCAGTTATCGATTTTAAAAATCGAATCCTGCTGTAATTTTTCTTGTGCAGTGTGTGCTTCGCGATACCTGAGTGTTAAATCAATCTTGTAATCGGGGAAAACTTCGGAAAAATGTTTTTCGTCGGTAAGCCCGATGTCTTCTGATTTGATGAGCAGCGATTTTGATTTGTTAAACCCAAATCCTTCAATATAGTTGACTTTGGCAAAATTGTACAAACTGTTGTGTTGCTCCGATGCGATGGGGTAAAAATCGCCCATCTGCACAAACTGAAGATCAGCAAAATTTGGTTTTTCCTTAATTTTCAAGTTGTATTTTTCAAGCAGTTCGCGGCCTTGCTTGTTGCTCCAGTTGTCGAGAATAAAATGCAGATAATGAATAAAATACTGCGCTGTTTTACTGGCAGGCAAACTTACAACACCCGTCGGGTTTTCAGCTACCCACTCAATAAAACTGAGTGCCGACAACAAGCCGAGTTGCGGAAAACTGGCCACTGTAAGAAAGGGAGTTTTGGTTGAAATGTTTTTGATGCTGGCATTTTCGAGAAATGCTTTTTCAACATTGGTGAATTTTGATTCCATATTTTGCTATTTTATCATTGACAATTTTTCGAGGGCATATGCTGCGATGCCCATGGTTCCTGCTTTTGCGCCAAGTTCGGAGAATTTTATCTCCGTATCGCCGCTGATATCGTGATTGCTGTACGTATGAATTGCCTGTTGAATCGGGGCCATGATAAACTGTCCGGCTTCGGCAACACTTCCGCCAATAATAATCAGTTCAGGATTAAAAATCTGGATAAGGTAAGCAATTCCTTTACCCAGCCAGTGGCCGGCATTGGCAAACAGCGAAATGGCAAACTGGTCGCCAAGTTTAGCCGCCTGGGTTACTGTTGAAATGTCAATTTTACCGACATCGTTTTGCACAAGTTCGGTAATTAGCGAGCTGTTTCCACGGGCAATCCCTTCTTTTGCCATCCGTGCAATGGCCACAGCTGAAACCATCGTTTCGAGACAACCTTTTTTGCCACAACTGCACAAAACGCCGTTTTCAACAATGGGCAAATGGCCAAATTCGCCGGAGTAACCCGACTTGCCTGAATAAAGTTTGCCGTTTAAAATCATTCCAAGTCCCAAACCCCAGTCGGCCTGCAAAAGCAGTACTTGTTTGCGGTTTTTTGCCAATCCGAAATGTTGTTCGGCAAAAGTGCGGATTTTGGCATCGTGGTTAAAGAAAACGTGTGTACCGAATATTGAGCGAAGTTCATCGAAAAGGTTTTCAACGTCGGGGAAATAGGTGCGGTTTACCCCTTTTTTCAGGTCGATTAGTCCGGGAAGTTCGATGCCGGTAACTAAAATTTTATCTCTTGAAATCTTGTTTTCTGTAATCAGTTTTTCAAGCGCTTCGTTCACCTGTTTAAAAATTCCGAGGTCGGGCTGCATTTTAATGGGGAAGAAATGAGGCCCGCTAACCACTTCGTTTTTGCTGTTAAAAACCGAAATTATTGTACGGGTTATGTTTATGGTGATTCCAACTACGTAAAAACCATCGCTTTTTAATCCGTACATATTGGGGCGCCTGCCACCGCTCGAATCGCCCCGGCCCAAATCTTCAACCAGGCCTTCCTCCATCATTTCCAGAAGCAGGCTGTTAATTTTTGGAGTGCTCAGGTTGAGAACTTTCGCTAATTCGGCATTAGAAAGTGCAATGCCGAAATAAAGTGCACGTATAACCTGTTTTTTGTGCCAGGTTTTTTTCGATTCCACTGCAACACTTTGGTTTCGTGAATATGTAAAAAGCTTTTCCATTTCAAATTGTGAACGAAGATTGGAAAAAAATTGTGATAAATCAACTATCATTTTAAAAAAATTAAAAAGAATTGAACTTCTTTAATTGAATTTTACCTTCTGTCGCAATTTATGATAATAAACAGGCTGGTGGATGTACAGTATTTCGTAAAAATGACGGATATTTAAACACGTTTTCATTGAAGAACATGATTCAGAAGAAAAACCGGCAGCCCACCAATTCGGAGCTCAAAGAATACGCGCTTTCCAACAACCTCGAAATATCACCGGGAGTACATCTCATTTCGTTTAACCGTGATTTTGATTTTATTCCAGGACAGGTGGTTAAAATTGCGGTTGACAAAACACATTCACCAAGAATCTACAGCATTTGTAGCGGGAATAAAGACGATGAAGTTTCGGTTCTTTTCAATATAAAAGAAGACGGCTTTTTAACACCCAAAATGGCAACAATGATTCCGGGCGACAAAATTCTTGTTTCGCAGCCTTACGGAAGTTTTACCGGAACAAAAGAAAAAGCCATGCTGATTGCCACAGGAACCGGAATTGCACCATTTTACTGCATGATTATGTCGGGGTTGGCTAAAGGAAAAACACTGATTCATGGGGTTCGGTTTTTAAGCCAGTTTTATTTTGAAGACGAACTTGAAGAAACTTTGGGTGAAAATTATATCAGATGCTGTTCTGCCGAATCCTCGTGTAACGTTTATCCCGGGCGGGTTACAGATTACCTGAACCAGATGGAAAGCATGCCTGATGCGAAGTATTACCTTTGCGGACAGGCCCTGATGGTAGTGGAAGTACGTGATTTGCTGATTAAAAAGGGCATCGGATTCGAAAATATTATGTCTGAAATATATTTCTGAGAAATAAGTATTAATAAAAACCAAAATCGAAAAAGAAGAATTTATGAAAAAATTGTTTTTTACCGCTCTTGCAACAGTGGTTTTTGCATTTGCAAACGTTGCAAACGCGCAGTCGTTAAACGAAGTGCTCGATATGCATTTTAAAGCCTCTGGCCAGGAGAAACTCATGGCGGCCCAGTCTTTCTATGTAAAAGCCAAGATTAGTCAGATGGGAATGGATTTGCCAATGGAAATGAAAATCAAAAAACCTGAGAAATTTATTATGACAATTGATTTGCAGGGACAGAAAATTATACAGGCTTTTGATGGAGAAAAAGGCTGGATGATAAACCCGATGGTTGGCGCAGATCCGGTTGAACTTGCTGGTGAACAGCTTGCTCAGGCCCGCCAGCAGGTTGACATGGAAGGAGAACTTTTCAATTATGAGGCAAAAGGACACACTGCCGAACTTGCCGGAAAAGTTAATGTGGATGGTAAAGAAATGTACAGGATTAAGCTAACAACAAAGGATGGCGTTACAAAGGATTATTTTATTGATGCTGCAACAAATCTTGTAAGCAAAGTAAAATCAAAAGTAAGTGCGCAAGGCCAGACTGTGGATGTTGAGCAGATTTTGAGCGATTACAAAACCATCGACGGAATAACAATGGCGATGAAAATTGAGCAAAAGTCGCCCATGGGTAGTGCAGTAATAATTATTGAAGAAGTTAAGATGAATGAGACTTTTGATGATTCGGTTTTTAAACAACCGGTTAAATAAATGAATTGAAAATTACATGAAAAGGCGGGCAACCGCCTTTTTTATTGAATGTCTGCAAATTTTACCGTTGTTTTATGTTGTTTCTGAATGAAGAACGAACACACCGAAATCCGATGTACGACTTTGTAGTGTCCTGGTACTCAAAACTTCTGGTTCCGGTTCTGATAAAATAAGCCATATCTTTCCATGAGCCGCCACGTACTACTTTTCTTTTCATTACAGCCGGATCATCGGGTTTTGCATCATATTGTATTTCAGGGTTTATGTCATCAACTGTTTCGTATCCAGCTTCAAAAAAGGCAGTGCTTGTCCATTCTGCAACATTTCCTGCCATATCGTAAAGGCCGAACGGGTTAGGGTCGAATTCGCCGGCTTTCATTGTGGTGGCAGTTGATGGGCTATCGGAAACATAATTACCGCGCAACGGTTTAAAGTTTGCCACAAAACAACCATTGTCATTACGGGAGTAATAGCTACCCCACGGATAAATAGTATTTTCAAGTCCGCCACGTGCAGCCATTTCCCATTCGGTTTCGGTGGGTAACCTGAAATCGTGAGCAGGAGTTTCCTTTGACTTTTTATTACTGATGCTCTTGAGGCTGGTACGCCAGTTACAAAAAGCATTGGCTTGTTTCCAAGAAACACCAATTACCGGATAATCGTCGAATGCAAAATGCGAGAAATACTTAATAGTCATAGGTTCATTGTACGAATACGTAAAATCTCTGATCCAACACAATGTATCGGGGTAAACCGGAACCGATTCGTGCATCAGAAATGAGCTGCGGTTTTCAATCGGAACAACTTCGCCTTCGCTGTTGGTAACATATCCGTCGTATTTATTTGTTTCGGTATTNNCGCTTGTCTGACTTCAGTGTCGCGCCAATCGATTCTTTCCTGCCAGTTAATTACCGGCACATCAAGCGGCACTTCGTTTTCATCAACCGAAATAAGGTACTCAGGAAATGTTTCGCCTAATAATTTACGGGCAATTGAATCACGCACCCAATAAACAAACTGGCGGTATTCATTATTTGTGATTTCGGTATCATCCATCCAGAAAGCTTCAACCGAAACCGTTTTTGCACGATTTACGTCGTTTAGCTCATTATCATTGGCCCCCATATTAAAAGCAGCACGTTGAATGTATGCCATTCCATAAGGTGTTGGCTCAAAATACTGGTCACGCCTGTCGTTTCTTCCAGGCAAGTAATTTTCGGGTTTCTGGCAGGCACTAAAAAGCAACCCGGAGAAAACTCCGGTTAAAAAAACTGCTTTTTTAATGCTTAACATGTGCGCTATTTATTTTAATAAGTTGAATGTGATAAGAAAAAAAAACCTTATGAAAAACATAAGGTTATCGATGAAAACCTGGAATTAATACTCCCAAAGATCCTGTTCAAAATTGAATATTACATCTTCAATTCTTTTTGATTCCATCATCGCTTCCTTGCCATTCATATAAGAGCTGATATCGCGATTGTTGTACACGTTTTCAGCAATTACAATGTAGCTGTTGAACGTACGTTTAATAAACAAATCATCGAACGAAGTCTGTTGTGCCGAATTATATTGATTTAACACAAGATTTGTTGAAAGCAACGGTCGGGCTTCGGGGTAATAAACCCAAAACAATTTTTCACGCTGTACCTGTCCTGAGGTATCGCCTGCACGCACAAACTCACGAACCGGACAAATACCAATGATTCTTACGTTCAGAGTAGAATTGTTTTTGTCGAAATACCACTCTTCTTTTATAAGGTATTGTTTGATGTCGTTGGGTCTGATTTCACCCTGAACTGTAACTGTAGTGCGTTCACCGGTATCGAAGTCAATTTTTTCCTCGGTTGTGGCTTCGGCGCCAAACCTGGCTTTTACCTGTTCATACGACATCGGGACTTTAAAATCGTCGTCTAACCCGGCATCATAAGGTGTTATCTGCCCGTTTTCGATTCCTTTTAACAGTAACGAAATTAAATTTACCCTGCCATCCATTTCAACAGTGGGATAGTACAATGGTAAATTCATTTTTTCACGCAAGTCGATAACCCGCCATATTTTCCGCGACCAGAAAACATCTGACTCGCGCACTGTGGGCAGCGGCATCGGCTTTTTCTGAATAATGTCTGTGGTTTTATATGCGCCGTTAATAATTTGCGCATCAGCTGGTTTTCCTGCCAAAATCAGCAGGAAAAGTGCTACTCCTAAATATGCAACTAACTGTTTCATAATTATTTTACTATAAATGAAATTGGGTTAATGTCGCGTGTACTTCCATCGTCGCCAACAGCTTTGATATTGCTGATATAAACGATACTTTCAAGCGCAACATTTTTTAATTGTGCTTTTTGTTCTGTGGTAAAACGGTTTGATTTCGACAACTTCCTGTCAATATAACCTCCTTTAACGGTGGTCTGAAGTTCAAACTGTGTTACTTTGTATTTAAAATCGAAGTCGAAATCTTCAAGAACTGCCAATACACCATCTTCAACCTGGAGGCGTTCTTTGCGGATGTCGCCACCCGACATTCCTGCAACCTGAGCAACAGGGTCAGGTACTTTTTTTACGCGCCAGGTTGTTGTTCCAACAAGTTTCCTTACGCCGTTCATATTGGCATAAACTGTTACGGTGGTGCGTTTTCCCTGCTCATCAAGCTCTGTTGGACGAACAATAAATGAATCACCTGTTTTTGTTACTTTCCCATTGGTCATTTCCACTTCGAGATTTTCCTTCGGAATTCCACCTGAGATATCAAATGGGTTATCAAGGCCCCTGTAAAACACATTCATCCGGGTAGCCGACATAGTAACACTCGGTTTTGTTACCTGGTAAGTTTGTTCAAATTTGTAGTCTTTGAAGATTCCTTCAGGTGTTTTGTATTTTATCAAACCACTCCATTTAAAAACACCGGGTTCGTTAGTTCCGACTTTGTAAATGGCTTTTCCATCGGCTACTTCAGCCGGACGCCCATTAATAAAGATTTCGGGTTGTTGCGTGGTATCTTCAGCTGCCAGAAACACTTCGGCTTCGTAAGGTTCGCCCTGAAAAACAATATTCGAATTGGCAATAACCCTTGCACCAAGTTTGTTGAATTTAAACGAACCCGCATCGATTTGTGAATACAGATAAGTAAGCACGTTTGCTTCTGCATTTCTAACATCGATTTGAATCTTTGAAAGTACTGTAAGAATTGCAGCGAGTGGTGTATTTTCAAAATGCATCGATTCCCAGGTGTTTTTCTCTTTGTTCGGATTTTTCGCGGCAACAGGATCGGCAGTCTCAAGCGTACTCAGAATTGTTTCTGTCAATTCCGGTTCGCTATCACCAATAAGCGTAACCAATGAATTTTTATAAGTTGTAATTTTTTCTCTCAGTTCAGCTGCCCTTTTTTGTTTGATCATAAATTCAGAAGTACCATTCAGGTCATCTTCTTTTTTTATTTCAAGGGAGTCATTATTCATTGTTACCAAATAATGTAGTTCCGGGTCGTAAGGGTTTTTTTCACTTACGCGTTCGCTCCCTGAGTAAATAACCTGGTCTTCTTTCAATTTCGAAATATAATCCTGAAGTTCTTTTGAACTCCGCTGCACCTGGTCGGCCTTTTGTTTCCACTCCTCAACTTTTGTGGGGTTTTCGAGATAAGCCTGCTCAAAAGATGAATAAATCTGCTGGTTTTTATTATTAACCGCCTCCAACGTATGAATAAGGCTGGCATCAATCA
>DPCJ01000033.1:0-618 GCA_003516705.1 Prolixibacteraceae bacterium | reverse complement strand
TCTGGTAAGTTTCGGCCAGTTTTTTCCCGGTATCAGCTAAAATTGATGAGAATTTCTCGCCGGTTTTATGCATGTTCTCAATGGCCTCAACACCCGATTGAGACAATCGCTGAGCGGTTGTTGAATAAGATTCGATCAACGAGCCAACCGACTGGTTAATGGTTACGTTGGCTTTGTTGTTTATCTCAGCAAAATTGCTCATCGATTCTGATGCTGAACTTAGATTTTTTACATACATGTCAGTAGCCAGCGTAGCCGATGTAATATCGCTGATTCCCCGGGCAGTATTGCTAAGGTTATTTAATCCTTTACCTACTTTGTCAAGCAGTTCGGGAGTTAATTCATTACTTCCCAAAAGGTCGCTGAATCCTGTTTTGCTTTTTTTGCCAAGTTGTTCGTAAATTTCAAGTTCATAGTCTTCGCTGAGTTCGGGATAGACCTTTGACCAGTCGGGAATTTCCATTGGGGGTTCGAAAGCTGAAAGGAAAAAGATAAAAGCTTCAGTTATCAAACCAATTGAGAGAAGTACCCCCGAATACTTAAGGTGTTCGAGTTTGAAAAGTGCTCCAATCATTACAACAGCAGCACCCCACCCGTAAACATAACCCATGAAGACTT
>DPCJ01000198.1 GCA_003516705.1 Prolixibacteraceae bacterium | reverse complement strand
AAAATAATTTAATTTGAATAAATGCTGCTGAAATCGTAATCAGATTAATCGTCATATTCAAATGATTGCAATATCTCTGATTAATACGATTCATCGCGAAAGGTTGCAACCTGTGTTTTCTTCATCAAAAATTTGTAACCAATACAATATTTTGAGTTTCTGCAGTGTTATATTTTTAAATTTCAGGGGATTGATTTCTGAAAAAAAATCAGTTAATTTAGATGCTTCGATAAGATTCAAATTAAAAGGTCGATAATTATGTTGAAAACAAAAAATCCGTTGCTTTTTATCATCGAGGAAAGTATTATATACAAAGATTTGATTGTTGGTCATCTGCATTCGAAATACAAGGATATCAGGACATTTAAAAATGCGGAAGAATGTCTGAAAGAACTGCACCTGCATCCCGATATCATTATTCTTGATTACTCACTCGAAGGAGCAACCGGATTAGAATTGATGAAAAAAGTAAAAGAAATGCATCCCGCAATCGACTTTATTTTTCTGAGCGGACAAAACGATGTTGAAGTTGCTATTTCGATAATGAAACTGGGAGCTTCTGATTATGTGGTAAAAAACGACAAGGCTCCGGCCAGGCTCGTGAAAGCTATTGAGCAAGCCATAGCCACAACAAAAAAAGAGAATCTGAATAAAGGATTTACAATTGGGGTTTTTGGATTTTTTGTTTTGCTGTTACTCGTAATCGCGGGAATAATTTCAATCGTACTGTTTTTCAACCTGGGCTAACTTTGCGCCAGACTTTTTAACAGTTTTCTTCCTCTCGATTCAAGTCCTGCTGAAGGATGGTTTTCAATTTCATGTTCCATAATTGCGCAAATTTCAGATTTCAGTTCGGGTTCGAGCAAGGCAATGTTGTGTAAAATCTGCATGGCATGAACACGCACAGCAATTGGCTCTTTCGACGAGGTAAAAACTGAAATACAGTAATCAGTCAGAAAGCCGAGTGATTCTCCTGGAAGAGAATTAAGGCTGACAAGTTTTAACAGATGCCTTTTTTTTTCTTCACTTTTCTCCACTTTTAGCTGTTCAATCATTTGTGGTATCAGTGGGCGAATCAGAGAAGGCTCTTTTTCATGAATTTTGTCCATCAGCCAGGCAGCACGACAGCTTTTGGGTCGTGTTCCGTACAAAGCAATCTGAGCCAGAACCGGAATATTTTCAGGGTTGTGTGTTATCTCGTGCATCAGAAAATTCAGGTTTTCCCACGAGTCAATCAGTTCCATCATCTGTTGTTCTTTCATCACCATAAATTTCTTATTGGCAAAGATAAATGTTCCAATTAATGCAATTCAATCAGAAAAGACTAAACTGATTGAACACAAATAAATGCTTTGGGTGTGTTTTGAAACACTGTAAAAATCTGGACTTTTTAGCTACTGGCTGGCAATTGATTCAGCACCACGACACCCTGCTGATTTTAAAAAAATACGCGCGGGAAAATGTGCACAACGCCTGTTAAGACTGCGGCCCAGCTAACTATCGACAAAATCATAAAAGGAACAATGTGCCTGCGGTGCGCATAATAGCGGCTCATTAAAAAAGCGCCTATCGGAATACTCAGTACAAAGGGTGTGGCAATAATAATTCCCCAAAAACCATAGGTCGATTTAATTCTGGAAATAAACCTGCTTTTACGGCTGAAAATTTTTGCCGGCTCTTTTTGCGCAAACCTGTTACAAAAAATCCTGAATCTCGATTTGAACGATTCGGGCATCATTTTACAAATCCGTGGTTTTACAATGTGAAAGGCAACAATTACTTTATGGCTCAGGTAATAAAAAAACAAAAAGCCGCCAATACCGCCAACCAACACGGAAATAAGCGCCTGACCGTAGTTTAACCCGATCAGCATTGCGTAAGGTAACGTAATAAAATACTTTACCGACGCCAAAAGTATAACATGTAATATCTTAAAAATCATCTTTTCTGAATAGCGTGCAAATGTAACGTGTTAGTTGGTCATTTGTTTCGGGGTGAATGTTAAAAACGGCTCCATTAACAAATCTTAACCACAACTTAAAAATCTTCAGCGGTTAACCACATTTGCCGGACAACCATCGATAAACGATTTCAAATTTGAGGCAGCAATTTGCATCAGCCGGGTACGTGCTTCAAAAGTTGCCCATGCGATGTGCGGCGTAATAAAACAGTTTCTGGCTTTTGGCAGTGGATTGTCGAAACCGGCTGGTTCAACCGATAAAACATCGAGTCCGGCGCCGGCAATAATTCCGGCGTTCAGCGCATCGGCCAAATCCTGTTCGTTTACCAGCGGCCCACGGCCGGTATTTACAAGAAAAGCAGTCGGTTTCATTTTACCGATGGTTTCTTTGTTTATAAATCCAGAGTTTTCAGGAGTCAGCGGACAATTAACACTCACAAAATCACTTTCTTTCAGCAAAGTATCCAAATCAACCTGAGTGGCTTCAAGCGCTGTATTCTTTTTGCTCCGGTTGGTAAAAATCACGCGCATACCAAATGCCAGCGCAATTTTAGCCACAGCCTGACCAATTTGTCCAAACCCGATAATACCCAGCGTTTTCCCGGCAAGTTCCATTTGTGGTGTTTTCCAGTAGGCAAAATCGGCGCTGGCTGCCCATTCACCAGCCGAAACTGACTTTGCATGAATGCCAACATTCTGTACAAAATTGAGGATGTGCGAAAAAACCATCTGCGCCACCGACGCCGTGCTGTAAGCCGGAATATTGGTAACCACAATTCCGGCATCACGCGCAGCCACCGTATCAACCACATTAAAACCAGTGGCCAAAACCCCGATGTATTTCAATTGCGGCAACTGACTGATAATTTCTTTTTTGAAAACAACTTTGTTGGTGATAACAATTACTGCATCGCTGGCGCGTTCAATGATAAGTTCAGGTGGAGTGCGGTCGAAAATGGTGCATTCACCTAATTCCTGAAAATCTTTCCAGCTTAAATCGCCGGGGTTCAGCGCATATCCGTCGAGTACAACAATCTTCATTTTCGTATTTTTGAATCCAAAGAAAGTAAAATAATTCAAACCCATTTGTTGGCAGAAACGACCAAACCTGTTAGTTTTACCATCAAACCAATTCAGCCGAAATGATAAAATTCGTTTTTATTCTGTTTTTTCTTTTGACAACAATTTTTGTTGCAGGACAATCAGCATTATTAAAACTTTGGTACGAAGAACCCGCTGAAAAATGGACAGAAGCACTACCCGTTGGAAACGGACGACAAGGTGCAATGATTTTCGGTGACCCGCTGAACGAGCATCTTCAACTCAACGAAAACACGTTGTATTCAGGTGAACCTTCGTCAACTTTTAAAAATGTAAATATTCAGCACGATTTGCCGTTAGTGGTTAAAATGCTCGAAGAAGAAAAATATGTTGAAGCCGACAAATATGTAACCGACAACTGGCTGGGCCGGCTGCACCAGTGTTATCAGCCGTTTGGCAATTTGTATCTGAATTTTGAAGGCGATAAAAACAAGGTCACCGGTTTCCGCAGAGCACTTGACATTGAAAACTCAATTTCAACAGTGAGTTTTAATTTGAATGGCATAAAATTTACCCGCGAAGTTTTTGCCAGCTTCCCCGATCAATTGATTGTGATGCGCATTTCGGCTGACAAAAATGCCTCGGTTTCGTTTACAATGAATTTCAACTCGGTTCATCCGTCCGGAAGCACTGAAACTCCTTCAAATCAAATCCTGATTTTTAAAGGCCAGGCACCGGGTTTTTTACTCAGGCGAACGCTTGAACAGGTGGAACAGAAAAACGACCAGCACAAATACCCCGAGATTTACAATACCGACGGCTCGCGAAAATCTTTTGCCAAACAGGTTTTGTATGGCGATGAAGTGGATGGAAAAGGGATGTTTTTTGAAGCTCAGGCCGAGGTTAGAAATGTGGGTGGTTTAGTTTCAAAAACTGAAAATGGCCTGCAAATTTCAAATGCCGACGAAGTTGTTATTTTGCTTTCGATGGCTACAAGTTTTAATGGATTCGACAAAAACCCCAGCCACGAAGGAAAAAATCCGGCCGAAATCAACCGGAAAATCCTTGAAAAGGCAAAAACAAAAACGTTCGAAGAACTCAAAAAAGCGCACATTACCGATTACAAAAATCTTTTCGACAGGGTGAAGTTCGAATTGAAAAGTAACGATTTCAGCAAGTTAACCACATCTGAAAGACTGAAGAATTACGCAGTAAACAACGATTTCAATCTGAATACACTTTTGTTTCAATACGGAAGATACCTGATGATTTCGGGTTCACGGCCCGGCGGACAACCCCTGAATTTGCAGGGAATCTGGAACGCGGAAGTAATTCCGCCCTGGAACAGCGGCTACACTATTAACATCAACACAGAAATGAATTACTGGCCGGCGGAAGTTACCAATCTCTCCGAATGTCACGAACCACTTTTCAGGCTAATTAAAGAAAGTGCGGTAAATGGCACCAAAACGGCTGAAAAAATGTATGGCAATCGCGGCTGGGTGGCGCATCACAATTTGGATATCTGGCGGCAAACTTACCCGGTGGATAACCAGGCGCGCTTTTCATTCTGGCCCATGGCGCAGGGCTGGCTTGTCAGTCACCTGTGGGAACACTATCTTTTTACCGACGATGTGGCGTTTCTGAAAAACGAACTTTACCCGGTTTTAAAAGGTGCCGCAGCATTTTATGCCGACTGGCTGGTGGAAAACAAAGAAGGATTTTTGCTGACGCCGGTGAGCACAACACCCGAAAATGCTTTCTACACTTCCGACAAACAAACAGCTACCGTGAGCCAGGGAACCACCATGGATATGGCGATCGTGAAGGAAACCTTTGAGCGCACCATTCTTGCTTCAGAAAAACTGGGAGTCGATGAAGATTTTAGGGCTGAATTAAAGACAAAACAGGCAAAATTGCTTCCGTACAAAATTGGAGCAAAAGGGCAGTTGCAGGAATGGTCGGTGGATTTTGAAGAGCCGGAACCACAACACCGTCATCTTTCGCATTTGTATGGTTTTCATCCCGGCGACCAGATTACCCACGAAAAAACACCCGAACTCTTCGAGGCTGTCAGAAAAACGCTCGAACTCCGCGGCGATGCAGCCACCGGCTGGAGCATGGGCTGGAAAATCAACTTCTGGGCGCGCATGTATGATGGCGACCATGCAATGAAAATCATCAAAAACTTGTTTAATTATGTGGAAGAGGGTAGTACTCAATATACCGGCGGCGGACTTTATCCGAATTTATTCGATGCCCACCCGCCATTTCAGATTGACGGGAATTTTGGATACACTGCGGGTGTTGCCGAAATGTTGCTGCAAAGCCACGAAGGAAAAATAAGTTTGCTTCCTGCACTTCCATCAGACTGGAAATCCGGGAAAATTAAGGGTTTAAAAGCCCGCGGAAATATTGAAGTTTCGCTGGTATGGAAAGAAGGAAAACTGGATTCAGCAAAACTCATTGCTCAAAATAACAAAACAGTTCTGGTTGAATACTTTGGGAAAACCATCGAACTCAGACTAAAATCAAACAAACCATTATTTTTAAAGCATAACTCATTTTAAATGAAATCACTAAATTCCATAAAGAAAAATATCACACTTTTAGTTGCCTGTTTTTTTACAACTAATCTGTTGGCCCAAGAGAAACCAGATATCAAAATGTCCGATTTTGTAGGAATCAACTCGAATGTGGCATCGTATGACCAGAAATACCTGCCCGACCTTGCCAGATGCGCCAAATGGATGCGCGAATACCATTCGTGGGGGCATTATGAAGTAGCCGATAATTATTACAAATGGGATAACATCACAACGGTTCCGCAGGGTTACACCTGGCCCGACCACAACAAATTTATGGACCAGTGCAAAGCATTGGGAATAAATGTACTTATTGATGTTTTAGACAAACCCGACTGGGCCGGAACTGCTCGCGGCGCTTACTCCAAAGGGGATGGCACAAAAGCGGCAGATTACCTCGATAAACTTGAATTTATGGGGCAACTGGTGGCACGGTACGGTTCGGTGAAATATGACAAGTCGTTACTTGAAACCGCCGACAAAGTTTCGGGGCTGAACTACATTAAATATTACGAAGACGACAACGAGCCCGACTACACGTGGGAAACACCGCTGTGGCAGGCCGAAAAATATGCTGTTTACTGCAATGCCGTTCACGATAGTTACGGTGTTGAACCATCGGAAGGATATCCGCTGCTGGGTATTAAATCTGTCGATTCAACAGCCATGCATGTTTTGGGCGGTCTTGCATCCAACACCACCGGTTATCTTCAGAAAATTCTGGCTGCTTCCAACGGCAGAGTTCCCTTCGATGTAATAAATATTCATACGTATTGCACCGACAGCAGAAATGGTTATGCCCCCGAAAACGAAAACTACGGGCTGGAGAAAAACCTGGCAACTTTTATGAACTGGTGCAAAACAACGCTGCCCGGAATGCCGGTCTGGCTCACAGAATTTGGCTGGGACACTTATTTGAATGGCAACACCCATTCTTATGTGTATGCACCGGCACAGCAACAGGCAAATTACATTATCCGATCCTACTTTGTGGCGCTGAAAATGGGGTTTGAAAAAGCCTTTTTGTTTATGGACAAAGACCCTGACAGCGATAATACAATTCAATACAGTTCGAGCGGACTTATCGCCGACCAGACGTCAGGGCTGGCAAAAAAGCCATCGTTCTATTACCTGGCCACGCTTCAAAACACGATGGGTGACGCAGTTTTTAACCGCGTGGTTTCTTACCGCGAAGCTGCTGGCAGCAACGAAGTTTTCTGTTTTGAGTTCATCAACTCCAGGCAGGAAATGATTTATGTTCTGTGGACCCGGCTCAAAGGAAGTAAAACCGACAGCGGAACGACACTTGCCTATTCATTCGATTTAGGTTATCAGCCTGAATATGCAAACCTTGTAACCTTAAAAGACAAAGATTTGAACGGGGTAAAAACCGACTTTGTGGTATCGGGCAAAAGCATTCCGCTTACGCTCACCGAAACTCCGCAGATTGTGGTGGTGGCCGCCAATAAAACAGCCCTTAATTCGCTCCGAAAACCCTCATTCGGACTCCAGGTTTTTCCCAATCCGACCAATGGCAAAGCCGAAATTTCGTTTTTAAATCCCCGAAAACAACAGGTTAAAGTGGCTGTTTATTCACCCGATGGCAGGCTGGAAAAGATAATTACAGAAGCTGTTTTAGAAGAAGGGCAGCATAAATTTTCCCTTCAGCATTTGTCTTCTCCGGGCCTTTACTTCGTCACGGTTACTTCAGGAACCCTGACCGAAACAAAAAAGGTTGTTTTCAGTTGTAAATGACGTCTTTCTTTCATTGATAGAGCAGGTCTGTGACCTGTGAATTGCTAAAAAAAAACAGGATATATTTGGAAATTGGTTAATCACAAAGAACTTATGAGAAAAATATTCGATATAACACAAAAATTCCGACAGGGAATTGTATTTAATTCCAGTCTTTTGACTGGGACACCGATTGCAAATTGGCGCCAGCGTGGTATGAATCCATATTACTACTTGTTTTATAAACTATCCCGGTTTGTGAATAATATGGGGAAAAACGAATTGGGGCCAATTACTGCCATAAGTTTTTTAATTGGATTGAATATTATGGGCATCTATGGTACTATTCTCCATATTACAGAGAAAAATTCTCTGGTCTGTATAAAATAATATTTATAGCCATTTGTATAATCCTTTTTATCACAAATTCTATTTTATTTCTTAATAAAAAGCGAGTCATGGAAATAAACGACCGTTATAAAGGTGAATCTAAAACAAACAAAAAGATTGGTAATTTTTTGGTAATTCTATATGCGATTTTATCTTTAGGGTTAATCATTTTAGGATGAAAAAATTAATCTAAAAGCGAATCAAGTCACAGACCTGCTCCAGTGGAGGGGAGCAGGTCTGTGACTTGTGTCTTACTTTTAAAAAGCAAAAAATCATTTGCCTTTGCTGGCGCGGATGCTTCGGGGGAACCAAGGACACATGGATTTTCTTTAAAAAGACAAAGAGGAAAAACTTGCGTTTTCCCTCTTTGTGGTGCCACTCGGGATCGAACCAAGGACACATGGATTTTCAGTCCATTGCTCTACCTACTGAGCTATGGCACCCCTTTATTTTTTAGGTGCGACAAAAGTAAACAAATTTTTATTCCGACAAAAAAAATCTGCTTTTCTGTTCAGTTTTGATGCAAAAAAAATCAAAAACCAACCCCTCGCTTGTGTACAGTCATTCTTTTCTTACTTTTGCACGCTCATAATTTACGTGAATGATTAGTTCTGATTTTCTGACATATACACTCGGTAACGGCATCCGCCTGATTCACCAGCAAACCAATTCTTCTGTAGCCCATTTGGGCGTTCTCATTAACACAGGTTCGCGCGATGAAACCGAAGATGAACACGGACTGGCTCATTTTATCGAACACTCGGTTTTTAAAGGAACACGGAAACGCAGGGCTTTTCATGTGCTGAGCCGTATTGAGGATGTGGGAGGCGAGCTGAATGCCTACACCACCAAGGAAGAAACCACGCTGCATTCCACTTTTCTGCGCGAGGATTACGAACGTGCAGCTGAATTGCTTGCCGATATTCTGTTTGACAGCGTTTATCCGCAGAAAGAAATCAACCGCGAAAAAGAGGTGATTGCCGAAGAAATAAATTCGTACAAAGATTCTCCTTCCGACCTGATTTTTGATGAATTTGAAGAACTTGTATTCGACGGCCACCCGATTGCCCGTAACATTTTGGGAACCAGCGAAAATATCAACAAATTCAACCGCGATTCAATCCTTAATTTTATCGAGAAAAACTACCATACCAATGAAATGGTAATTAGTTCGGTGGGTAAGCTTAAATTCGACAGGCTGATAAAATATGCCGAAAAACATTTTGGAAATGCTCCCGCAAAACTGCGCACCGACTCACGAAAACCGTTTGAAAATTACCAGCCCGGAACCCGTGTTGAAGACAAAGACACGTTCCAAAGCCATTGTATGATTGGCAATATTGCCTACGATGTGCAACACCCGAAACGAATTGTGATGGTTTTGCTCAACAATATTCTTGGCGGTCCGGCCATGAATTCGCGACTGAACCTCTCATTGCGGGAGCGCCGTGGCATGGCTTACAATGTTGAGTCGAACTACACAGCTTACACCGATACTGGTCTGTTTAACGTGTATTTTGGCACCGACAACGGAAATTTTGAAAAAGCGCTGGCATTGGTAAAAAAGGAGTTCAAACTTTTGCGCGACACAAAATTGGGCGGACTTCAACTCAGCAAGGCAAAGAAACAGATGATAGGGCAAATTGCTGTTTCGACCGAAAGTCATGATGATTTGATGCTGGCCATCGGGAAAAGTTACCTGCTTTACAACCGTGTTGACCCGTTAAACGAGGTTTTTAAAAAAATTGAAGCCATTACTGATAAGGATTTGCTTGAAGTTGCCAACGAAATTCTTGACGAAAGCCGGCTGAGTACTTTGGTGTACAGATAAATGTATCAATGCGAAATTGACAAACTGACAAACTGATAAATTGTTAAATTTAAGGTAATCAGTATTTTAAATACATTAATTAATCAATAAAAAAATGCTTCGGAAAGAACTCGAAAAATACATTGTGAATCACATTGATGAAGAAGATGAGGTTTTGCGGGAACTCGACAGGGAAACGCACCTGAAAGTGCTGGGTTCGCGCATGATTTCGGGGCACTTGCAGGGAGCAGTTCTGACGATGCTTTCGAAAATGATACGGCCTGAAAAGATTCTCGAAATTGGTACATTTACAGGCTATTCGGCCATTTGTTTAGCCAAAGGGTTACAGCCCGGCGGAAGACTGATTACCATTGAAATCGACGATGAGCTCGAAAATCTGGCTGCCCGATTCATCAAAAAAGCCGGATTTGAAAATACAATCGAACAACGGATTGGCCCCGCTCTCGAAATTATTCCCGGTTTAGCCGACTCTTTCGATCTCGTTTTTATCGACGCACACAAACCTGAATATTCTGCTTATTACAACGCCGTTTTTAACAAAGTAAGTCCCGGCGGTTACATCGTTGCCGACAACACACTCTGGAGTGGAAAAGTGTTGGAAAAACCTGCTGCCGACGATTGGCAGACTCAGGGAATTATTGCGTTTAACTCGCTGATTAAAAACGACAATCGCGTTGAAAAAGTGATACTGCCGCTTCGCGACGGAATGACTGTAATCAGAAAAAAGGTACCAATTTATTCGTCAATCTGAACTTGGTTCAGGTTCATCGTTCTGCTGAAATCAATCTTCAAAAAGTTACTTTCCCGATTCTGCTGGTCTTGGTTTAAATTTCGACCTACGTTTTTTGTTGATGCTCCGTTTGTTTTTATCGAACCGGTCAAGTCGCTCATCAAGTTTCACCTCCATCTGGTTTTCCTCTTTTGCCTTTTCACCCGCACTTCCGATTTCGGGCCTGATTCCGCGCTTATTCTTTTGAATAATATCTTTAACCTGTTGCAATGAAAGATAAAACATACCACCTCCGCCTTCCATTATATAACAGATTTCCTTTTTCAGATAATCGGTTTTGAAGGGCCGCGCTATTCCTTTTGCCAATTCAAGGTTAAGCAGTTCACGCGGGAAATCTTTTTGTGCTTCAATGTAAGTATCAAGTTCGTACATCAGGCAACATTTCAGCTTGCCGCAAGCGCCGGCCATTTTCAGTGCCGATGGCGACAACCCCTGTGTCAGCGCTGCATTCGATGAAATACTTTTGAAGTTGGTCCGCCAGCTCGAACAACAAAGTTCCCTCCCGCACGAGCCAATTCCGCCCACAATTCCGGCTTCCTGGCGGGCGCCAATCTGCTTCATCTCAATCAGAATTCCAAACTCGCGGGCATACACTTTTATCAATTCCCTGAAATCGACACGTCCATCGGCTAAGTAATAAAAAATGGCTTTTTTTCCATCGCCCCTGAACTCAACATCACCAATTTTCATGTCAAGTCCCAATTCAAGCACAATCTGGCGGGCACGTATCATTACAGGTTTTTCGCGGTTACGTGAATTTTGCAGCAAAGCAACATCGGCAGCTGTTGATTTTCGGTAAACACTATTCATCCTATAGCTTTCAGAATTTTTTATTTTCAGTTTAAACTGTTTTTCAGCCAGGTATCCTGTTAATGTTACCTCGCCAACATCGTGCCCCGGAGCCGTGGCCACAACTACTTTGTCTCCGCGTTTCAGGTCAATTTTATCGCTGTTTTTATAATATTCTTTTCTTGTCGATTTAAACTTCACTTCCACAATGTCCGACTGGTCGGAGGTATCGGGCAACTCATCGAGCCAACTGTAACTGTTGATTGACAGATTACCTGCCGTATTATTAAATGAACATCCTGTACAACTCATTCTTCCCTTCGTTTAAAAAATCAGGGCAAATATCAGAAAAAGATTTAAATGTCTGTATATTGGTCGTGCATTAATAAAAAATTAAGCTTATGGATTTTGAACAGGTAATTTCGAACATTAACTTCCTCGCAGTGATAGTTGCAGCTTTTAGTGCTTTTTTTGTAGGATGGATTTGGTATGGGCCACTCTTTGGCAAGCAATGGATGGAACTGAACGGTTTTAACCTTGACGAAATGAGTAAGCAGAAATGGCTGCCAATGCCAGTGATAATTGGTGTTAACTATGTTGCCACTTTGTTGGCCGCGTTATCGCTTGCCATGTTTCTGGGTGCCGAAGCAGATGTTTTTTTTGGCATTTTCGCCGGGCTGATGATTGCAGTTTTCTGGATTGCCACAAGTAGGCTGAACGATGTGCTGTATGAACGGAAACCTATGGGATTATTCTGGATTAATGTAGGTTACAATGTTGTGATTTATGTGGT
>DPCJ01000169.1 GCA_003516705.1 Prolixibacteraceae bacterium | reverse complement strand
AAAGAAAAGTTGCAAAATCTTGCATTTTCGATGCAACAAATGCTTGATATGAATACGAAAGAAGAAAACATGGAGAATATTGAGAACCTGAAACAAATTCTCAGTAACCTTATTTTCTTATCGTTTTCGCAGGAAAAGCTGGTTACCGGATTAAACGGAATTGCCGACAAAGACCCGGCATTAATTCAGTTAAACCGCGATCAGAAGAAAATACTTGAGCAAACTCAAATAGTAAAAGATTCATTGTACAGCCTTGCCATGCGTACGCCACAAATTACAAGCATTGTAAACAACGAGTTGCTTACAATGGAAATGAATATTAAAAAAGCTACCGAAGAAATGCAGGAAGGACTGTTTCCGAACGCCCGGGTAAGTCAGCAATTTGCGGTTACATCGTTAAATAACCTGGCGCTCATGTTAAACGAGGCGCTTGAAAACCTTGAAGAGCAAATGGCGAATGCACAGCCCGGCGACCAGGAATGCGAAAAGCCGGGTAGCGGTCAAAAACCGGGAATGAGTTCATTAAAGCAACAATCAGAAAGTATAAAACAGCAGTTGCAGCAAATGATTGAGCAGATGAAAAACGGAAATTCCCAAAAGATGGGTCAACAAATGGGACAGTCGCTGATGCAACACGAAATGATGCAGCAAATGCTTCGCGAAATGATGAACAACGGAAGTGTGGGAAGCGATGCTAAAAAGCAACTTCAACAGATTGACAACATGCTCGAACAAAACCGTAAAGAGCTGATGAACAAATCGATAAATGCACAAACTTTAGCACGCCAAAATCAAATCACAACCCGTTTGCTTGAAGCCGAAAAAGCTGAATTAGAACGCGATTTTGAAGACAAGCGCGAGTCGCAGACTGCTGATGAATTCTACAGTAACCCGGTTAAATTTTTTGAGTATAAGGAGAAGGAAAATTATAGTATTGAGTATTTGAACCGCAATTCGCATAAATTGCACAACTTTTATAATAACAAGTACAAACAGTATTTAAAGAATATAGAAACTAAATAGTGGTAAACAGACCTCCTGAGATACTTGAGATAAAATCTGATACATCAGAGTTAAAAAAGGTGGAATATTTTTTAGAGGATATTTTCACACGATATAACCTGTCGAAAAAGCATTTCAATAAGTTGTATTTATGTGTTAGTGAGGCTGTTATTAATGCCGTTAAACACGGAAATAAAAATGATTTATCAAAAACTGTTACTGTAAAAATTAGTTGTTTGGCAAATGATTTATCGGTGTGGATTGAAGATGAAGGAGAAGGTTTTGACAGTAGCGAACTTAAAAATCCAACTGTGAAAGAAAATATCAGAAAGGAGTCGGGAAGGGGGATTTTTATTATTAAAACCATTACTGAAAATATAGAGTTTAACGAAAAGGGAAATTGTATTCAGTTTAAAATTAATTGCAGTGAATAAAATTGAAGTATTCTTTGAAGACACCAAACCATTTAAAATTAAAAAATCAGTTTTAAAGAAATACATTATATCACTGATTAGTAATGAATTAAAAAAGACTGGAAGCATAACTATTATTTTTTGTTCCGACAATTACCTGCTCGAAATGAACAAGAAATACCTTGAACATGATTATTTTACGGATATAATTACTTTCGATTATGTTGAAAATGATATTATTTCAGGAGATCTATTTATAAGTGTTGACAGAGTTAAAGAAAATGCAGAAAAGTTTAATACAACATTTTTAAACGAATTAGTAAGAGTTATTTTTCATGGAGTACTACATTTAGCCGGTTATAAAGATAAAACAACCCCTGACCAGCAATTAATGCGCGAGAAGGAGAATTTTTATTTAAGTGGTGTGGATTTAAGTGAGATGGAATTATGATGCCGATTTATGATGTAATTGTTGTTGGCGGGGGACATGCCGGTTGTGAAGCTGCTGCCGCTGCCGCCAATTTAGGATCGAAAACATTGTTGATAACAATGGATATGACCAAGTATGGCCAAATGTCGTGTAATCCGGCGATGGGTGGTATTGCTAAAGGGCAGATTGTGCGTGAGATTGATGCTCTTGGTGGGTATTCAGGAATTATTTCTGACAAGTCAACCATTCAGTTCAGAATGCTGAATAAATCAAAAGGCCCGGCCATGTGGAGCCCGCGAGCGCAAAACGACAGATTCCGGTTTTCAGAGCTTTGGAGAGAAACGCTTGAAAACCTTGAAAACCTTGATTTATGGCAGGATGCTGTTACACAACTCATTATTAATAATGGAATTGTTGAAGGAGTAAAAACAAAGATTGGAATTGAGTTCAAGTCGAAAACAGTTGTACTTACTAACGGAACTTTTTTAAACGGATTAATTCATATCGGCTCAGCTCAAATGAAAGGTGGCAGAATAGGAGAGGGAGCATCATATAATCTTACTGAACAATTGGTTGATGCAGGTTTTAAAACCGGGCGACTGAAAACAGGAACACCGGTAAGAATTGATGGGAGAACAATCAATTTTACTGCTTTAATTGAACAAAAAGGTGATGAGGGATACTATAAATTTTCGTATTTACCAGGTACCGAAAGTAAACTGAAACAACGTTCCTGCTGGATTACTTATACAAATATTGATGTACATAACGAGCTGGAAGCAGGATTTGATGATTCGCCAATGTTCGATGGAACTATTCAGGGAACAGGTCCGAGATATTGTCCGAGTATTGAATCGAAACTTGTAACTTTTGCTGAAAAAAATACGCACCAGTTATTTCTTGAACCCGAAGGAGAAACAACGATTGAATATTATCTGAACGGATTTTCATCATCTCTGCCATGGGATGTTCAATACCGTGGTTTGCAAAAAATACAAGGGTTGGAGAATGTTAAAATTTTCAGGCCAGGTTACGCCATTGAGTATGATTATTTTGAACCAACGCAGTTGCATCATACCCTCGAAACTAAAATCATAAAAAACCTGTTTTTTGCGGGGCAAATTAATGGTACAACCGGTTATGAAGAAGCAGGTGCTCAAGGAATTATGGCAGGTATTAATGCTCATTTAAACTGTAATAAGACCGGAGAGCAATTTATACTAAAACGAGATGAGGCATACATAGGAG
>DPCJ01000196.1 GCA_003516705.1 Prolixibacteraceae bacterium | reverse complement strand
ACCATTGATGCACTTGCATCGGTAACTGTGTCAGGATTTGTATTGATGTCGTCAAACTGGTTGCAACCGGTGACTAAAATTATAGCCAGCATCAAACCCAGACTGATTAATTTATTTATATTTTTCATATTACAATTTCTATTTNNTGCGATGGGTCAACAAAGTTTTCTGAGCCACCGTCAATGTCGGAATACTTAAACTGTTTTGCCCAGTAAAACACATTCTGACCGATTGCTGATATTGAAATATCGCGGGCGCCGATTTTTGAGGCCAGTTGCTGCGGAACAAAATAAGTGAGCGACAATTCCCTGATTTTCAAAAAGGTGGTGGAATATGCTTCGGTTGGAGACGGAGATCCGCCCCATGCTGTTCCTTTGTGCAGGTTTTCGATGTAGGTTTTGTAAGTTGTGGCCACATCGTTGGGTGCATATTCACGCGTATCGCTGGTAATATTGCCATAGGTATCGTAGACAACTGTTCCCGAAATCACTTTCACTCCTTCTCCAACATAATTTTTTGAACCGGCGACTGTTGCATCAAGATAACGTTGAGGCGTAACCGATTCGGGGTGGTTTCCTGAACGCCACATGTACATTTCTGTTATCGATTGGGCCAGACCACCAACTCGTCCGTCAAGCGAAACATTCAACGCAAAGTCTTTATATTTTAATGATGTTCCAATCCCCCAAATCCAGTCGGGGTCGGCATAACCAAATCTTGAATCGTAACCTGAATACATTGGCAAGCCACTGGCATTGTGAATGATGTTGCCATCCGGATCTTTCTGGTAATCGCGTAAAATATATGCGTCGGCACGTTCGCCCACTTTAACCCAGGGTTTGTCGGCTGAATAAAGTGAGTCGAGTTGCGTGTAATACCGTGCAAATTTCGACCAGTTGAGTGACACATCCCATTGCAGGTCGTTGTTTTTTACCGGCGTAACATTGAGCGCCAGTTCAACTCCTCTGCGTGTAATTTCTTCATCAATATTGATATAATTGGCTGAATATCCGGATGCCGGAGTTATGCCAGTTGATTTAAGAAAATCGAACATTCGTTTTGCATAGTAGGTTGCATCGAGTGATACCCTGTTTTTAAACAGGTTCACCGCGGTACCAAATTCCCAGGTAGCTGACGATTCGGGAAGAACCTCGGTACCGCGAATGGTTGTTGGCAATGTTGCCGAACTTAAAGTTCCCCAGACATTGTTTGTGATACTGAACACATTGTTGATGGCATAAACAGATGCCGGAGTTTTTACAGTAACCCACGAACTTCTTACTTTCCATAACGAAAGCCAGGTTGTTTCGGGTAATAATTCGGAAAGAATTAAACTTCCCGAAACTGATGGATAGGAGTAAGAACGGGTTGACTCGGGCAATGTTGAAACCCAGTCGTTACGGAAAGTGGCCTCAACAAAAGCAAAACTTTTATACGAAACACCGAGTCTTCCGTACAAACTGTTTACCTGTCGTTTGTAAATCATTGAATTTACAATAACCGGGTCAACAGAAGCTTTCAGCGAATAAAATCCGGGGATGGAAAGACCACCTCTTCCACGCGCTTCAATTCCTTCATCCTGTCCATAATACAATGAACCCCCGGCCAAACCTTCAATTTTAAAATCATCGAAAGTATATTCTCCATTAAAAATCAAATCATTGTTTGTGCTAAAACCCCTGCTCACACCCATGTTGTACGAACCCTTTTGCGACTCGCCCCACACTTCGGTACCATTCGGTATCATTCTGGCGCTACCCGCTCCCTGAAACGAACCCTTTGAAACCTGAATTTCCTGTCTGTCGCTGTAAGTATCATAACCGGTTCTCAAAGTACCTTTCAGCCATTTTGTAATATCATATGAAATGGCAAGTGTACCGCTGAAAATATCCTTATTAACACTGTGTGTTCTTTCGTACCTGTCGAAATACGGGTTATTGTTTCCGGCAGTATAACTGCTGTTTTGCACTTCGTTTGGAATTACCCAGTAATCTTTGTAATTGCGGACATCCCAGTCGGGAGCGCCCCAAATCAACATACTGTACATCGGGTCGTAACCGGTGTAACCGCTAAAACCCTTGTTTGGAGTAACCTGTTTATTGTACGACATGCTTGAAGAAAGCAGGAATTTGTCAATTTTCATTTCACCTGCAAGTGAGTAAGTAATTTTATCGAAAACTGAGTTTGGATATTGTCCTTTGTTTTGCACCCAGGAAGCCGAAGCACGTAAACTTCCATTTTCGCCTTGCTGCACAAGATTTACGTTGTTGTTCAACACATAACCCTGTTCAAGAAAATTATTAAAGTTATCGGCACCCACCGGTAAATATGGCATTGGCATCATTGTTTTTGAAACCGGGTCCCATTGAATTACTGTCTGGCCTTCGAGTGGTAAACCCCATGCGCCATCACCCGAGCGAACATATTCAAGCGCCCCGCTGGCGTTGGTTTTTACAGCGCGTCCGTAGGTTGACTGTATCTCAGGAATAGCAAGGTAACCAGCATTAAACATGGTGCTGCTGTTTAAGGTTACCGAAAAACCTTTGTTTGTGCTGCCACGGTATGTTGTTATCATAATTGCACCGCTTGCCCCGCGCGAACCATAAAGCGCTGAAGCAGTTGCACCTTTTAATACGCTGATGCTTTCGATATCGTCAGAAGGAACATCACGTAGTTTCATATTTCCATAAGGTACGCCGTCGATAACCAGAAGTGGTGTTTCTCCCCTGATTTCAATTACAGGTTCGGCAGTAAATTCTGAACTGTTTTTTACAAGCATCCCCGCCACTTTACCGGTCAGCGAGGTTCCAACATCAATACCTTTTACAGTGTTCAACGTTTCACCATCAACTTTTTGCACAGAATAGCCAAGCGCTTTTTCCTCGCGTTTGATACCCAGTGCGGTTACCACTACATCTTCAATTCCAATAATTGCCTCTGCCATAACTACATTGATTGTAGTATTGGCACCCAAAACAATCTCCTGGGTTTTCATACCAATAAATGAGAATACAAGTGTGGCGTTTTCAGGAACTGAGGAAATCTGGTATTTCCCGTTTACATCGGAAACGGTTCCGGTGGTTGTGCCTTTAATTACTACCGTAACACCTACCAATGGCAGGCCTTTTTCATCTGAAATACTGCCCGATACCTGTTTTTGCTGTGCCATTGACACCGATTCGATTTCGGTGATATTTTTGTCGGGGCTTAATAAAACAAGGTTATCATCCATTACCTTATATGCAATTCCCTGGTCGCTGAAAATCTGGTCGAGAATATTCTCGACGGTGGCATTTGTAACGTCAACAGTTACTTTTCGTTCAACGTTTACCTGTTCGCGAATGTAAAAGAACCTGAAATCGCTGTTGTCTTCAATCTCTTTCAGCACTTCAACAACCTGTTTGTTTTCGGCTTTGAAGTTAAATTTGGTGGCCTGCGAGTAAACGGTGGCCGAAACCTGCATTAACCCTGCGAGTAGTAACACAATCGTTAGTTTCATCATTAAAAACCATTTTTTTACCCTTCTGCTTTGCAGAAAGGCGTGAATACTCAATTTTTTCATAAATTCGAAATGTTTTGATTAATAGCTTTATTGGTGGTTTACCACCATATTTTTTATCGAAACGCTTAAGCTGGTTGGTGTTGCAGCACCTTCCGGCTTTTTTATTTTTCCGGTTTATCTCATAAATTTCCTCCTNNTTCCTTCAGACTTGTATTGATAAAAATCAGTTTGTTGTCTTTCCACGAGGTGTACCATTTTGTATTCACATTTTTAATGGTGAATTCCTTTGAATTTTTATTCAACGTTGCCTGTTCACCAGGTTTCAAAACAACATCTCCGGCCAGTTTAAAACCAC
>DPCJ01000028.1 GCA_003516705.1 Prolixibacteraceae bacterium | reverse complement strand
ACACTGGTTTATTCGAGTGGATGTGTGACAGCTACATGAAAAAAGATGCAAAGGTCACTTTCAACAAACGCGACGAAGACTCTAAAATGAAAGAGCTGGAAATTGTTGAATCGTACATGGTCCATTTCGAAGAATCATTTGATGAAGCTGGGGCGGGAGCAATGATACAATCCATTTCCCTTTCTGCCCGAAGTATTAAAGTAGGAAATGGAGAACACGAAAATGAATGGGCCATGTAAAATGAAAACTCCCTTTGTGTTGATCAAAGGGAGTTTTATTTTTTTTGTCTTGCTCCCTGTTTATTTATCTGAGTTTTAAACTCAGTTTTAGTACAAATAAAAAAATCAGATATGTCATTATCAGCCAGGTTGCATATTCAAGGACATAGTAAGGAAAACCAGGGAATTAAAATCCTTTCCAGCAGTTTTAGCTTTTCTCAGGATGTTGATGCCCGTGGAATGACAAGTTCAAAAGTAAGGGCAGGAATGATAAATCTGACCTTGCACGGAGGCGAAGACCCCGAAATCATTCAGTGGATGCTTGGTGGAAACATCAGAAAGAATGGAAAAATTGTTTATACAGGCGTTACAGACACTGGACCGAAACGATCGGTGGAATTTGAAGACGCCCTGCTGGTTGATTATAAAGAAGATTTTAACGACCAGACCGACATCGTTATCAGGCTAGTAATCTCAGCCAGAATGATAACGATTTCAGGTGTTGTACACGAAAGTATGTGGACGTCAGGTAATACATAGCTTTGAAAAAAAATGGACTCTGTATCAAAAATTAACATCGAAATAAATGGAACCCCCTTAAAAGATTTCGATACCATAACCATTAACCAGAATATGTATGCCAAAGATGGTTTTGAAATTGTATGCAGGTACGATGCGTTGGAAAAACCAGATGCATTTCTGATTGAAAATTCAAAAGATTTTTTGGGTCTCCCAATTGTTATTATCGTTAAAACTGAATTAGAAGCCGGAGAAAAGGATGCTATTGTTTTCAAGGGATATGTAACAAAAATTCAGGGGCGGAAAAGCGGAATGGCAGATAAAGACCAGGTAATTATTTCGGGGGGAAGCAGTGAAATACTTTTGGACAAAAAACCTGCAAGCAGGGCATTTCTTGAAAAAACGCTCGAAGATATTGTAAAAGAAGTACTTAAGCCATATCCATTAAAGTCAAAAGTAAAGCCAAGGCAAACACAGCTCTTTGATTACATCGTTCAGTACGAGGAAAGCGATTTTGATTTTTTACAACGGCTGTCGATAAGGTATGGAGAATGGTTTTTTTTCAATGGCAAGGAGTTTATCTTTGGTGAAATTCCCGATGCAGAACATTCGCTTACAATTGGCTACGATCTGGAAGAATTCAATTACGGGTTAAAAGTAAATCCAGTGAAGTTCCAGCTATTCTCGGTCGATTCACTCACCATGGATGTCCATCGTTACAAGTCGGGTAGTTCAAAAACCGACAGTAACCTGAATATTTACGGAAAACATGCATTAAAACAATCAAAACAATTATTTGCCGAAGAAGGGAAGGATTATTACGAACATTTAAATGTAAAAGAAACTGAATATAAAAACGCATTAACCCAGGTTGGAGAAACCGATGAAATAAAAGATGCGGTGAATCTTACTGAGTTGAAAGGTATTTCAACAAACCCTTTTCTTTCAACGGGGTTGCAGGTGATGGTTAACAGCAAAAAAGAAAAGAGTTTTGATACCATTGGTTTCGGTAGGCACTTAATAACTTCGGTACAGCACCGCTTTAATAATTTACTTACATATCAGAACAGTTTTACTGCAATACCTGCTGAATCACAGGTTCCTGAAAACACCAATCCATATTTTATCAAAAAGGCTCACAATCAGTTGGGGATGGTAACGGACAATAAAGATCCCAAAAAACTGGGGAGGGTAAAAATAAGTTTCTGGTGGATGGAAGGAAAACTGTCAACTCCCTGGATAAAGGTGCTTACCCCATATTTACACAAAAACAGCGGGATATATTTTGTTCCTACTGTAAATTCGAGGGTGCTCATTGCATTCGAAGGTGGTGATATTGAGAAACCTTATTGTTTAGGAAATCTTTACGATGAAGATGCTCAACCCGATTCAGCATGGGCAGGTAATACCAATGAAAAAAATGCAAAAATTCATGCTATAAGAACCATGTCGGGGAACACAATAGAATTGCACGATTCTGATGGCGCAGAAAAAATTACGATTTATGACAAAGGAGACAAAAACAGAGTCACGCTTGATAGTGCCAACAGCACACTTACAATTCATGCAAACGGAAACCTTAAGCTGAATGCTGATAAAATTGAAATTAAGGCTGATTCAGGAATTGAGTTGAGCAGTCAGAAAAAAATTGAAATTAATGCGCTGGAAGAAATCAAAGTAACGGCACAGGACAAATTTTCACTAATTGCAATAGCTGATATTGAATTTACATCAAGCCAGAATGTTAATTTCACAGCAGGCAAATCAGTTGATTTGACTGTAGCAAACTCTTATTCAATCACGGTAGGTGTAAATACTTCAGTAACATCGGGCGGAAAATTACAATTTACGGCACCTTTAATTACAATAAACTGATAAAAAATAAAAATGCCGGCAGCAGCAAGAGCAGGAGATATGCACGTTTGTCCGATGTCAGACGGACCAAAACCACATGTTGGCGGACCGGTTCTACCACCGGGATGTCCTACTGTTTTAATAGGAGGAATGCCAGCCGCAAGAGTTGGCGATATGGCAACATGTGCTGGCCCGCCAGATACAATTATAAAAGGTTCAGCAACCGTATTAATTGGCGGAATGCCTGCTGCCCGAATGGGCGACTCAACAGCACACGGCGGTACAATATTAGTTGGTTTACCAACAGTATTAATCGGCGGTTAATAACACAATTTTTTAAGTAGCAGCTGGATTGTGGGCACTACATTTTAAACAAAGTTGTTTTAATATTTAAAACTTACATCAATGAAATTGGATGATCATGTTCGAACCAACAACAATTTAGAAACCACCAGGGGAAATTACGGTGTCTGTATTTCAATGACTACGCGTTGGATAAAGTCAACAAAAGAAACAGGTGGTGTCACACGTGTTTGGCAGATTGGTAATCCGGGGGCATTTCTGGTACAACAGGCAGCAGGAATGATTGGACAACAAAGAGGAGATGAAAACATTATACTGAATTCAGGGTTGTTTATCCAGTCTCTGCATGAAGATTCTGTTCTCGTAAGCCTTTCCACTGAAGGATTTCATATAATTTCGATATGGAACGCTGCAGGCTCGGTTGGTCATTCGATGGGAACCTGGGTATCAGGAAACAAATTTCAGTTTTTTGACCCCAACTTTGGTCTGTATCATGCCGAAAATTTGTTTTCGCTCACAAGCGATATCATCAGTCATTGCCATTTCAATTATCCTGATTTAACATCAAGATATATTATCCGAAGAGTTGTGTGATATTTAATTTAAAACCCTGGTTTTCTCAAATGAACGAACTTGTCATTTAATACTTTAATTCAGAGGATATCAAATTAGGATATGATTCCATTCTTTTCTATTTTTATGACCCTATAAATTATGCAACTATAATGAATGGAGCAAGTCTGGCTTTAAAAATTGGTACTTTGGTTTTGGGAGCAGGTATTTTTTTAACCATGTTAAAAAAAGTGGCAGGGTTAAAAAAATATGGTTTAAGCAGCTTATTGTACATCGTTGTAATTTCTTTGCTGCTTGCCTCTCCCCTGTTGCTGCTTTTGTCGGAACACGATAACGAAATTGTACCACTTATTCTGGCACAGGCAATAATAATTGCAATCGGAACTTTAAATATTTTTTTAATAAACCGGCTACTTCCGTGGTTTGAAGCAAAAATATTTAGTGTACAGCTGTTTTTCATGATTTGCATTCTGGTTTTCAGTTATCTTTTTTCAAATCTCGGGTTTACGTTTCTGGTTCACTCAAAAGCACAACTTGTATGGACGCTCACAATGCTTTGGTTTTTAATTCCATTTCTGCTGAAACATACAATTGACAGGTTGCTTGAAGTTCCACAAAAAGAGTTTAAAACCTGGCAATACCCCGAAAAAACTCCGGAAGATCCGTCAGATGAAGAAATGGAAAACCCTGTAGTGATAAGTTTTGTTTTTCAGAAAACAATAAATTCTGAAGAATCAACCACATTCAGAGCAAAGGCTCCGGCTGAAATGAGTCTTGGCCGGCTTTTCTTCTTTTTTATCGACGATTACAACAGCCGGCACCCGGAATCAAGAATATCCTTTTCAGACGAGAATAAGATCCCCGATCAATGGATTTTCTTCAGACAGAAGAGTAAGATTTTGCATTGGAATGTGGCTCTCGATCCCGAAGACAGGATTAAAGACTGTAAAATAAAAGAAAACGACATTCTGATTTGTAACAGAGCAGTAAAAATCAAAAATTTAAACAACAATGAAACCACTGAATCATAAAGAGAGACAAAAAGCAATGTTTAAAGTTATAGGACTTTTTATCCTCAGTTTTGCCATTGCTGTCATTTTAGGATTTTCTACAATGAATGTTTCAAAAATTTCAGATCACAACGCAAAAACTGAATTGGAAACATTGAAGAATAACCTGAAATTTCAACGTGAAGTTTTTGCTCCGAATGTTGCCAAAACAAAAGAATTATTGATGAAATTGCCAAATGGCAGCGAACAAGGCGAAAATATCGAAGTTTTAAACCAGGATATTGGTGCTTTACTGAGTTCAACCAAAAACCAGATTATTGAAAGCGAATCGTGGGAACCCGTGATGTATAAAGACGTAATTCAAGTTTTGTCGGCTTTGCAACTGGCCTACAACGACAAAATAAAATTACAGGAAGAACTTGGTGGATCGGATAAAGCCAATGAGGAGCTTGAACAATGCAAACTTGAAAGATTACAATTACAAAACCAGCTAAGTCTCCTTCAGGCAGGAAATTCCGCAGGTGGCGGTGGAGGCGGCGGTGGTAATACCGAAAAGCTGGAAAAAGAGTTAAAAGATGCTCAACAGAAGCTCAGGGCATGCAACCTTGAAAACAGAGTACTGAAACAGGAAATCGATAAAATGAAAAAGAATTAATCTGTGTAAATTTTCCCGAATTTATCGGTTTTTATGATTAAAGCTTTTGAAGTTTTATTCTGCCTTTCTGCCCCGACAATTTGCAAGCCACCATCATCGGTTTGAATTAAGTCCATAACAAATTGGTCGTTCGGCAGTTTTATCTCTTCAATAAGCATTATTTCTTTCCCTGTTTTATCTAACCAGAATAACTTAATATTATAATCAGCTCCGTTAAAAGCATGTCCTGCAATAATATAGCTATCAACTGTTTTTATCATTGAAGGTTTGTAAAGTAAAACATCGTCTCGTTTTATTGTGCAAGGCAAATTATTTGAACAATCGGTTGGGCCTCCGTTTTCATCAATTATTGCAAAACTAAGGTCAAAGAAATTGCTGTTTACTTCATTCTCTTCGGCTCTTAACAAGGCAAATCCATTCTGGAACGATTCAGAAATGTCGCAACCAGTGATATTTCTGACCGAGTTTATCAGATGAATTTCGCCAACACCATTTCGGTCAACTTTGGCAAATAAGAGTTTCTGAACCGATTTTTTATCCTCCTGCCAATATCCTGTAAAGCAAAATCCGGCATCTTGCATAATGTTTATTGCTGTAACCAGTTTTGTACCGATATATTTGAAAGTACGCTCGGGCATTGGCACAAAGTTTCCATCCTTATCGGCTTTCTGGTACATTAAGTCAAAACCGTATTTCGAACTCAAAACATTAGAAATAATACCAAAATCGCCCGAAATACCTTTTTTGAATAATGGGAATGCAAAATCGGTTTTAAGTTTCTCAACTTCTGCAAAGATCTTTTTGTCGCCTTTAACTTTTAAATTATTGTCGATACTTTGAATAAACAGATTTTTTGTGTTTTCAGTTGCCAGAAAATAGTAATTCCCATCGTTTTCTTTATCCAAAATATCAAACACTTCAATATCCATCGCGTTGTCTTTCAGAGCATTGCCAAACCTATCGATTTTTATTATTCCAGAACCTTTGGTTGCTTTTTTACCAACAAGCAAAAATTCATTATCAGAAACTGGAATTATTCTTAACAAATTTGAATACGTTTTGCCTAATTGCTCTGTCTTGGCAAATGTCACAAAATCACTCTTTAAGGTAATTTCCTTCGAAATTTTGTCAACTCTGCCATTTTTCTGATTTATAACCTCAAGGGTTACCCTATAATTTCCGGGTACACTATAAAAATGAACCGGATTCTTTTGACTTGATAGATTTAATTCTGAATCAAAATCACCAAAATTCCACCTGCATGAATCGTAATTCGCAGAAAGGTTTTTAAACTCAATATTTACCGGGGCAAATTCACCAATTTGCTGATATTCAAAATCTGCTTTAGGAGGATTCGATGTAGGAAGCACAGTAACTGTCTTTTCTGTAATATTTTCTTTCCCCGAATTATTATTTAAAACCGCGAGAACAACTTTATAAGTACCCTCTTTTTTGTACTCATGCTTTGGGTTTAATACCGTTGAAGTATTTTGACTTCCCGATGCCGGATCGCCAAAATCCCAGGCATAACTTGTTGCATTTTCGGACTTATTGGTAAAAAATACTGTAGCTGGTTCTATTGTGTTATTGTTGTTTATTTCAAATTTTGCCAATGGCTCGGCAACGGTTTCGGTAATATTTACAAAATCGGAATAAGTATTCGTGAGCCCTGATTTCTTATTGGTAACTTTTAATTCGACTTTAAACCTGCCTGGTTTTGTGAATTTATGAGTGGGATTTGGTTCGGTGGAAAAATTGGCTGTTCCTGATTCAGGGTCATTAAAATTCCATTCATATAAATCCACATCAGTTGAAGTTGTTTTAAAAGCAATTAGCCGCGTAACATTCAGGTTCTGCTCAGCAACAACGCTGAATTTTGTAACCGGTCTGATTTCAGGTTTGGGAGCCTGGGTAATAATAACGTAACCGGTAAATTTACTGGGTTCATCAGTTGATTTGTTTTTGGCTGATAAAACCACCTGGTANNACTTCAAATTTTGCTTCTGCCTTTACAGTAACAACATGTTCATTTACAATCACAAAATCAGAAAAAGTAGATTTTTCGCCTGTGGTTTTGTTTATTGCAGTGAAAACAACTTTGAATCTGCCGGCTTTTGTGTAAAGATGTTTCGGCATTGCATCAGCCGAAGTATTGTTGGCGCTTTCAGTATCGCCAAAATCCCAAACAAAACTGTCGGCATTTTCTGATTTGTTGACAAAAGTTACTTCGGCAGGCGCAAGGCCATTGTTGTTTGAAATGGTAAAACCGGCAACCGGAGGTTTTGATGCCTGGGTGATTATTACGTTATCGGCAAACACGCTTTCAGTATTAAAGACTCTGTTTGTGGTTTTTAATACGACCTTGTAAATACCTGGTTTCAAATAAGTATGTGTTGGATTCACTGCATTTGAGATATTATTGGCTGCCGATTCCGGATCGCCAAAATCCCATGAATAAGAAGTGGAGTTTTTTGATTTGTTTTTGAAAATCACAGTAGCCGGCCCTAAAACATTATTGTTTTCGATTGTAAAAAGTGCTTCGGGTGGTTTGGGTACATCTTTAATTTTTACAGTATCGATATATTTCACCGGCTTTTTATCGTTTGATGAAAATGCTTGTAATTCAACTAAATAATTCCCGGGTTTTTCAAAAGTGTGAGCCGGATTAACTTCGGTTGAAGCATTTTTTTCACCGGAAGCCGGGTCACCAAAATTCCATTTGTACGATGTACTGAATTCTGACATGTTTTTAAAAGCCACCAGCGATGGTGCAATATCGCTTGCGGTGCTGAAAATAAATTTTGCAACAGGTAATTGTTGTTGCGCAATTACAACATCCTTGGTAATGGTGTCGGTAATTTTACTGAAATTGTTTTTTACAATTAAACTTACTTTGAACGTGCCTGCTTTCTCAAATTTGTGCTCCTCATCCTTTTTATCCGATTCATTCTTCTTTTTCGATGTCGGATCGCCAAAGTTCCATGAAAAAACATCGGCATTTACCGATTTATTAACAAACTTAAACTTTGCACCCGGAGAATAATCATCGCCCAGAATCTGAAAATCGGCAATTGTGGCATCATGTGTCTTAACCTCAATACTCTGATAATAAGTATTTTCAAGTTGCAATTGTGTGCTTCGGGCAATCAGCGCTATTGAGTAAATTCCACCTTTCTGAAAAACATGAACCGGGTCCTTCTGAAACGAAAAATTGGCTGCTCCCGAGGCTGGGTCACCAAAATCCCACTGGTACTCGTTGGCATACGTTGATGTATTTAAAAACTTTAGTTCACAAGGTGCATAGCCATTGTTACTGATAGATTGAATTTTGAAGATTGCCTGTGGTTCGTTTTCCTTGTAGGCAAAAACATCAACATTAACTTTCCCAATTTCGCCTTTAAAATCGTTTTTAAAATACCAAACAATTGCCTTTTCACTACCAGGTTTTACGTTCGAACCCACGTCGCCAATTACCGAGCTGGCTTTTACAGCACTACCCTGGTAGGTAACCATTAAAATCACATTAAACGACTTTGCCACATTATCATTTATATCGAAGGTAATCAACAACTTCTCGTCGTCAGAAACACTTGTAGAAACATTGGAGGCAAAATTTTCCTGCCCAGATAAATTTGTGGCTAAAAACAGTAACCCTGATATGAGAATAACAAACTTGAACATGGCGTATTTTCAAAAAGTTAGTATTTCAATCTTATTTCTCTCCCAAGTTATCAACTTTTATTCAGAACTCAATCTGTTGTTTTTACAAACACCCTGTAAGGAAGTATGTTTGTCGATTTTTGAATCAGTTGCTTCTTTAAATCCTCGGTCCGGTGTTTTATTTCAGGTTCTGATAAGTCATTTCTTCCCAAGGTAATAAAAACATCGAGGCAGCGGCTCATCCCTTTCCCAATAGCAGGGTCCAGAAAAACTCCTTTTTCCACCTCAACATTTTTAACAGTACTGCCAAAAATCACAATACTTAATGCTTTCACATCTTCAACCGTTACAACCCGTCCTTTTGATAATAAGGAACTTCTGAGCGTATTAATTTTTTCTTCTTTTTGTAAGGTGTGTTTTCCTCCAACGGTTTGGGTGATAAAAACAACATTTTTATCGTTAAAGTCGGCACCTCTGCGAACGTTTAATTTTGAACCAGGCCTGATATTATTTGCCAACTCACCCGACATGGTCCAATATTCAACAAATATTTTATCGTAACTGGCTTCCGATTCCAATACCAGGTAAGCATCGAGATTGCTGGCAACATTTGAAATATCAATTCGCTGTTTCAGTCGCGAAATAATCTGGTCGAGCTGTTTTAATTCAGATGAAAGCAGGTCGGTACCGTTAATTTGAAAAGCAGCAGCCTCATCGCGTATCAGGCTAATTAGATTTTGAATGGTTTCCTT
>DPCJ01000004.1 GCA_003516705.1 Prolixibacteraceae bacterium | reverse complement strand
TTTCACCAGCCAACTCTTTTGCACCCGATTCCTCCGATTTCTTTTCGATGCGGCTGACATTCAGTTTTACAACAGATAGCATGGCCCCAACTTCGTCGTGCAAATCGCGGGCAATTCGTTTTCGTTCGTTCTCCTGTGCCAGAATGGTGTTTGCAATAATATCTTTTTGTTGCCGGGCCCGGGTTTCATTCAACTCCAGTTGCTTCTTCAGCATTCGTTTCTGATAAATAATAAAAAAGAAAAAGATGGAAAGTGCAAGTAGTATCATCCCAAAAGTTCCGATGAAATAGATGAGAACGATACTGTTACTTTCTTCCATTGAGTATATTTTGAAATTTGATTCCAAAATAATCAAGAATTATTGATAAGTTGATTATCAGCGATGAATTAAACCCGGTTTTTAATTCTTTTTTTAACTGAACTCTTCCTGCATTTCAGAAAAGCAATGGTTATGAGAAAATAAAACAACAAATTCATAATGAAAAAAAACTGGACTGCGATTTTGGTTACTTCTTTTGAAGCATCAACCCTGAGATTGTAAAGTGAATGATAAAAAAAGTTGACTGTATAATAAACCAGAAATGCTGTATTAATCCAAATCAGGGGTTCACGTGCAAGGTTGGTGATTTTAGCATCAACCATTACTTTAATAAAAAAAGCTACCGAAAACATAAAAAGAAGAATTGACCCGATTGAAAACTCCAGACTTGCATATTCGAACAGACTTTGAATAAAAACAGAATTTATAATCGCATAAACCTCAAATAATGCAATTGTCACAATCAAAAATACAGGTTTTATGAAATCTTTAAGAATCTGAAAATAAAACCAGCCTGCCAGCAAAAATGCAACAGGAAAATAAAAATGCCCGATTGGCATTGCATTCTTCATCACAAAATGCAGAAACAACCGCGAAAATGTTTCGGTAAAAATACCAAAAGCAACAAAGTAGAAGACAATTTTTATTTCGTACTTAAAATTACGAAACAAAAAAATTCCAACAATAAAAGCTGCCAAATTGGTTATAGCACTCAATTTGGACAACCAATAAAAAAAATCATTCATGAGTTGTATATACTTCCTTCGTCGCAGAATGGCGGACAAGGACTCGTGTAGTCAAACACTTCACACGGATCATCAACAGATCTATTTGCCTGAACCTCAGGCGAAATCATCATACTCATTGTTTTTGAAACTCCAAAATCAATCTGAGCTTCAGTTTTTGCCTGAACATTAAATATTTCGTGCAATTCGTATTTAGTAAACAGGTAGGCATTCGGAAATATATATTTCCTGAAAGCTGAGGTTTCCGATGCTGAATCGAGTTCACCTAACCTCCATTTTCTGTAATTTCTGATACTTTCTATTACAAGTTTTGACCTGTCCGAATAGTTTTCGTTAATAACACCCAGTTTGTAAACCGGGGTTTCATAATCAACATAAACGTCACCGCTCCCGAGCAGGAAAGCTGAAACTGCGTAGGCGCATAAAACATATTTGCCTCCTGCCATTTCCGGTTCGAGCCCAAGATATATGCGCAACCGGTTTTCGTTTTCGCCTGCCAGTTTTTTATAGGTATCTCTTTGAAGAATAATTTGAGGAATATCAAGATTTAAAATTCCTTTTTGCTCCTCAGCAAAATTTCTTCTCCAGTACTCCGCTTGCTTTTGCGGTATTTGATCGCGTTTTAATGGTGATGCCATTTTCCTAATTTATAATTGGTGATTATGAAACGATAAAAATAGTTGAATTCTTCTAATAACACACCGGGTATAAAAACTATTTACAAAAGATTTAAATTTCAAAAAAAAGCAGGCTGTGTTACAACAGCCTGCTTTAAAAAATATACTTCAGGATATTAATTTACTGTTATTTCAAACCTGAAACCTCCATTGTAGTAGTTATCGTCGTATGCATAATATCGTTCAGGATAATGTACCAGTTCGTAACCCGAGCGTGTGTATTCGAAAAACAGATTTCCAACCCTGTAATAGAGATATCCGTTGATATTAACCATCTCATAATCATCAGGAATAAATTCGAACTGCATACCATAAGGAATGTCAACCAGAATGTAACCAACCCCGGGACGATGTCTGAAGAAATGCCCGTCGTAGCAGTAATACCGGTTATGGTTGTGAATAAAGATGGCTGGCTCATATACAAAACGTCTGATTACATGCCCATAATAAGGATGCTGAAAGTAGTATTTGTGATGCCTGTATGAATAAGGATCGTAGTAGCTGTAATAATTCCGCCAGCTGTTGTGATTCCAGCGGTAATACTCCCAATGGTTGTCCCAGTGATTGTAATGTCCGCTATTGTATTTCTTTCCCTGTTTGTTATGATTTCGTATTTCAGACGACCAGTAATTTTTACCACCCTTATAATTATCATTGGGTTTGTAACGGTTGTCATTATCATTTAAATGATAACGTTCGCGGTTCGAAACACCCGAAATCCTGTCGGAGCGACCATTTCTGTCAGCTTCGTAGTTTCCGCGGGTAACACGCTCAACCGAACCTGAAGTCCTTCTTTCATCGTTACGGCTTTCAGCATTTCGCCACTCGTTATTGGTTCTGTTATAATCCCTGTCTCTATCGTTTCCCGATTTTACAGAAGTCCTGTTATCGCGGTCACTTCGTTCGTAACTGTTTCTATTTTCAGGGTTTCTTTGGGTCTTTTGCGTTTGTTCAGTCCTGCCTGAAATAGTCCCACGACTCCGTTCCTGCTCGTTTCGTTGAACTGATGAATTTCGTTTTACTTCATTTATATTTTTTACTGTACGCCCAGCTGCCTTTCTTTCATAGGCATTGTCGCGGGAACCGCTTTTCTCCCTAACTGTTTCCCTGCGTTCGCTCTTAACTTTCCCGGCTTGTTCTGTTTTTTCAGAATTTCCGGTTGATCTTCGTTGTGCATTTAAAGTATTTGTCGATGTAGTAACTGCCGCCAGAGTAATCATCGTTGCTAACAGTCTGAATGTAATAGTTTTCATAACTTTAATTTTTTAAAAGAATTCATCTTTTACAACTCTCTCTTTTAGCGCTTTTCAAGATATCTGTTGTTGATTTTACAAACCATGTGCCAATTTAATTTTTGTTATCAAAAACGGCCCGGTTTCATACACTCAAAAGGAACACTCTCCTTTTTTTATTAGCTGTTAATCACTATTTTTGCCGCCAGAATTTTTTTATTAATGGCAAGAATTTTAGCAATCGACTACGGAAGAAAAAGGGTTGGCCTCGCGGTTACAGATCCGGCAAAAATTATTGCCACCAGGTTAACAACTGTGCCATCCAATCAAATCTGGGACTATATCGATGAATATTTCAGAAAAGAAACAGTTGAAACCGTCGTTGTTGGCTATCCAAAGCAATTGAACAACGAAGCCTCGGAAGCTGTTAGGTATATCAATCCGTTTCTGCGTAAGTTTCAGCAAAAATACCCCGAAATGCGTCTGGAACTTGCTGATGAAAGATTTACATCGAAAATGGCTTTTCAAACCATGATTGATGGCGGATTGAAAAAAGAAAAACGACAGAACAAAGCTTTGGTTGACGGAATTAGTGCAACAATTATTTTACAATCATTTTTGGAACAGGAAAAAAATAAAATAAGGTAGAGATGAAATACCCGATTACAGTATATGGCGACCCGGTTTTAAGGAAAAAAGCAGAAAAAATATCACCTGAAACCGAAGGATTACAGGAGATTATCGAAAATATGTGGGAAACTATGTACTATGCTGATGGTGTGGGACTTGCAGCGCCTCAGACAGGAATGTCGATTCGCATGTTTGTTATCGATGCCTCAACAGGAGCCGATGACGAACCTGAGTTAAAAGATTTTAAAAAGGTATTTATTAACCCCGAAATCATTGAACTTTCGGGCGAAAAATGGGTGTTTAACGAAGGATGCCTCAGTTTACCCGAAATCCGTGAAGATGTTACGAGGCCTGATGTGGTGAGAATAAAATATTTAGATGAAAACTTTGTTGAGCATGACGAAGTTTTTAAAGGTTTTGCCGGCAGGGTAATTCAGCACGAATACGACCACCTGGAAGGAAAACTTTTTACCGACCATCTTTCACCATTACGAAAACGACTGCTGAAGAGCAAGTTAAATGACATTGCTTACGGAAAAGTGCAACCGCATTACAAAATAAAAATTCCTGTAAAATAGATGTAACCCACAAAAGGGATTTCACGTTTCAGAAACATCATCCTGCAAACGGAATCCTTTGGAGAAAGCAGTTCAAAATATTCCCTTTCTGCGATTGGCAATTGCCCTTATTTTGGGAATCGCCGCTGGCCAGTACCTTCAACTGAATGTAATTGTAGGTTCATTATTACTATTGTTATTATTATTGGGCCTGCTAATTCTAAACCTGAAATACAGGTATTCATCGGCAGTGCTTTTCGGAATCTGTTTCAACCTGTTTTTTGTTGTTCTGGGAGCCATCGTTTATAACAAATACAACGAAAAACCCCTTTTTTACTCCGAAGGAATTTATGTTGCCACAATTCTCGAAAGTCCGGTTGAGAAACCCAATTCGTTTAAATCGACAGTAGTTGTTAACAATGTGATTTTACAAGATTCGGCTGTCAAAACCAATGAAAAAGTAATAATCTATTTTGAAAAATCGGAAAATGCCATAAAACTAAAACCCGGCGATGAAATATTTTTTAATCGTTCGCCAAATCGGGTAACTCCAAAACTTAATCCGTATGATTTTGATTATCAGAAATACCTTGCACGACACAAGATTTACAGACAGATTTATCTTGCTACTGAAAATTGGCAACAAACCGGAAATTCCAGATTTTCGCTGATATGTGAAGCTGAGAAATTGCGGGATAAATTGATTAATGTGTACCGCAATCAGCCCATCGATTCGGTGGAGTTTGAAATTCTTTCGGCACTGACACTTGGATACAGCCGCGAGCTTGATCCTGAAACACGAAGGGTATTTTCCTCATCTGGCGCAATGCATGTTTTATCGGTATCGGGCTTACATGTTGCCATCATTTTCGCGGTTATCAACTTTCTATTTGGATTTTTGAAACGCAACAAACATGGAAGGTTTGTTTTCACCACTACTATAATTATCATTTTATGGTTTTACGCATTTATCACCGGGTTGTCACCTTCGGTTTTGCGGGCAACAGCAATGTTCAGTGTGTATATCATCGGAGAAAACATACATCGTAAAGCCAGCATTTATAACTCACTCGCGCTTACTGCATTTTTTCTGTTACTCATCAATCCCAACAGCCTGTTCGATATTGGATTCCAGCTTTCCTATTCGGCGTTGTTCGGTATTGTTGTTATCGAACCAAAACTCAGGGAATATTTAAATGTAAAAAACCGTGTGCTCAGGTATTTTGTTTCGTTAATAACTGTTTCAGTGGCTGCACAAATTGCAACTTTTCCGCTTACTTCATTCTATTTCTCGCAATTCCCAACTTATTTCTGGCTGACGAATATTTTTATTATACCAGCAGTGGCTTTTTTAACCCCGGCCGGTATTTTGTTATTGTTTGTAAATCATGTTCCTTTTGTATCCGATATTATTTCAGTAACCCTCAATTTTACGCTGAAATACAGCTTTAAATTATTAACCTTAATTGAGCAAATGCCACTTTCGGTGTTTCAGGTAACGGTAAATCAAGTACAACTCTTTTTAATTATCGGATTAATTGTCAGTTCATTTCTTGTATTCAGTCAATTCAGCTCACAAAACTTAAAATCGATGTTATTCCTGCTTTTTCTTTTCAGCCTTTCAGCTTTTGTCAAAAAAGTTAATACTGAAAATACAAACGGTATAATTGTTTATAATTCAACCACCAATCCGATTATTCATCTGATAGATGGCAGGGAGAATTTTGTCATCTCTGAAGAAAAAGTTCTGCCTGAGGAACTACAATACAGTCCGTTTTCCGCAACACAAAAATCACTTGGGCTAAAAACGCCGGTGATGCTACTTGCCTCTGATTCAATCAGAACCAAAGATGTATTCCTGCAAAACAGAAAAATTCTTTTTCAGGGCCAGACCATCTACTTCGGAAAAAATTCAAATAAAAACACCTTAAGCACAAAAAGATACTATCTGATTAACCCAGGCCCATCGTGGCTTTCAATGAATCATTCCGATTCAGCAACGGTTATCGTAACGAACAAAAGATTTTTTTCAAGGTCAGACGAAAGTAACGCTCAAATTTACTGCACTTTCAATCGGGGTGCCTTCCAAAAAATTTGGTAACTTTCATCGTTTTTGGCCTTAATTTTACATGACTAATAAATTATTCAACTCGTGTAATTATTAGAAAGTTTATGATTTATTTTGCGCGGATTTTTTAACCAATATAAAAATGAAGATTGTAATTGCCGGTGCCGGTGAAGTTGGATCGCATTTAGCTAAAATGCTTGCCGACGAATCACATGACATCACACTACTTGATGATTCTCCCGAAAAACTTTCAAAAATCAGTACACAAGTCGATATTATGACTGTAACTGGTTCGGCACACTCTTTTCAGGATTTAAAAAGTACCGGACTGGCAAAGGCTGATTTGTTTATTGCCGTAACTCCGTACGAAGAAAGAAATGTTCTTGCCTGTACTATGGCTTCATATCTTGGCGTTGGGCGCACTATAGCACGAATCAACAACTCGGAATATCTTCAGGAAAATTACAAGGCTAAACTCAAAAACATGGGTGTGCACGAGTTAATTTACCCTGAAAGTCTTGCTGCTAAAGAAATTACGGCTTCAGTAAAACAAACAGTAACACGCCAAATCATTGAATTTTCGAACGGCAAGCTTTTACTGATGGGTATTAAAGTGCGTGAAAACGCGATTATAAAAGACAAACCGCTTAAAGAATTACAGCTCGAAGAGCGCAATATTTCGGTTGTGGCAATTAACCGTGATAATCTGACAATTATTCCAAAAGGTAACGATATTATAAAAAACGGAGATATTGTTTTTTTCATTGTAACCCGGGCCGAACAACAACTGGTACTTGACCTGACCGGTAAAAAACCATTCGAGGTAAAAAACATCATGTTTCTGGGCGGTAGCCGTATTGCCCAGAAAACCATTGAAAAACTGGGCGACCAATACCGTATAAAAGTAATTGAAAGCGACCGTGAAAAATGTGAGAAAATTGCTGACAAATTCGGGAAAGTGCTTGTAATTAACGGCGATGGCCGGGACATAAAACTTTTAAAAGAGGAAGGTATTGAAAAAATGGATGCTTTTGTAGCCACCACCGGTAATTCGGAAACCAATATTCTGAGTTGTCACCTTGCCAAATCATTCGGTGTGCGACGCACCGTGGCCGAAGTTGAAAACCTGGCTTTCTCGGGGTTGGCCGAGAAAATGGATATCGGCAGCCTGGTAAACAAAAAACTGAATGCTGCCAGTTACATTTATAAATATACGCTGAATGCAGAAATTTCGAAGGTAAAATGCCTTACGGCTACCGATGCTGAGGTTTTTGAGTTTGTAGCAAAACCTAACGCAAAAATCACTGAAAAAGAAATTCAATATCTCGATTTCCCTGAAGAAGCAGTTATCGGAGGCTACATCAGAGGCGAAAACGGTTATATCGCCAGCGGGCATGCACAAATTCAGCCCGGCGATAAAGTGGTTGTATTCACACTTCCATCAGGCATAAAAAAACTTGAAAGGTTTTTTAAATAATTTATCTGCTTTTATAGATGAACGTTAAAATCATTTTGCGTGTGGCCGGTTTACTCATGCTGGTTGAAGGTGTGGCAATGATGCTGGCGCTTATGGTTTCACTCATTTATAACGAATCTGATACATTCGGAATCGCGCTCGCCTCAGCCATTTGCGTGGGCTCCGGAACACTTCTATATCTTTTGACCCGAAAAGCGTCTGCTGATATCGGCAAACGTGAAGGTTTTATTATCGTTGCGCTGGTTTGGATTTTATTTTCATTATCAGGCGCTTTGCCATACGTTTTTACTGGTGCAATTCCTTCATATACCGATGCTTTCTTCGAAACCATGTCGGGTTTTACAACCACAGGGGCATCGGTTCTCAACAATATCGAAGAACTTCCACATGGAATTCTGTTCTGGAGAGCGCTTACACATTGGCTTGGCGGGATGGGTATAATTGTTTTGTCGCTTGCAATTCTACCGGTTTTTGGTATCGGTGGTATGCAGTTGTATATTGCCGAAGTTCCTGGTCCGACACCCGATAAAATAAGTCCGCGAATCAGGCAAACCGCTGCCTCCATGTGGATTATCTATGTAGTTCTTACATTACTCGAAACTGTTTTGCTTTGGATTGGGAAAATGCCACTTTTCGATGCGGTTTGCCATTCTTTTGCAACAATGGCAACCGGTGGATTTTCAACAAAACAAGCGAGTATTGCTTTTTGGCCATCGCCTTACATTCAGTATGTAATTATTCTTTTCATGTTTCTTGCCGGCACCAATTTCACGCTAACCTATTTTGCTCTTCGCGGTAAATTCAAACCATTAATTAAAGATGAAGAGTTTAGATATTATGGCATATTCACACTTGGATTTACTTTAATTATTTTCATCGGACTAATGCTGATTGTACCTGCCGGAGTTGAAGAAACATTCCGTAATTCGCTGTTTTGGGTGGTTTCGATAATGACCACAACCGGTTTTGCCACTGTTGATTATATGTTGTGGCCACCAGCACTTGTAGTGGTAATATTTGCTGTTTTCTTTTTTGGCGGGTCGGCAGGCTCTACGGGTGGAGGGCTCAAAATTATGCGCGTAGTAATGCTTTTAAAGAATGGTTATTACGAACTCAAACGAATGGTACACCCAAATGCAATTATCCCCTTAAAATTCAACAAACATGTTGTCGATTCGAAAATTATGAATAATGTACTTGCATTTGCTGTTTTGTACATCATGATTTTCGGTGTGAGTTCAGTAATTTTTATGATTTTCGAACCTGATATGGCCACTTCAATGGGTGCAGTTGCCTCTTCACTTGGCAATATTGGCCCGGGACTTGGTTCTGTTGGCCCGGCATTTTCGTATTCCCACATTCACCCGCTGGGCAAATGGTTTCTTTCGTTTCTGATGTTGTTGGGCAGGCTCGAATTATTTACAATTCTTGTGATTTTCAGTCCTGCTTTCTGGAAAAAATAGGCATCAGTTTTAACATCGTTATAATTCCTAAAACTCAAGAACTCCTTTTCCTTCGCGCACAATCACAACTTCATCGCCGGTACAATCAACAATTGTCGAAGGCACAATTTCGCCATAACCACCGTCAATTACCACATCGGCAATTTCGCCGTACTTTTCGTAAATTAACTCAGGGTCGGTGGTGTATTCCAGAATCTCATCGTCATCTTTTATCGATGTTGAAAGGATCGGGTTTCCAAGTTCGCGAATGATTTCGCGGATGATATTATTGTCAGGAACCCTGATTCCCACAGTTTTTTTGCCTTTGAAATATTTGGGAAGATTATTGTTGGCTTCAAGAATAAAAGTAAACGCACCCGGAAGATTTTTCTTCATCAGTTTAAACACAGGGTTTGGGATGGGTTTTGTGTAATCGGCCAAATGACTGAGGTCGCTGCATATAAACGAGAAATTGTTTTTGTCGGCTTTCACGCCTTTGATACGGGCTACTTTTTCAACCGCTTTTGTGTTGGTAATGTCGCAACCCAGACCATAAATCGTATCGGTCGGGTAAATTATTAATCCGCCGTTGCGAAGTACTTCTACAATTTTAAGTACTTCACGTTGATTTGGATTGTCGTTGAACAGTTTTACCAGCATGGTTTTGCTAATTTCGTATCGCAAAAATAGCTTTACTTTTCTGATAACAAAACTTTAAGAATTCAATGAATATTATCAATACAGCTGACGGTTCGCACACCATTTTTCTGCCCGCAATGAATGAACAATACCATTCCGTAAACGGCGCCATCACCGAGTCGGAATATGTTTATATCGACAAAGGATACAGGTTTTGCAACGTTTCACATCCTATTGTATTTGAAGTTGGGTTCGGCACCGGACTCAACTGTTTGTTAACTGCTGTTGAAGCCGGAAAGATGCAGCGAAAAACGAGATACATCAGCATTGAAAGATTCCCGCTGAGTAGCGAAATCATCGGCCAGCTAAATTATGGACGACTGATTTCTGCTGAAGCCGATAAGATTTTTGAAAAAATTCATACTGCCCGTTGGAATACTGAAATTCAAATCAGCCCGTTTTTCAGTCTGCTGAAAATCGAGGCCGATTTACTTCAGTTTCAACCCGTTTTTGCTGAAAAATGTGATGTGATTTATTTTGATGCATTTGGCCCCGATAAGCAACCCGAAATGTGGACACCTGCTGTTTTCAGTAAAATTTCAGGGTTAATTTCCGACGGCGGAATCTTTGTAACCTACAGTGCCAAAGGAGAAGTACGCCGCAACCTGACAACCAGTGGTTTTGTGATGGAAAGGTTGCCCGGTCCACCCGGAAAATTTCAAATGTTGCGCGGAATAAAACAAATGGCAAACATTTAATTGCCAAAAAATTGCACTATATTCGCAGCCTTTAAAACTGAAATTTTTGATGACTGATAAAAAATTGAACGGTGAACTCGAAGAGTTCAGCTATGCACTCGGGATGAGTATTGCCGCCAACCTGATTCAAACAGGCGTAAAAACTGTTAATCCTGAAGTTTTTCTCGATGGGTTTACCGATGTTTTCAAAGGAAACCATCCCAAAATTCATCCTGAAGATGCCAACCAGATTCTTGAATCGTTTATTGCCGGAATTAACCAAAACAAAGGCGGCCAGAACCTTGAAGACGGGCAACGTTTTCTGGCTGAAAACAAAAAAGTAAGCGGCGTTACCGAATTGCCGAGCGGTTTGCAGTATTCAGTTTTAAAAGAAGGCGACGGCGACATTCCTTCAGCTCAAAACCAGGTAAAATGTCATTACCACGGTACATTAATCGACGGAACTATTTTCGACAGCTCTATTCAACGGGGCAAACCCGCGGTTTTCCCTGTAAACGGGGTTATTCAGGGCTGGGTTGAAGCGCTCCAGTTAATGCCGGTGGGCTCGAAATGGCGGCTTTTTATTCCATCGCACCTGGCTTACGGAAAACATGGCGCTGGTAGTGTTATCGGCCCCGACATGACAC
>DPCJ01000044.1 GCA_003516705.1 Prolixibacteraceae bacterium | reverse complement strand
TGTTTCCCAGTTGGTTCTTCCGGTTTCCCAGTTTATGCTGGCCCAGCGACCTTTCGAGTTGTTCTGCCAGTTGGCACCATACAGGTTGCCATCAACCAGAACCACACCACCGTGGTGAGTATCAATGGTGTCGTTTTTCCAGATTTCTGTTACCGATTTTCCATCGGTTGAAAGGGCGAGTTTAATTCCGGGATGGTCGTAGCCACTGGTAACGAAAATTTCGCCATTGAAATATAAAGGAGGATTTGTGTTAGCGCCAACACCCTGTTCGTGTTTATGAAAGCGAATGAGGTTGTAATGCCAGATAATTTCACCATTTTCAGGATTAATGGCGATAATGTTTTCCGATGTTTGTGCCAAAATCATCAGGGTTTGGCTGTGTTGAATCAAAACCGGTGAGGCGTACGATTTAGCACCGCCCAGACTTTTTGTTTTCCAGACCAGCGAGCCATCTGATTTGTTTAGTGCCACCATTGTGTTTTCTGACCCGCCGGTTGTAAAAACCACCAAATCATTTACCAGTAAAGGATTTTCTGCATCGCCATGGACATAGATTTCGCCATTGTATAATTTAATGGCATCTACTGTCCAGATGATTTTTCCTGTTTTTGCATCGATACAATTCACCTGGCCGGTTCCGCTTGAAATATACAATCTTCCATTTTCATAGGTAGGTGTACTGCGACTGTCGGTGTACGATTTTGTCCATGAGCGGCCATACGGAGTTTCCCAAAGCAACTCACCTTTTAAATTGTATGCCGAAAGCACATCGAGGGTATCCTGTTTTATTCCGGTAACAAATATAATTTCCTCAACCAGAATCGGATGAGAGTATCCTTTTCCAATGGCTTCTATTTTGAGTATCAGTTCAGGTCCTGCTTCCGGCCATTGTTTTAACAAATCAGTTTCATTAAAATGACCTGTTCTGTCAATTCCCCTGAATTCGATAATGTGCTGCGAAAACAGGGTGGAAGTGGTGAAAGCAAGAATCAGGAAAAGAATAAATTTCATGGTTGAAGAATTGTGATTTATGGTTTTTGTTATTGTAGAGACGCAATGCATTGCGTCTCTATGGTTTATATTTCCGTTATTTTTCTTTAATATCATATACCATCAACACATCGCCGTGGCGGAGCAGTAATTTCCCTTGAGCAATAAACGGGTGTGCCCAGTGTGTGCCGGCGCCTTTGGTGATTTTGAATTCGCTGATGAGTTTGAAACCTTCGGGCGCTGGCTGAATCAAACCAACATTTCCTTTTTCGTTGTAAGCATATAAAAGCCCATCGGCCATAACCATTGCACCTTTCGAATCCCAGGTGTGTTCGTACATAATTTTACCTGTGTTCCAATCCATGCAAACCCAGTTGCCTTTGTTGTTGTTCAGCCAGTTTGAACCGTACAAATAGCCATCTTTTAAAATAACGCCGTGGTGGTGGTTATCGAAAATTGTATCGGTGAAAACTTCGGTTGCTGAATTACCATCGGCTGCCATCTTAATCATTTTGGCGTTGTAATCATATCCCATTGTAAGGAAAATCCTGTCGTCTTTAAAAACTGGGGTGTTAGTCCAAATCAATCCGTTCTGGTCCCATTTTTCGGGATTATGGTATTTAAAACTCCATTTTATTTCTCCGGTTTCAGGTACAACGGCAAGCAGGTCGGTGCCGATAACTGCAAGAATGTACCTGAACCCGTTGTATTCGTAAATGGTTGGCGATGCATAAGCACGCGGACCGCCCAATGATTTGGTCTGCCAAACCAGTTTGCCGGTCATTTTATCAAAAGCAACCACGCTGGTTTTTGGTCCGCCGGGCGTGCAGATTATTTTGTCGTCAACAATCAACGGGGTTTCAGAGTTTCCCCAGATGTGGTATTCGCATTCAAAATCCTTGTCAACATCAACTGCCCAAATCTCTTTACCTGTTGCTTTTTCAAAACAAACCAACCGGCCTGTCCCGCTTTGCACATAAATGCGTTCGTTTTCAATGGTTGGAGTGCTGCGTGTATCGGGGAACGATTTGTTCCATGACCGGCCGTAAGGAACCTGCCATTTGATATTTCCCTGCATGTCGATAGCACTAAGGTAATCGAGTGTGTCAAGCATTCCGGTTACGTAAATCATGTTTCCATCAAGGATGGGTGACGACCAGCCTTTGCCGATTTTTTCCACTTCGAGTATTTGCTGCGGACCACCTTCGGGCCAGACTTTTAAAAGACCTGTTTCGGTGAAAATACCATCGCGATTCGGGCCACGCCACTGTACCAATTGCGAAAAAACCTGTGTCGAAGCCAATAAAAATATCAGAATAAAGATGCTTTGTTTCATGATTAATGGTTTACTGTTTAAATGATAAATTGTCAAAGTGTTTAATTGTTAAACTGTTAATGCTGATTTTATTTTGTAACTATTTTATTTTGTAAGCAATCAATGTGTCACCGTGACGAACAAAGAGTTTTCCGTCGCCAATAACCGGATGAGCCCAATGCTGGTCGGTTCCCAGTTCCACTTTTGTTTGTCCTGCAATTTTAAAACCTGCCGGCATTGCTTCCACAAGCGCCAGTTCGCCTCTTTCAGAATAACAATAGAGCATGCCATCCGCATAAATCACAGCACCCTTTGCAATGGTTTTGTCCGCATATTTTTCGGTGCCGGTTTTCCAATCCACACAACGCCATTCGCGTCCGGTATCGCCTGACCCATACAAATAGCCGTTTACCAGCACCATGCCACCCATTCGGCTGTCGAGTTTCTGGTTAAACCAGGCTTTTGTGACAGTGCTGCCATCGGCACTCAGGTTAAGTTTAACTCCGCCCTGTCCATAACCGCTGAAGCAAAAAAGCCCNNATGATGTTTCCGGAGTTCATGGTAACCAGTAGTTTGCGTGCCGGCAGATTAATCAAAAGCGGTGTGCAGTGTGCCGAAAGAGTTCCTTTTCCGGGTGAAGTCCAAACCAAATCGCCATTGTTGCGGTTCAGCGCCACCACATTGTTTTTTGCTCCTCCGGGAGTTACATAAAGCAACCCACCATCAATAACCACAGTTTCGGTTACACCCCATTCAATATTGATTCCGTCGAATTCTTTTAATATATTTTTCTGCCATTTTATTTTACCTGTGGCGGCATCCATGCAAACGAGATTTCCCATTCCTGAATACATGTATAAAAAGTCACCTGCAATCACAGGCGTTGACCTTGCTCCCGGATAACTTTCTTTCCATTCAGGGCCGTAAGGAGACTTCCATTTAAGTTTACCATCAGTCGAAAGCGCATAGATATAACCCGTGGTTTCTTCCATTCCTGCAACGTAAATTATGTCGTTGGCCAATGCCGGCGACGAATAACCGGTGCCCAGTTTGTCGAAATGCCAGGCAATTTCAGGTCCATTGGAAGGCCATTTTTTCAGCAGCCCGGTTTCCGGATAAACGCCATTGCCTTCAGGGCCACGCCATCGGGTGGAAGTTTGAGCCTCAATATAAATCGATGAAACGATAAGAATTGCAATCAGTAAAATCGTTTTACGGTTCATGGTTTTAAGTTTCAAATTAAAGGGCCTAAAATAGCATCAAAACTAATATTTACAAAGCGTTGCAGTCATTTATCATGAGTTTAAATAGTGTCAGTGTGTGAACAATAAATCATACTTATTTAGCTGATTTTGTTAGTTTTCACAACTTTGAATTAAAATAATTTAAATGTTTAAAAAGTTTGAAATTCTTTATAGAGAAAAATCAATTCTTTAAAACGAAAATGGATGGAAAATTTACTATAAAGAAAAACTGTTCTCCGGTTTTGTATAATAAAGGTTATTTTATCTTAGAGGCCTGAACTTTTAACTAAAAACCAATAACATTCAAAACAAAATGAGCAAAACAAAAAAGGGTCTTTTTACCACCGAAGACGGACGGAATCATACATTTATTTTCTTTTTGGTAGCCTTGCTTTTTACCTTGTGGGCAGTAGGTAACAGTCTGATAGATACTATGGATAAACATTTTCAGGATTACTATCACCTGACAAAAGCCGACTCGGCCAATGTGCAGTTTTCGCATTACCTGGGCTATTTTTTTATGGCACTGCCTGCCGGATGGTTTATTCATAAACTGGGTTATAAATGGGGAATAATTTTAGGTTTGAGTTTGGCTGCACTGGGTTGTCTGTGGTTTTATCCGGCTACCAAAATCGATGGTTTCTGGGCCGTATTGCTTGGCGTTTGTCTTGTCGCCATGGGTTTTTCGTTCCTTGAAACTGTTGCCAATCCTTACACCACAGTTTTAGGAAATCCAAAATATGCTGCTTCGCGTATCAATCTCGCACAATCGTTTAATGCCATTGGCTGGCCAATTGCCCCGTTTATCGGAGGAATGTATTTTTACCATACCGATGATACTTTAACAGCGCAGCAAAATGCCGAAATAGCTCATCAAACCATGTGGATTCCATATGTTGCGCTGGCTGTTATTATCGGGGTGCTTATTATTTTATTTCTGAAAAGTAAAATGCCCGACGTGACAGAAGATGATAATTCGGGTGCCGAAACTGAAACTGCAAAAGTGGATGTTTTTGGTCAGAAAAGCCTGATGTCAACAATTCTGCTGTATGTTACCGCCATTTTATTCAGTTTCGCATTAGGAATGATTGTGCGGTTCTTTGTTCAGATTTTTTACATGGATCGTGAAACGCTTGCCAATGCTGAAGCAATGGCCGCTTTAAACCATACTTTAACCCGGATATTTTATGTTGTTACAGCTGTGGCAGGAATTGGTTCAATCGCTTTTATTGCATTTAAACGTGGAAAACTGATTCATAAAAACAGCCTTTGGTCGGCACCGCATTTTACAGGTGCAACAATAGCACAATTTCTGTATGTGGCTGCGCAGGCCGGCATTTTCAGTTTTTTTATCAATTACATGGTCGAAGAGGTTCCTGCAATCGGGGAGGGGCTGAAATCGAATTTCTTTATCGGCGGCGAGAATGGCTCTATTTTCAGGGATGGCTCTTATTTCCTTACTGAAAAAGGCGCTACTTCGCTCATGTCGTGGCTGGCATTTCCATTGTTTTTGTTAGGGAGGTTTACGGGTTCGTTTATTTTACGGGTTACCAAAGCGCACATCATGCTTGGCGTGTATTCGTTTATCAATGTAATTCTGATGCTGGTGGTTGTTGCCAACCTTGGATGGATTTCAGTTATCTCAGTTTTCCTCAGCTTCTTTTTTATGTCGATTATGTTTCCGACCATTTTCTCTCTTGGAATTTTTGGGTTGGGTGAAAAATCAAAATTGGCTTCCTCGTTTATCGTAATGGCCATTATGGGTGGTGCTGTTTTGCCAAAAGTAATGGGCGCAATTGGCGATGCTGAGGGGATGTCGGCAGGATATATTGTACCGGCTGTTTGTTTTATCGCCATAGCGATGTACGGATTTTTCTGGGGTAAACTCAGCGGATCTGATGGCGTAAGCAGTGTAAAAATTGGTGCGGGACATTGAAACGATATTTGATGCCGGATGGGGGAAAGTGATACCTGATTCCAGATGGGGGAAAAGAAATTAATGAAGATTGATTGTGATTGATAGTGACTGATTGAGACTACGATTATTTGTGGGAATTTGTGAAGTTAGAGGAGAAAAAATAATGTGATTGATGGAGATTGTGGAAGATGCCAGATTCTTGATCCTTGATATTTGGAATTAGGAGATTGAGTTTTTGGAATCTGATTTCCTGCCCTCGTAACTTTGAACTTTGACCCCGGAACATTGTTTTTGAATTGACAAAATCATCGGTTTATGGACATTCAGCAGATATTTAAAAACAACAGCAGTTGGGTGGAGGAGAAAATCGGAGTTGATAAGGATTTTTTTAAAAAACTGGCCACCGGGCAAAATCCGAAAATCCTGTACATTGGTTGCTCCGACAGCCGTGTCAGCGCCGAAGAGTTGATGGGCGTGGCACCGGGTGAGGTTTTTGTTCACCGGAATATTGCCAACATGGTTCCCAACAACGACCTAAATTCAATGTCGGTAATCAGTTACGCTGTAAACCACCTCGAAGTTGACCATATTGTGGTTTGTGGTCATTACAACTGTGGAGGTATTAAAGCGGCGATGATTCAACAGGATTTTGGTATTCTTAATCCCTGGCTGCGTAGCATCCGCGATGTTTTCAGATTGCACAAAGAGGAACTGCGGATGATTACTGACGAGGAACAGCAATACGACCGTTTTGTGGAGCTGAACGTGCAGGAGCAGTGCATCAATGTGATAAAAACAGCCGATGTACAGAAAGCAATTTTAACCCGGAACATTACCATTCACGGATGGGTTTTCGATATCCACACGGGGCGGCTTGTCGATTTGAAAATTGATTTCCATAAAATCCTTGAAAAAATTATGGAGATTTACAAGATTCACTAACCGGTGAAAATTAAGACCATTCTTTCCCTTATTTCGTAAAGCATTAGTTGTTTTTCAGCGACTTTACTGCTATTATCTTTCAGGCTCAATCCTTATTAACACCAATACACCGGTATATTCAATTCAGCCACAATTGCCTACGAACCAAGATTGGGATTCGATTTTATTATTTTTCGATTGATGATTTTGTTGTTATTCATTTCAATTTGCAAATAGTAAATTCCTGCATTATACCCAGTCATATTCAGCGTTAGTTTTCTGTTGTCGATGGCATTTTGAAAAATACACGCTCCCAACGTGTTTATCAGCTTTATGCTGGCATTTGGCAGCGCTTCATTGCCCAGTTCAATGTTTAATAAATCAGCCGTTGGATTCGGATATATTTTGATATCAGGTTCTTTACTTCCGGTAATCGTGTTTGTACTCTTAAACTCAGGCGCTAACGGCATTCGTGGTACACCACCGCCACCAATGCTGTTTTTACTGTTATTGTCAACCACATGAAGGTTCAGAAATATTCTGTCCATATCCCTTGCCCAGGGTGTATTTTTACTTTGTGGCGTAAACGAAAAACCCCACTCTTTTTCAAATTCAGTAGTAAATCTTCCTTCAGGCGACCATTGGGTTACAATTGCATACACATCCCAACCGGTGTCGTCAACAACGTAGGCACCATAATCCTGAAATGCCTGCGCCAGTATTTTTGCAGGAGCTGTTTCAAAACCCATCGAATCGATTTTCATCCACGATGGCAATGCAAGTAACGCACCCATCCGGCATTCTTTTACAATATCCTTATCTCTTAATTTTCCGTAGCTTGAACTCGCATATCCATCGGCTCTCAGCGCCGGCCAGCGATAACCTTTTGTAGTATTGTCGTAATACAGATTGCGTGCTCCATACACGTTTATTTTTAAAGCATGTCTGATAGCTCCTGAATTTCGCGACAATTCTCCAAGCCGCAAAGTTCCGCCAATAGCCGACAACCCTGACCCACCGTGAGCTCCATAATATCCGTCACCAAAAATATTTACATCACCAAAAACATATTTTGAGGTACCAAATTGTCCCGCTTCACATCTGGAAAATGGTTGTGTTTGTTTAATCGTAACCCCATCAGGCATCAGCACTGCCAGCCCTGAGTTAGGCGTCTGTCCATCCCATGTATTTTTGTTTACCACAAAATTATCGGGAATTGGCGCACGAAATAAAAGACCGCCATCTTTGGTGCATCTGTCTTTGTCTCTGTCCCATTCTGCATTATTAATATAAATGTCAGTCATGGCAGATGCGTTACTTAATACAATGATGTCTTCATCTTTGGTCATTCCCCACGCCGTTGCTTTTTGAATTTTGGCCGGAACATATTCAGCCGCACTTCCAACAGGCATATTCCAGATTGACTGCTGACTAAAAGGCCACAGGTAAGGGTCACGGCGTGTTGTATCGCTTTGCCCAAAGCTGATATAAATGGTAAGCAGAATTAATATTCCTGAAATTGTGATTTCCTTCATTTGTAAGATTTTTGTCAGCAAAAAATAATTTCACATCGCAATTTTCAAATCAGGCAATTGCCATTGTATGTCAGCATTTACACAATTGCATTGAAAAGCAGCTCATTATGCAGCCGCTTATTTTATCAGGTTCTTAAATGCCGAACCAAAAATCAGGTAACCGGTGTTTCCGGCAATTGTACCTTCGTTTTGTCCCCACAAAAATGGCCAGTCGTCGTAGTTTTCAAAATGGTCGGGTTTTCTGAACAAGATTCCCGGGGCAACGTTGCCCGGAATAAACGAAAAGTCGGCCCTGTTGTTTCCATAAAAAACAGCTTTCGGACGGGCAGCACCCACCGCCGCCACCAGCGAATAGTTATGGTACGGGTGACAGCCAAACAACCAGTTGGTGGTTTTATAAGCGTGGCTTTCGTCTATAATTTCAGGGTAGTATTTGCTGGCAAAACAAATGGTGGTTCCAAAGTTTACCACGGCGCCGCCGCCAGCCCAGTTGCCCAGGCCAATCGGCACACCGTACGGATTCTCTTTTTCAAGCCCTTCAATGTACTCTTTGTATTTCGCCACAAACGGACGAAGCTTTTCTTTGTACGCCGCGTCCATGTGCGGAATGGCATCCAGCGCTGTCGATAGTGTGAAACTGACATTGCGTTCGAGCGCCGGCCATAGCAATTGCTGGAATTTGTCGATGTATTGCTGCTCCCCGGTTGAAATGTACAATTGCAGGTTGGTGGCCATATCCGCTCCGCCTCCACCTCTGCCGGGGCGATCCTGCGGTTGTTTGGCGAGTATTTCAGTGGCCTCTTTCAACAGTCGTTTCGACTGTGTTAATGCCCTTGCCGAAAGCTCGTCGTTGTAGCCTTTTAATGCACGGCTTGCAGCTGCAAATGTGGTGGCAGCCCTGAGGTCGAGACCGGCATTGCGGCTGGTAAACGCCCACATATCATCTTTCACACCGCTTGATTTGCCATCGGCAGCTTTTTCGTACGGACCAAGGTTGGGATTGTATGGAAGTCCGTCGGTTAACGAAGCTGCATCGCCAAGGTGGTGGTAATTGTCGAGTACCGAATTAGAGAGCGTTTGCGACATGTGCCCGATAATCTCGGCCTGTGCCACAAGATTCAGCGTTCCATGCTCAATAAACTGCAATACATCAGGTGTTCCGTCGGGGCGGTGCAAATCGACATATCGCTGTTGCTGGTTAACAAAAGTCTGGTCGCGCAGGGGTTTAAACGATTCCCAGGTCTGCACAAAGTTTTGAACCACGCCAATGTTGGCCCCGGTTTCGATGTCAAAATCCCCGGCATCAAAAAATCCGCCCACGTTGAGCCCAGGAATCAGTTCAAGCGCTTTGTATTTGGTGTCGGTTGTCGGGCCTTGTCCGTGCAAATCGAAATGGTCGGTGTTGGGCGGCGCTTGTAAATAACCTTCTTTGAAAGGTTCGCCATGCCAAACCCTGTATGCTTCGTTTACAAACATGTGGTTCATGTGAATCGGAATCCAGATATCGCTGGTGGCGTCAGTAATCTTGTCATAGACGCTGTTTTCGATGAGAAAATTGTTGGTTTTGAAATTGCCGTACTGAATGTAGTATATGCCCGGCGCAGTCACTGCCGAGAAATCAAATTTTACATAGTGGTATTTGTAATAATCGCCCCACGGAACGATATTGCCACTGAAAACTTCGGTCGCCTTGCCGTCATCGCCTAATTTATAAATGGCTGCCTTTGCCAGCGGTTTGTCTTTTTTGTCGAGTTCAATCACCGCCACTTTGGGTTGATTTGGCAGGTAGCCCACCTGCGAAAAACCGATGTTGGGTTCGCGAATCCAGCCGTCGATGGCGTTGGGTTCAACTGTCCAGCTCAAAACCTTACCGGTTTTTCCTGAGGGCAGAAGGCTGCGTACCACAAACCAGCCGTTTTGTGCCAGCATACGGCCATCAAAAAGCATCAAATCGGCATCGGGCGAGGTAATTTTCACCAGTCGTTCAGGAGCGTCGGGAGCCATTAACAAAGTGCGGCCGGTTTCCAGCGGCAGCGGGTCGATAAAATGGTCGGTGTCGCGGTCGTCGGATGTAACATATCCTTTGAACTGCTTTGGTTTTTCGGTGTTCGGTTTTGTAACCGTGTTGCCCACCACATAACGCGGAAACCGGTTGTAACGGCCATCCATCAGGTAGGTTTTTTGCCAGTATTGCGAGGGCAGAAACTCAAGGTTAAAACCGGCTTTTCCTTCGAGCGCAGCCGGAATGGGTTTGTCGAGATAAACCGCAATTTCAACGCCTTTTCCTTTGGCTGTTACCACCACGCGCGAGTCGAAATCGTAGTCGTTGTAACGCATCGCTGCTTCAATGGTGCCTGCTGCACGGTCAACTATGCGGTCGGAGATGGCGGGAACCAAATCCCACTGTTCGGGTGTATTCGAAAGCCGGACAGCGCCGCCCTGTACCGTGCGCACACCGTGGTGAATAATTTCGATACCGGCGTTTTTCTCGTCGTTAAAACCCCCGGTAAAAAGGTTGCTGTACACCAGCACATTCACGCCCTGGGTTTCGAAATACTCGAGGTCGTTGATTTTTAAATTCTGGCTTTGCACATTGGTAAACGCAGCCAGAACAAGCATAAAAGCAAATAAAAATGATACTCTTTTCATGTTTATGAAATATCAGGTTGTTGGTTTAAATAAAATCTTTCGGCAGCAAAAGCACACCGTTTGGCAAAACTATCCAAAAAATGGTGCAAACAAAATTATTTTTTTTGGTGCCTGTAAACACCACCCCGTCACTCGTACATAATTTTGTTTCCAAAACCGGTTCTCTGGCTCGTGACACCCCCGCCTGAACGTCGGGCAGGCCTCCTCTGAAAAAGGAGGGAAAATTTTGTGCTCAATACAGCTGTTCAATAGAATGCCCTGAAAGGGCATAATTTGAATAACCCCGGGTTTCAACCCGGGGGAGGAGCGTTCCCAATACATCTGCCAGTGGTTTGAAAAACCGGCATTCTGATGTGGCGAACCTGCTCTGACCTGTACTACATTCTGCAATGTGCCTGTAAACACCACCCCGTCACTCGTACATAATTTTGTTTCAAAAACCGGTTCACTGCCTCGTGACACCCCTCCTCTGAAAAAGGAGGGGAAATTTTGTAGTCAAAACATCTTTGCGCTCTTTGCGAAACCTTCGCGCCCTTTGCGTTTAAACGGGTACAGTTTATTTTTTAACGCAAAGCACGCAACGAAAACGCAAAGGATGCAAAACGGACTAACCTGTAAAAAGAAGGATGATGGTATTGCCAATCCGGCAGGGTGAAACACCTATCCGGGAGGGTCACCAACCTATCCGGAAGCCGGGAAATTGAATCCGGCCGGCTCACCAGCTTATCCGGGCGGCTACCGATGCTATCCGATTTGCAAAAAACAGCTATCTGGCAGGGTAACCGGGCTATCCGACCGGGGTAAAACTTAATCCGGGAGGGGTGACAAGGTTATCCGGCTGGTAAACTGAAGGATTTATTTCGAATCACGCGGTGAAGTTGCGCGGCAGCGGAGCACCGTCTGATTTTTTGTATTAGTTCCAAATCGGTAAAACAGACTTAATCCAGCGCCCGGCAATAAAAATATATTATTCACATCATCTGGCCCATCTTCGCTTTTATTAAAATAAAATAATCGTGTTGTTAATCCAATACTTATACTGAGTCCAAATTTCTCAGATACATTTAAGTCTCTGCCTGTTCTGCAATTTAAAAATAAATGCTTATCTGCGGACGATGCGTTCAGATAGGTTAACCCTGTTCTAAAAAACCACGGACGTCTTTTTGATAATTCACTAAATCCGGCAAAATGATAGTAAAAGTCACCTGAAATTGAAGTCGCACGATAATTCCCGATAAGATTATCTGAATAATACCAACCACCAATATTAACACCGAATTGTATTTGATTATGCTGATAAAGCATCCCAATATTTGTTAACTCAGGGAAGCCAATTCCGAAAGTTGCATTCATTCTTTCCTGGCAAATCGATTTGTTGACAAAACCAAAGAAGTATATGCAAAAAGCAATTAAATACTTTAATAGGACTTTTATATTAATATTTGCCCGATTAAAACACATATACAGTTTAAGAATATTTACTCTGTGTCAGAATTTTCATTAATAATCAATTTGAGAAGTTAGCAAATATTTGTTCAATTTCATTAATCTTCTCCGTATTTCTAAAAGTTTTTGTATAAATCTCAGGTCGGTTCTGTTTTCAGGCAGGTGGGTGGCAAAACTATGCCGCAATCAATGGATAGTGTTTGGTTTATTTATCCATGCTATTTCCATCGCTTTTTCAAAAACCTTTTGCAAACCCGGGGCTGTGAAAGGTTTTTCGTTAAATTGTCTTTCAATCAGGTAGTGCTTTGGTTTATGTGCATGGTAAAATTCTTTAATCATATTCATCAAACGGTCACTCTGCGGGGGTTTAAACGGATTTCAGGAGCTAGTTTTCCTTCTCCGTTTCCAGAACCAGTGTGGTTACATTTGCATCGGGTTTTACCTGCGCGAGTTGAATGACAATACCGTTTTCGTTTTGTGTAAATGGTAACTGCGAACCGTGCATTTGCCGGCACGAAACAATTTTTCTGCCGGTTGCAGGCAACTGAAGTGTGTCGCCCACCGCCAGCAGATGCACATAAATCAGATTGTTTTTCTGAACCGTACCATACACATCATCTTTAGGTTCAAACGGACCGGGGCGGGTGCCATAAATGCTTTCGCCATATTTCTGCAGCCAGTCACCCACCTCTTTCAGACGGGCAATGTGCGTTTCGGGGATGACGCCCTGCGCATCGGGGCCCACATTCAGCAACAGGTTTCCACCACGGTCAACTGTGTTGACAAGCATCACAATTATTTCCTTTAACGACATCAGGTTTTGGGTCGGACTGTACCCCCAACTGACCTGGTTCAGGTTTAAACACTTCTCCCACGGCGTGTTGATGATGGGGCCCTGTATTTTACCGCCGCCCTCGTTGCATTGAAAGTCGCCTTCCCATCCCGACCGCGGACTGATTACAACACCGGGCTGGTAACTCCTCACCATTTTATTTAACCGAACCGGCTCCCAGAACCAGGCTGCATCGGCATCGGTTCCCTTGTGTGCCAGCCATCCGCCATCGTACCACAGAATATCAATTTTGCCGTAGTTTTTCATCAATTCTTCCACCTGTCCGTAGCCCTGTTTTTTCATGAGTGCAGCATTTTCAGGCAGTTCGGTTGGTGCGAAATAACCCGGAAAACGCCAGTCCATGGGTGAGTAATAAATACCGACACCCAACCCGGCCTTGCGGCACGCATTGGTGTATTCCTTAACAAAATCGCGGCGGGCAGCCGTTTCGAAACTGGTGAAGTGCCCGTAACTGGCGGGGCTGTTCCAAAGCGCAAACCCGTCGTGATGACGGGCTGTTAAAACCATGTATTTCATGCCGGCATCTTTGGCGGTTTTTGCCCACACAGCGGCATCAAAATATTGCGGATTAAATCGGTCGGCCAGTTTTGCGTATTCCTCTGCCGGAATTTTGTTATTAAACATCGCCCATTCGCCTTTTCCTTCAATGGCGTACAAACCCCAATGGATAAACATCCCGAATTTCGCGTCCTGCCACCACTGCATCTGCTCTGCCGAAAGCCTTAATTCCGGGGCAACAATTCCGTTGACGCCTTTTACACCGCCATATTTCTCCATCGATTTTAACTCATCACCCTTGATATCCTGTGCGTTGAGTTTACCACTCCACAGCAGGAGGATAATACAGCCTGTAATCCATAAAAATCTGGTTTTCATTTGGTTTATTTTTCGTTTTTTCATTGGTAAAAGTAGGTTTTTGTTGTTTCAAATCATGCGGTGAAATCGCGTGGGAGTGTATTACTTCAACAATTTTCGTTTTTCAGCATTTTGCAAAATACTCATTTGCTGAATTGCAATTTGATTTAACTTTATTAACCGTTCCTTTTGTGGTAAACTTTCATTGATGAAAACGGCATTCAGGTTTTCCATATTCGACAGGCAAATCAACTCGTTAATAGTAGCGTAGTCACGAATATTTCCTTTTAACCCAGGGTTTGAATCGCGCCATTGTTTAGCGGTAATACCAAACATTGCAACATTCAGCACATCGGCTTCATTGGCATAAATTATTGATGTTTGTTCTGCAGAAAGCTCTTGTGGTATAAGATTTTGCTTAATTGCATCGGTATGAATGTGGTAATTCAACTTTGCCAATTCCCGTTTTGCAGTCCAGCCGAGTTGCTTTTGTTCTTCTTCTTTGAGTCGTTGGAATTCTTTTACCAAATACAACTCAAATTCAACAGATACCCAACTGGCAAATTTAAAGGCGATATCCCGTTGTGCATAAGTTCCGCCGCCTGCACCGCTTTTTGTTATTATACCAATTGCACTGGTAATTTCAACCCAGCGGGTAGGGCTCAAGGTAAAAGCATTACTACCGGCATCTTTTAAAAGGGGGTCGAATTCGACCCCTTTAAAATCAGGATTATTTAATTGCTCCCAAAGCCCCAGATATTCTAAAGTATTCTTGAGACGCATCCAGTTCTTGACCACATCTTTTGGTTCAGCAGGGTTTTTAAGCCTTGCGATATCGGTGATACTTATATAATCAGTACCATTCACTTTTAAAGTGCTGACCGATACCTCTTTTACCTTTATCTGCGTAACTTTTATCGTCATAATAATCCTTTATTTCCAAAGATAGTTCTTTTCAGTCACACCATTTTTTTGCTTTGTCGTGCTTTTAATTCCTTTCAATTCTATCGAATTGCGCACAGGTTGCAAACCTGCGCGAGCAGGGGAGATCGCGCGGGAGCGGGGTATGCTGTGCTTTTTGATTTTCTTTTTAGCTAGCGTGTACATTACTTCAATTTTTCCCTTATTTTCAATTTCGGCGTTCCTGAGTTTGGTTCATTCTCAGGTAAATCAAATTTCATAATTATTGGCATTGGAAAATCGACTCCTGTCAATACTGCTTCACCTTCTCCAAGTACTGGAAGAAAATCCAAGGTGTTCTTATTCGCAGTACTACAAGCATTACTTATTGCTTCTTTGTCATTGTAGTTAATTAAGCGATGAACAATGAACGTTCCCATTTGGCTAAGTGTCCCAATTGGAATATCTCTTGGCATTTGTGTTGCGATACACAGAAATAAACCATATTTTCTACACTCTTTAGCAATTGAATCAAATGCATCTAAAGGTTTTGTATCAAAAAATTCATCTTTAATTGCCTTGTTGAGGAATTGATGAGCTTCATCAATTAATACAACTATTGGAGATTCTTGAAAATCTCTGTTTCTTGCTTTATTTAAAAGAAATTTTCCTATTGCATTAACTAAAGTTTCTCTAACCTGAAAATCATATTTTACATTTTCTAAATTTAGTCGCAACAAAGAATCTGTTGTATTCTCCTTTGAAATAAATGAGTTTATAACATTTGTAATATCATTATCACTTTTTTCCTCCTGAAAACCAAATATTTGATTGAACTCAGGAGTATTGCCTAAATTATTAACTCTTGAAATTAGACTTACACAATATGAAACGTCATTTGGAGAAAGTGTTCCCCAGGAAGTTCCATTATCATATACACATTCAAAATTTAATTGGCGAGCCAATTTCGTAAAATCAAAATCAGCTAACCCATTTTCAATTTGTGATATTTTTCTATAGTAATAAACATCATAAGGCTTTTTATTACAACCCTGTTTTTGGATTAACCCATTTTCTATTTTTATCTCATCCTGACCATGTTTCAGGTTTTCTCCATTTGTCAAACGAGCAATTTTTAAAGACCGAATTGCTTCCATTAATTTTGGCGTTTGAGTTCGAGGTGAAGGTTTGAGCATAAAAAACAAATCATCGATTGTTAATTGAGAATAGTGAAAAATGTTTTCACCATCACCAACGTTTACATTCTTAAGTCCATCATATTTTCCAATATATTCTCCAGTAGCATCTATTAAAATAGCTTTGTTTCCTCCCTTAATTAAGGATTCAATTAACTTGCTTACGGTGAAACTTTTCCCACCACCGGTTGTACCAACGACAGCACAATGACGACCAAATATTGATTGTAAATTAACTTTGACCTTAGTGTCAGGATTAGATACTAAATGCCCCAAATCAACAGCTTTGATAGAATCTTCGTTTTTTATTCCGAATCTTGACATATATTCCTGAACAAGTTCACCAGAACTAACAAAGACCTTCGCTCCAATATTTGGATAGGCTGTTAACCCCTTTTTAACTGTATAAGGTTCATAATGGTCAAATGAAAGTAGAATCTCAACTTTGCCTGTTGGATGAAAATCACTTGTTTGAAATGCTTTTTCATTTAGTGACAACCTTTCTGATTCAGGGAGAGATAATTCGGTTATTCTCCCGAGAAAACCAAATTTATCACCCTCAATTACAACAAAACTACCAACAAGACCACCATTAAATTCTTTACCAAAGTGCGTAAAACCATTCAATAACACAGAAGATGGAAAATGAACTTTCACGTATTGAGGCAATACTTGATTGATGTAACCAAGAAAATATTCATGCCTGAATGGATTAATTTTTTGGTTGTTCATTTCTTAAATTAATTTGTTCCTGATTTGAATTTGAATAGGTTTGAATCTCTGGGAAGTATTTTGCAAAATCAGTAAATGTTTCTGATGCCAGAAGTATTCTTTCGGATTCAAAAGCTGCTTTTTTTATTTCCTTTAATGAAGATGAAACTTCCTCATTGTCAAATCCTGGGTCAAATACAGCAAGCCGAAAACCAGGATTCTGATTCAAGGCTTCTTCAATGGCAGCATTAATGTGCTTGTCGTTAAAACTATAGCCTATGCAAATAAGCATAGTATCATTGTTAAGTCGTAGGTTTCGTTGAAATCTCGCCATCATCTCAAAATATGGTTGCTCATATGAATCTTCATACTTTGCATCACGAGGATAAATCATTAAAGGTTTTTCTGGGTTTTCCTTTATTTCAACTTTTCCTTCGTTGTTTCTTTCCCAATTAAGAGAACCATGTAACTTATGTAAATGAAAAACACGTTGAATAAAATTATCTTCTTCTTTTAGTTTACTACCCTCTCTTTGAACAATATCATAATCAAAAAACCTTCCACTGAATGTTCTTGGAAATGTAAAAGAAAAACCGTCTACAACTATTGCATTTACTTCATTTGCAGCGTATTCAAAAAGCAAATCATAATTCAAAGTAAAAACTTTAACCCTTGGATTTGTTTGTTTGCGTTGTAGTAATTTTTCAAGTAATATCTTGTGAGGAAAATTTTCTTTTGGTTTTGGGATTGTGCAATTTGTTTTAATTAAATCGAAAATGTCATTTTTAATGGTTGACAGTTTTTGTTTTGTATTATCAATTTCTATTTCAGGGTCATTTACAAACTTACCGTAACCATCTATTTGTGAAAGGAGTGCTTCTAAGTCTTTTTTATCTGATTTAAAATTTACAGCTTCTCTGATAATTTTAAATCCATCAATATTCCCGTTTTTATATTTCTCTTCCGCTTTGTCCCATAGCTGTTGCATTGAGGGACCTCTCACATCCATTGAAGAGCCAGCACCAGACAAGACAAGTAAATTTTTAAACGGCTTCTTTAAAAACTCTTTATAAATATTTCTTTTTTCAGTATTGGCATCTGCAATAGTCGGCTCTATACGAATACCTTCTTCGTCTTTTTTGGAAAAGGGGGCTAGTCCTTCAATTGAAATAATGATTCCGTTTTCAAAAACGGGGTTTTTAACTTTAAGCCAGCTTGTCTGTCCGTTAATTAGTATGTATTTCCAGTCTTCATTTTCCATAATAGTTTAGTATTTTATAGTAGTGATGCTTTTATAAGCCTTGCATACAAGATGTTGGAGTTAGTCATTCTTTACAAATACATTTTTCTCTATAGTTTGTCTCAATATTATATGCTAACCCACAATCAGGACATTCATAAATTATTCCATCTTCTCCACAATTTAAACAAAGTCCTTTTGCTTCGTTATTGCTAAGTTTTATGTTCAAATTATCATAAATTACAGACCATTTTTCATTACAATAATCACAATTAATCAAGGTGAATTCATGAGTTACGAAGTTGCAACAGTAACAGTAATCTTCATCTTGACTTAGAGTCTTGTTGTTACATACAATACAAGTAAATACTTTATGTGAATTAACTATTGCCAATTTTTCCATGGCATACACATAAGGTTTATAGTTTATCAGTTTTTTATGCAATTCACTACCTAGTTTGTATTCAAGAAATTCAGAAGGTTTTTCGTGTTGATGTTTTTTGGATAAAAGAACCTTGAAAATTATATGTATCAAGTAGTAAATTATATCATATTTAAAATCAAACAAATCACCTTCATAAAATTTATACGAAAAATGAACAATTCTATTTCTATAAACCTGAAATTCATCTATGGTTTTAAAATCATCTTTCTCTAAATCTTGAATGTAGTTCTTTGATCTGATAAAGTTCTTTTGGACATCAAAGTCAAGAGTGCTAAGATTATTTTCAATAAAAAGCTGTTTTATCTCTGCATCAGAAAGGTTTTGTTGTTTTTTATTCAGAATACACCTAATCCCAGCTTGTTCAATTATAAGCGCTTTGATAGCTAATTCGAGTGAGATTTGAAAGGATGAGCATGTTAAAGTCAATAAATCATGATCAATATAATCTTCGTCTCCATTATCCTTATTAACTAAGCGTTCAATGCCGTCTTTAAGAAAAACTATTGCATTGTTATATAATTGTTTATATGCTTCTTTCTCGAAATCTGTATTCATCTTCTCCTTAATTAAACCCAATGTCTATATATATATGTAAGATTACATTTATTTCTCTATTATAAATTACAGTTATCCCTTCAAATTGTCCGTTTATATGTAGTTTTGGATATTCTATCAGGAGTTTTTCCGGTTTTTGGGTTTGTTTGTCTGAACTCATATCTGATTTAATGTCTGGTTCTGTTTGTTCGTTTTTGTTTGCCCTAAAAGTAAACACAATCAGCCGTTTATACAATATAGGTTTACAAAATATTTTTTAATATTTCTGCACCGTAATTTTCCAGTCAATAGTGGTGGAATTGGTAAACTGCAGGTCGATGCGTAGCAGGTTGGGGTCGGTTTGCCGCACGGAGTAGAGGGGATTGATTTCATAAATTTTGCTGTCGCGGGGCTGCCAACCATAGCCATCGGGCAGATACACAAAAACGCTGTGTGCGCTGTCTTCGGGACCCAAGGAGGTGGCTGTGAGGGTAAGCGTGGCTGCATCGTATTTTTCAGCAGTTAGTTCCACTGCACCCATTTTTACATGGCGGTTAGTTCCAATAATCTGTGGTTCGCCGGTTTTTGGACGCAGCGAGTAAAGCGCCACACTCCCCGGATTTACATTCACCTGCAGCGTATCGGTCACTTCACCTGCAAATCGCTGCTCCCAAAAATCAAATGTTAAATAAGTCTTCCCGGATTCAAGCTGCAAAGAATTTACTTTCCCCAAACTTCCCCCCTTTGGGGAGATTTGAGGGGGGTCAAGTTTAGTTAGTAACTTTTTCAGAACGACGATTTTTTGCCGCGGTTTTTCCCTGTCGGTATTAAAAAACGCCACCACCTGCCAGTTGCCAAACGGCTTTTCAACGGCGCAGGTAAAAATGGTTTGCGGGTCGTTTTCGGCAAGGTCAACCGGCACGCCATTTTCGGGTGTTGCCGGGAATATCTTTTTCAGTATTTCCATTTTAACGGGACCGAGGTTCATCAGCCTGTCGCCCGACATCACATTGCCGCCGCTGAGGCCAATGAGTGTGGCGGCTGCCTTAGCTTCGTGTTCGGCCAGCAGGTCGATGCACACATGGTCGATGTCGTTTGTCCAGGTTTTGTTGTTGTAAAACCAACGTTTCCCGGCCGCTCCCGCACTGCTTGAGTTTCCACGGAAATATTGTGTCCACGCGTTGTCGGAGTTGCCATAGTTCTGGTCGTATTCAATCCTCATGCTGTTGATGTACCCGCCCGAAACGTGTCCAGGCCCGCAGTCGAGGATGTGGCAGTTTTCGCCGGCTTTTTTGCGCATAATTTCAAGTGCATGGCGGTACACCTGCGCGGGAGTTGCGCCCGTGTTGTAAAACTGCTGTGCCGAGAAAACCGTCCACGCCACAAAATCCACTTTTATCATCTCAAAACCCCAGTGGTTCGCGATGGTGTCGATGAGCGCCGTGTACCATTTTTCGGCGGCGGGGTGGGTGAGGTCGAGACAGTAGCGTTTGGGTGTTTCGCTGCGGTACCAGTCGGTGTTTTCCGATGGCCACGGCCCGATGCGCACGGGTTTGCCGTTTTTGTCCTTTAACAGCCAGTCGGGGTGGTTTTTATACACTTCCGAGTTTTCAGCAATCACAAATGGCGCAATCCAGATGCCCGGTTTCAGCCCGAGACTTTTGATGCTGTCGCAGAGCCATTTCAGCCCGTGCGGAAACCGTTTGTTGCCCTGCCAGTCGCCATGGGTGGTCTGGAATCCTTCGTCAATCTGGATGTATTCGAGCCCGAAAGATTTGAGGTGATTCGCGGCAAAAACCGCATTTTCGAGAATCTCGTTTTCGCTGAAAACATCCATCGTATAAAACCAGTTGCACCAGCCGTTCATCACGCTGCACGCGGGGTTGTTCATTTTTTCCTGCATCAGCGAGGCGTAATTTTCATTGGTTTTGTAGACATTTTCTCCGGTTACCAGCACCAGCTGGTCGGAGCTGATTTCCTGGCCTGGTTTCAGGATAAATCCCGGATTTAGTACCGACTCTGCCACCAGCGAAAGTTGATTGCCGTCGTGTTTCAGCATCTGCAAACGCCCGAGTGTGTTGGCGTTGAGGAGGTAGCCGACTGTGAGTGCGGTTGTTTCGGTGTCGGTAAAAAGCGAAATGTTCCACCAGCTTTGCGCGGTCAGCGGATTAGCTGTGAGCAGCGTGTCGCTCATCACACCGCCTTTGGTTTCTCCATACGGTTCGGGTCGAATCCATGGTTTAGAAAGGTTTTGGATATTTCCGGCGTCGTAATACATTGCGCCATTGGTGAGGCATTTTTCAGCATTTCCGAAATAAAGTATGCCGCTGTTTTGTTGTACCAGTCGCAACGGTTCGAGACTGCGGATATTGATGTTTTTGCCTGATACATTTTTGTAAATCACCTCAAAACCAATGGCCGGCATATTGCTGAAAAGTGTGATTTGCTGGGTGAAATCGAGCTTCCGGTTTTTGTCTTTGCCCGAAACCAGTAAAACCTGGTTTCCATCACTCCCGATGATTTGTTTTATAGTAAATCGGTAATTATTACCATTCGAAAGATGGATTTTACCATCGGAAATAATGGCGTTAACAGCGCCTGAAAAAAGGGTGTCGCCACTTGTTTTTACAGCTGTCAGACTTCCGCGTGAAGAATCAAAAATCAGGCTGAACCAGTTGTTACCAAGGGTTTGTGTGTGGGCTGACTGCATGGAAAGGCCGAACAGCGCCAAAAGGAGAAGTTGCTTCATTTTGTTTAATTCAGTTAGTGAATCCGAATTTACTGTATTAATATGGAATACAGCGGGTCGGTGAATATGTTTTTTCTTTACAGTGATTAATCAATTTGATAAATTCTTATCACTATGATAGGCTTCTAAAAACAAGCGGATTTCTATCGTTCCTGATTTTCAGTAAAATAAACCGTGGTTGGTCAGGTGGCACCACATTTGGTTTTCCGGTACACTGAATAATTTAAACATAAAAAGTATGAAAACTAAAAAATTGCTTATTCCGGTAATGTTAATGCTGTCATCTATATTTTTTATTCAATGTGCAAAAGATGACGATACAACTCCTTCGGATGGGGCGAAAGGGCAGTTAACAATGAGTATAACTGATGCGCCGTCGGACGATGCAAATGTTAAAGGGACTTTTGTAACCATTTCGGAAGTAAAGATTGATGGAAAAACTGTGGAAGGTTTTACCAAACAGACCATTGAAATTTCAGCTTATCAGAATGGTAATGCAAAGCTGCTTTACGACGGCGAGGTTGAAGCGAAGGCACATAGTTCTGTAACTTTAGTGATGGATTACGAATCGGATGCTTCGGGGAATTCGCCCGGATGTTATGTGTTGACCAACGATAACCAGAAACACCGTCTGGCGGCCACGTCGGAAACAAAAGGTGAAATCAGTTTGTCGAAAGCGTTTGTGGTTGAGGAAAATTCAGATACCGAACTGGTCATTGATTTTGATCTTCGGAAATCAATTGTTCATGATACCAACGACCAGGATCAGACTGACTACAGGTTTGTGACCCGGACAGAACTGAATAATTCGGTAAGGATAATGAAAAAAGAAAGCTGTGGAGATGTGAAAGGAAAACTTACTGCATCGGCTTTTCTCAACGAAGATGTTTATGTATTTATTTACAAAAAAGGGCAGTATAATGCTTCGGTTGAAACGATGGGACAAGGCAGCAGTAATGTATTTTTTGCCAAAGCAGTAACCAGTGCCGAAGTTGAACAGGACGGAGACTATCATTTGGCGTTTATCGAAGAAGGAGACTATGAAGTTTACATCGCCAAATACGAAAAAGACGCAGACAACAAATCGGTTTTTAAGGGTATGGTAAATGCCACAAGCGCTATACCCGGTTTGCTATTGAATAATATACAGGTTTCGGCTCAGAGCCAGATACAATTAAACATTAATGTTACAGGAATTAATTAAGCAACGTCAGGTCAATTTGGTTTATTTAGGGTTCCGCCGATAATAATTTGATAATCAATCTGGCATTTTCAACATGCCATAGTCAGATGGTTATCGGCACATTAGCTCCGGGCAAAGGCCCGGAGCTTTTTGTTTATATCAACATTGATTTATTTTATTCAAATATGGTTCAGAATACAAGTGTTTTGAATGATGAGTTGCTGTTAAACAAAAAAGGTGGAAAACCGGGTATTCCCATTTTCCACCTTTTTGTAATATCAGTTTAATATGTTATCCAACCACCACCTTCGCCTGACGTTTACGGTCGTTTTCGTCGAGCAGAATTTTGCGGATGCGCTGGTATTTTGGTGTTACTTCAAGGTACTCGTCGTTGCGCAGGTATTCCATGGCTTCTTCGAGCGAGAATTTCACTGCCGGGGCAATACTTGTTTTATCGTCGGAGCCCGAAGCACGCATATTGGTGAGTTTCTTTGTGCGTACAATATTTAGTGTGAGGTCGTCCTGGCGTGTATTTTCGCCAACCACCTGGCCCATATAAACATCTTCGCCCGGATCGACAAAGAAACGACCGCGATCCTGTAGTTTGTCGATGGAGTAAGCAATTGAAGTTCCGGTTTCGAGGCAAATGAGCGCTCCGTTGCGGCGCACGCCCAAATCGCCTTTCCAGGGTTCGTAGGCATAAAAACGATGTGCCATGATGGCTTCGCCTTCAGTGGCTGTAAGCATCTGGTTGCGCAGACCAATTAACCCGCGGGCGGGAATGAGGAAGTCGAGGTGAGAACGTTCGTTTTTTACTTCAATATGGGTGATGTCACCTTTACGTTGTGTAACAAGTTCGATTACTTTCCCTGCAAAAATTTCGGGAACATGAACAGTCAGCGCTTCGATGGGTTCGTGTTTCACCCCGTCGATTTCTTTTATCAGCACTTTTGGCTGGCCTAACTGCATCTCAAAACCTTCGCGGCGCATGGTTTCAACCAATACTGAAAGGTGCAGGATTCCGCGGCCAAACACAAGGAATGAGTCGGCTGAGTCGGTTTCTTCCACACGCAATGCAAGGTTCTTTTCGGTTTCCTTGAAAAGCCTGTCGCGGAGCTGTCGCGAGGTTACAAATTTGCCGTCTTTCCCAAAAAACGGTGAGTTGTTGGCCACAAACAACATGCTCATGGTGGGTTCGTCAACTTTAATGGGTTCCAGTCCTTCGGGTTCTTCACCGTCGGCAACCGTGTCGCCAATATCAAAACCATCAAGCCCAAGCACGGCGCAGATTTCGCCACACGGCACGGGCAGTTTTGTTTTTTCCTTGCCCAGCCCTTCGAAAAGGAAAACCTCTTTTAATGTGGTTTTCTGAATGGTGCCGTCGCGTTTCACAAGCGACACCTGCGAGCCGGGAACCAGTGTTCCGCGGGTTACTTTCCCCACGGCAATACGACCGATGTACGACGAGTAATCGAGTGAGGTGATGCGCATTTGCAGCGAGCCATCTTTTGGAGTTGAGGCAGGAATATATTCAAGAATTGTATCGAGCAGGTAAGTTACGTCGGTGGTTTCGGTTTTCCAGTCGGGGCCCATCCAGCCGGCTTTCGACGAGCCAAAAACCGTAGGGAAATCGAGCTGGTCTTCTGAAGCTTCGAGACTGAACATCAGGTCGAAAACTTTTTCCTGGGCAATATCGGGGGTACAGTTGGGTTTGTCAACTTTGTTCACCACAACAATGGGTTTCAGTCCCAGCGCGATGGCTTTTTGAAGTACAAAACGGGTTTGTGGCATCGGGCCTTCAAAAGCATCCACAATGAGCAAAACGCCGTCGGCCATGTTCAGCACGCGTTCCACTTCACCGCCGAAGTCGCTGTGACCGGGGGTGTCGATGATGTTGATTTTTGTGTCTTTGTACCGTACCGAAACGTTTTTCGAAAGAATGGTAATTCCACGTTCGCGTTCCAAATCGTTGCTGTCGAGAATAAGTTCTCCCATATTCTGGTTTTCGCGAAAAAGGTTTACCTGGTGCAGGATGCGGTCAACCAAAGTTGTTTTGCCGTGGTCAACGTGCGCAATGATGGCAATATTTCTAATTTCTGTCATAATCAAATTTTACACTGAATATTAAACCCTTTTTTCGGTAAAAAGTTTTGTAACTGTTTCATTTTCTGAATAAAATATATTCAGGCTCAAAAGGGAGCGCAAAAATAGGAAAGATTTACCGTAGCGCAAAGATTGGTTTGTGGTTTAACCGTTTTTTGGCGGAAAATTAATATCGGGAAGAATTGACGGAGATTCGGATTAGAATTTAATAACTATAATCGAACCCGTACCGGGTTCCTTTTTTTCCCTTCGTACATTAACTTCTACTAAAATCGAATCCGTACCGGATTCATATTTGAAGAACTACTCTGCATCGTATTTTACAACCCGGTACGGGTTGGTTTATAGTAGCAAGGAATTTTATTGCAAGAACAGCAACCTGGTGTGGGTTGGATTTGTAAATTACATTTTTGTACCTTTAAACGAAAAAAATGGTTCCGGGAACATTCACACAAATCTATTTGCAATTTGTAATTGCAGTTAAATCCAGAGAAGCCAGATTAGCATCTAATCATCAAAAGGAGGTATTTTCTTTTATTGCTGGATTAATTAATTCCATGGGACATAAAAGTTATGCTGTAAACGGAATGTCTGACCATATTCATATTTTCATGAGTTTTACTCCGTCTCATTCACCTTCAGAAACAATTAAAGAAATAAAACGCGCATCCACCAATTTCATCAATGAAAAGGGATGGTTTGGCCGAAAGTTCCAATGGCAAAACGGTTACGGTTGTTTTTCATACGGCCATTCACAGATCGACGATGTGGTGAAATATATTTTGAATCAGCAAAAGCATCATAGAAAACGTAATTTCAGGGATGAGTATCTTGAGTTTCTTCAGCGGTTTGAGGTCGAATTTGAAGAACAATTTTTGTTTGAATTTTTTGATGATTAAATCTAATTTATAGTCGAACCCGGTTCGGGTTGGATAATTGAATTTGTTGATTTTGAATATTTCAGGCTGGAATGCCAATAAAATGTTACACCGGAAATCTCAACCAATCAAAAGACTAAGTTCTTCGCGGCATTTGTTGCAAAAGTGAGGTTTTTTCTGGTCGATGTCTTCCACATAAGTCGAAGGTCGCATAACACAATTGGGAACGTGACAGTGAATTAACCCGAAGGTGTGTCCGAGTTCATGGATTACTACCTTGCAAAACCGCTCCGATAAAAGCTTGTTATCGGCCTGAAGTCCATATTGTTCGTTGCGTAGTCTGTAAACCGAAACAACCCCGTTGCGGCCTTTAAATTCGGCCTGACCAAAAATGTAAGTAAGGATGGGAATAAACAAATCGACCTGAAACAATCCAATTTTTTTTACCCGATCATCCACCGGAAAAGCATTTACAAGTTTCAGTAAGTCGTTGGCATTGTATTGTCTGCGGGCCGCATCAAAGCAGTTGCTCAGGTCGGTATAGTTTTCGTGAACTATAACAGGCAAAGCAAATTCGATTTGCACATCTGCAGCCAGTTTCGCAAGAAATTCATCCCCGAAACGTGCGTAATTAACCAACAATATTTCATGCTTTTCCAAAACAAAAGATGTTGAATTCTACAATCCGGACAAAATCTGGTGTTTTCGCAAAATGAGCTATTTGCTTTTTGGCGATTTTAACTTGTATTTTCTGATTTTGTTGTACATGGTAACCCTGTCAACTTTCAGTGCTTTTGCCGACCGGCTGATATTCCAGTCGTATTTGGCGAGCGTTTGCTGAATGTATTTTTTTTCGAGGTCCTGCAAACTGTCGTTCGAATCGCGTATAATGTCTTTTTCGAGAGGTAAATCCTTCAGCCTGATTTCCTTTCCGTTACCCA
>DPCJ01000046.1 GCA_003516705.1 Prolixibacteraceae bacterium | reverse complement strand
CAAGTTCAATCATGGTAAACTCACCGGGATTTCCAATATTCACAGGCCCGGTAAACGAATCGTCGGTTGCCATCATACGCACCATACCATCCACTAAATCGCTCACATACTGAAAACTTCTTGTTTGATCGCCTGAACCAAAAATGGTTATATCCTTTCCTTGTAAAGCCTGAACGATGAAATTTGATACAACACGCCCGTCATCAGGTTCCATTTTGGGGCCATAAGTATTGAATATCCTGATAATCTTTATTCTGACATTATTTTGCTGGTTGTAATTTACAAACAGCGACTCGGCACATCGTTTACCTTCATCGTAACATGAGCGGATTCCAATCGGGTTTACATGTCCCCAATAACTTTCGGGTTGCGGGTGCAACTCAGGATCGCCATAAACTTCGCTGGTGGAAGCCTGCAAAATTTTTGCCTTTATACGCTTTGCCAGCCCCAGCATATTTATCGCTCCCATTACCGAAGTTTTTATGGTTTTAATGGGATTGTACTGGTAATGAACCGGTGATGCCGGACAGGCAAGGTTGTAAATCTCATCAACTTCAATATAATATGGCATTGTAACATCGTGCCTTACCAACTCGAAATACCGGTTATCGAGCAGATGAACAATTTTTTCCTTTTTACCTGTGAAATAGTTATCCAGACAAATCACCTCGTTACCCTGATCCAATAAATATTCACAAAGGTGAGAGCCAACAAAGCCCGCACCACCTGTTACCAATATCCTTTTCATTTTTAAATTATTACAGGTTTTCTACCTATCGCGTAATATGAAAATCCCTGCTCCGCCATTTCAACCGGATCGTAAATATTCCTGCCATCGAAAATCAGTTTGTTTTTCAGCAATTTTTGCAGCACCCTGAAATTTGGCGAACGAAATTCCGACCATTCAGTTACAAGCACTACAGCATCGGCATCAATACATGCTTCGTATTCGTCTTTGGCCATTTCAATTTTATCGCCTAAAATGCGTTTGCCCTCTTCCATGGCTACCGGGTCGTATGCAACAACCGTGGCACCGGCTTCTAGCAGTTTATCAATTACAACAAGCGATGGTGCTTCTCGCATGTCGTCGGTTTTTGGTTTAAAAGCCAACCCCCACATGGCAAATTTCTTTCCTTTCAAATCGCCGTTGAAATGGCGATAAATTTTGCTAAATAAAACTGTTTTTTGCCGGTAGTTTACCGATTCAACTGCTTTAAGAATTTCAAGCGAATAGCCATTTTCATCGGCAGTACGCACTAACGCCTGAACATCTTTCGGAAAGCAGGAACCGCCGTAACCTGTTCCCGGATAAATAAATTTATTGCCAATTCTGGCATCAGATCCAATACCACGGCGCACTGCGTCAACATCGGCTCCCACAATTTCGCACAGGTTGGCAATATCGTTTATAAAACTGATTTTTGTTGCAAGCATCGAATTGGCTGCATATTTCGTCATTTCCGACGAGGTAATATCCATAAACAATATCGGGTGGCCATTCAGTAAAAATGGTTTATAAAGCCGGTTCATTACTTTCTGTGCCGTGTCCGATTCTGTTCCAATTACGATTCTGTCGGGTTTTAAAAAATCGTCAACAGCGCTGCCTTCTTTTAGAAACTCAGGATTTGATGCCACATCAAACGGAATGTCAACTCCCCGTTTTTTAAGTTCTTCCAGAATGGCATTTTTCACTTTAACCGATGTACCAACCGGCACAGTGCTTTTGGTTACAATTACCATATAATGGTCGATGTTTTTACCAATCTCGCGTGCAACTCCCAAAACATATTTTAAATCGGCGCTGCCATCTTCATCGGGTGGTGTCCCAACAGCAATAAAAACAGCATCAGTATCTTTAATATTTTCAGCCAGGTTGGTGGAAAATGTCAATCTGCCTTTTTCCACGTTCTTTTTATAAATATCTTCAAGCCCCGGCTCATAAATCGGAATATGTCCATTGTTCAACAAATCGATTTTACGTTTGTCAATATCAACACAAACTACATCAATACCTGTTTCTGCAAAACAAGTACCCGAAACCAAACCTACATAACCGGTTCCAACAATTGCGATTTTCATAATAATTACTTTGAATAAATGTATTAATCAGCTGATTACTTTATAAATCAAACCAGCTTAAAAAATAAAAAAAATATCAATTTCAGTGTTCTGTATTCAACCACTAAAATATAATTTACATGATTGATTGATTCAATTTTGAAATAAAATTAAGATTTACTTTTCATAAATAAAAATTATTATAACTGTTAGTAAAATTGCATGTTGCTGAATTTCAAATATTTTTATATCCGTAAATATTTGGCTTTTCATATTTTGCAGCCTTTTATTCTTTGCTTAATTTAAGTTTCGATTTTCGGCAATAAAAATCAGATAAAAACAATTGCAGACCTAAAGGAAAATGAAAGGAGAAATATTCAGGGAGTTTCTGGAAATGGTGGAATTAAAGTTTGGTTATGAGCTTGTTGATGAGTTATTATTAAATACATTGCCTGAAAGCAATGGCATATACACATCGACAAGTACATATAACCATTCAGAGTTATTTGCTTTGGGAGATGCTGTTAGCACAAAAACCGAAAGACCATTGCAACAATTATTTGTGTTGTTTGGCGAGCATGTATTTAATATTTTTAGTCAATCATTTGGTCATTTTATTTTACCATACGGTGATCCGTTTCAGTTTCTTGAAAGCATCGAAAACACCATTCATGCAGAAGTATTAAAATTATATCGCGAAGCAGAACTTCCGTCATTTAAAGCTGAGACGAAAAATGAAGATGAAACGGTTATGATGTATAAATCTTCGCTCAAAATGGACTATTTTGCTGAAGGTTTGATAATCGGGTGTTTTGATTATTACAGGATTGGAATAACTATAAAAAAACAAACATTAGCCAACGATCATACATTAGTAAGATTCAAAATTAAAAGAAATACAATATGAGTGACCCTGACATTTTAAACCAAAAATATGAACACGAACGTGCTGCCCGAATCGAAGCAGAAAAGTTGCTTGAAGCAAAAACGCTTGAGTTGTTGCAATCAAATGAACAGCTTAAAAGATTGAACCAGAACCTCGGAGATTTGGTTGAAGAAGGCTCCCGCAAACCAATTATGGCTGAAAAAGATTATGAATTTCTGATAGAAAGTATGAACGACATGATTTTCAGAATCGATTTGGAAGGCCGGGTTATTTTTGTAAACCAGGTGGTTCAACAAATGTTCGGACTTACTCAATTCGAAATGACGGGTAAAAATATTCTGGATTATTTACCTGAAAACATGAAGAAAACAATACAATTCCATTTTATCAGGCAATATTTACTTCATAATTGTATCAGCTACTTCGAGTTCCCGCTCGAAAATGCTACCAGGCAAACCATCTGGATTGGTTTGAGTATTCATTTTTCTAGTCCGAAATGTAAAACCTGTATCAGAAAAAACAAGGATATTACCGGGTATAACCAGTATTTAAATGCTGGTATTGATTGTGATTTTAACGAAATAATAGTCGTTGCCCACGATATTACTCAACTTAAACTGGCCCAAATCAACCTGGAACAAAACGAAAAACGATACAGGGAATTGACCGGGTTCTTACCCGAAATGATTTGTGAGGTAAATTCAGATGGTTTTCTTACATACTCCAATCAGTTTGCTTTAAACAGGTTTGGTTATACCCTGCAGGATATTGACGGCGACAAGTTTAATATTTTAAGAATTTTCCCCGATGAAATACATGATACAATTAAACTACAAATTCAACGGATTCACAAAAACGGAGGAACGAGTTCGGGCGAATACAATGCTATAACCTCTGAAGGAGAAATTTTTCCTGTATTGGCGAATATTTCGCCTATGGAAGAAGATGGCAAAATAACTGGCATCCGGGGTGTGATGGTTGATATAACCGAACGTAAACGCCACGAAAATGAAATTGCCCACAACCTGAAACAACAGGAAATTGTCTCGGTTATTTCGCTCAACTACAATTCACTCGAAGATTTTGAAATAAGAACAAACAGAACCCTGCAAATTATCGGGCAACATGTTCAGGCAAGCCGGGTTTATATTTTTGAAGACAGTGCCGATGGAAGATTCACATCAAACACCTACGAATGGTGTAACGCTGATATCTCCCCTCAAATCAGTGAACTGCAAAATATTCCATACGAAATAATACCATCGTGGAAAATGTTTCTCGAAACCAAAGGAATGGTTTTCTCAGAAAACATCTCGGAGTTACCCGTCGATATTTATGATATACTTGAACCGCAACATATTAAATCAATCATTGTATTTCCATTGGTTGCAAAGGCCAAAATTGAAGGATTTATCGGTTTTGATGAATGTGAAACATACAGACATTGGTCGAAGTCGGAAGTCGAATTGCTGCGCACAGTTGCCAGTATTGTGTCAAATGCTTTTCAGCGGAATAAAATCCAGACCGAACTGATTAACCGTGAGCGCGAAAACAGGCTGATTATAGAATCGATACCTGATGCAATTATGCAGGTTGACCAGGCAGGAGTTATAAAATCATTTAAATCTTCACAGAATTTCAGTTTTTTTTCACTTTTAAAAAGTGATAAATCGGATTCAATTTACACCATATTTAATGAAAAAATTGCCCGGGAATTTTATGCTTCGATAGCAAAAACTCTTCAATTGGGTTTGTATCAATTCGAATTTCAGTCACTTAACCATGAAATCATCGAATTTTATGAATCAAGGATGATAAAACTGAGTGATAATGATATTTTGGTGATTATCAGAAATGTAACAGCGCAACACGAACATGAGAAACAACTTAGGATTGCAAAAACAAGGGCAGAAGAAGCATCAAAATCGAAATCAGAATTTTTAGCCAATGTATCACACGAAATCAGGACACCACTTAACGCTATTCTTGGATTAAGCCAGTGGTTGGCCGAAAATACAACCATAAAACAACACCAGGATTACTTAAATACCATTTTAATGAGCGGTAAAAACCTGCTCACACTGCTAAACGATATTCTCGACCTCTCAAAAATTGAAGCGGGAAAAATGGAAATCGAACTCAACCCCATGAGTTACCACGAAATCATATCGGATATTAGAATGGTGTTTCAACAAAAAGCCGATCAGAAAGGACTCTCATTTCAAATCAGCACCGACCCATCGGTCCCTGAATACATCCTGATGGACGAACTCCGGTTTTACCAGGTAATATTCAACCTCGTGAGTAATGCCATAAAATTCACCTCCAAGGGATTCATTCACATTGCCGCATATGCAGCAAATGCCGGATTACCAGACACAGTTAAACTTATTATTATTATAGAAGACACTGGTATTGGCATTGAAGAAGACCAACAACTTCGGATTTTTGAATCGTTTACACAGCAAAGCGGGCAAAGTAATCGCGAATACGGTGGAACCGGACTTGGTCTTGCAATTGTTAAGGGATTACTCAATAAACTGAACGGCTCAATTTCGTTTCTTAGTAAACCGGGGAAAGGAACTGTGTTCACACTTGCATTTAACAACATAAAAGTGATTCAGGTTGAATCAGGAAATCAGGATGAACCTGACGAAAAACTAATCAGAAAACTCGAGCCCTGCACCATTATGATTGTGGATGACATCAGCTACAACATTCTTGTTCTGAAAAAATTAATTGAATCGGAAAATGTGAGATTTATTGAAGCGGCCGATGGAACTGAAGCACTCTCGAAACTCAGTCACGAAAAGCCTGATATTATTTTCATGGACATCAGAATGCCCGGAATGAATGGTTACGAAGTAACTGAGTACATCAGAAACAACGAGAATCTTGCCAAAATACCGGTTATTGCATTTACTGCTTCTGTTGCCAGGCTTCCAAACGATAAAATAGATCAATTATTCAATGGCTTCCTGCAAAAGCCCGTATTTAAACGCGATGTAGAGGCTGTACTTTACAAATTTCTGAAATTCAGTTATGTGCTCAGCGAATCAGACAACGAAAATTTAATTGAAATTGATTCAGAAATTACTCCGGAAAAAATTCTTATTCTGCCAGAGATAATCTTTGAAATCGAAAATAGATTTCAGCAAAAATGGGAAAGAATCAAAAACAGCCTGGTTATTTATGAAATTGAAGAGTTCAAGAACCAGCTTTCAGAACTGGGATTTCAATACTCTTGCAAAGTAATTTTGCAATATTGTACCGAACTCAACATGGGATTACAATCATTTGACATTGATGTTATTGAAAAGAAAATCAACGAATTCCCTGATTTGGTGAATAAACTGAAATCGAATGTTACATAAATGTTTTAATAAAACAGAAAACTGCATCTTCGTAAACATCCGGAACGAAAAGCCGGCATGTTTCGTTTTTTTTTTGAATTTTGCAGCAATAATTTCGGTATGAAAAGCAAAACAGGTTCCATGAAAGTATTAATGAAAGAAAACAGCAGTTTTCTGATTCCCTGGATTCTTATTTTATCAGCAGCCATTGTTTTGCTTATTATTTTTCCTAAAGCTCAGTTGCATATTTTCTCAAACCAAATGCACACGCCGTTGCTCGATACGTTTTTTAAATACACAACTTATCTTGGCGACGGTGTGCTGATTGCCGTACTTTTCGTGGGACTGCTGTTTGTGAAGTACAGGTACGCACTGGCTTTTCTAAGCGGTGCACTTGGTGCATCGCTGCTGATTAACCTGATTAAAAAAGTGCTTTTACACGATGTTTACCGCCCATCAAAATATTTCGAACTTTACGAAACTTACCAGCTGCATTTTGTGGAAGGCGTTAAATTGCACTCCTTTCAAAGTTTTCCTTCGGGCCACACCACTACTGCGTTTAACCTGTTTTTTATGCTTGCACTTTTGGTTGAAAACCGCTGGCTTAAAATTACATTTCTTGCCATTGCAATTGTTGTGGCCTACTCACGGGTATATCTTTCGCAACATTTTTTAATCGATATTGTGGCTGGCTCTGCTTTTGGGGTTGCCTCTGTTTTTATTGCCTTTTATTTTTTCAGTAAACCTGAAAAAAGCTGGCTCGATAAATCTGTCTTAAAAAAATAACATGATAAACAAGACAAGTCACATTAAAATAAGCTGGATAATTGCAGCCGTTGCCGCGTTCTTATTCGTGCCGTTTCTGGGCGGGGTTCACCTTTTCGACTGGGATGAAATCAACTTTGCCGAAGCCGCCCGCGAAATGATTGTAACCGGCGATTATCTCACAGTTCAGATTAATTTTCAGCCTTTCTGGGAAAAGCCACCGCTGTTTATCTGGATGCAGGTTTTAGCCATGAAAATGTTTGGCATCAACGAGTTTGCCGCCCGTTTCCCCAACGCCATCTGCGGAATTGCAACATTGCTTGTCATCTTTAATATCGGACGTAAAATACGCGACAACCAGTTTGGATTGCTTTGGGTACTCGCTTTTGCTGGTTCCGTTCTGCCCTTTTTCTACTTTAAATCGGGCATTATCGACCCGTGGTTTAACCTGTTTATTTTTCTGGGTATCTGGTTTCTTGTCAGGTATTCAAACCCCGCCGATTCGGCTAAACTCAGAAATGCCGCATTTGCCGGCGCCTTTGCCGGACTTGCAATTCTTACCAAAGGCCCCGTGGGGTTTTTGCTGATTGCGCTAACCGGAGGTATCTTTCTGCTGTTTATCAAATTCAGGCTGAAAGTAAAATTTGTGGATGTGCTTGTTTATTTTCTGATGCTGGCGCTGGTGGGTGGTTCGTGGTTCGTGGTGATGATTTTAAACGGACAACTCGAAACTGTTATCGATTTCATTGTTTACCAGGTGCGGTTGTTCCAGACAAAAGATGCCGGACACGGCGGATTTTTCGGTTACCATTTTGTGGTGTTGTTTTTTACTGTTTTCCCCACATCAATTCTTGCACTGAAAGCATTCCGCAATGAAACTATTGATAATGACTTGCACCGGCTTACAAAAAAATGGATGCTCATCCTGTTTTGGGTGGTGCTTATCCTGTTTTCGATTGTAAAAACAAAAATCGTTCATTATTCCTCGCTGGCCTATTTCCCGCTTACATTTCTGGCCGCAGGTTTTGTTTATAACGCCTGGCAAAACAAACACGAGTGGAGCCGTTGGGTTTCGGTAACTGTTATTGCGGTGGCTGTGCTTTTTACCATTCCGGTTACAGTGCTGCCGTTTGTCGATACAATAAAACAACAGGTTATCGACATGAATGTGATTCACGACGATTTTGCCGTGGCCAATTTACAGGCTGATGGCGGTTGGCGCGGATTTGAGTTTTTACCAGGTATTTTGTTTCTCTCAGCCATCATTTTTGTTTTTATAAAAGTCCCGAAAACCGATGTTCTAAAACGGGCAGTTTCTTTGTGGGTAATCACACTGCTGTTTACAACTTCGGTAATTATGCTTGTGGTTCCGCGCATTGAGCGATACTCACAAAATGCCTTGGTTGAGTTTTATAAATCACATGCCGGCGAAGATGTTTATTTGAAAAACATACATTTTAAATCGTATGCCGGATGGTTTTATGGCGCCACTACCCCACCCAAAAACCAGAATTATTACGATGGCAACTGGCTGCTAACCGGCGATATTGACAAGGATGTGTATTTTGTTACTAAAATTCAGTTTACCGAAAGAATGCTCCAGTACCCCGATATTCAGAAGATTGGCGAAAAAAACGGGTTTGTATTTTACCAGAGGAAATCAGGACAGTAGCCCCGTGGGAACCGGGTAAAAAACCTTGGGTTGAAACTCCTGCTTGCCGGATGGTGGATACACGATGCTGGAAAATCGATACCCGAAACTGGATACTTGAAACTGGATTTTGGATACTGGATTCTTGCAAACTATTTGGACACCCGCCTTCTGACCTTTGACCTCAATCACCCAATTACTCATTCACCCATTCACTCATTCACTCATTCACCCAATCACTTTTTTCCTTCAGCCTACTTCAAATATTTTTCGTACGATTTTGCCTTGGCCTCATCGCCAAAACGGGCGTAAATATTGGCAAAGTAACTGGCATATTTTTTTCCCGGTTCCTGTTTCCAAAGTTGTTCGAGATAAACCAGCGACTTTTTAAAATCGGCAGTTGACAACTCCAGTTGTTCAAGCAGAATTTTGTATTGTTTGCTGGTTTTGTTGCTGTTGTATTTGTTCATTTCGCGCTGGTAGCGGTTCTCGCCTTTCCAGTAATATTTCCAGGCATTCCATTCCAGTGCAGACCTATTATCGGGTTGTTTCTCCAAAATTTTCAAACTGAGTTCATCACAGGCCACAGTGTCTTTCAGCTCTTTTTTAACATCGAAAAGCTCAGCCAGATTAGGCAAATCAAGTTTTTGAGTTTCACTCAAATTTTCATAAGCCGTCAGCGCTTTTTGTGATTCTTTAATTTCGTGGTAAATCTGAAAAAGCCGCTGACTTGTTTCGCTTTTCCTTTCAGGATAATTGGCTTCTACAAATTCAAGCGCAGTAAGTTCTTTCGAGATATTTTTCTGTGTTTTGTAAATCTCTGCAAGTGTAAGGTACATCGCGGCATCGGCATGGTTTTTATACCGGGCCTGGTCAAACCAACTCACTGCCTGTGTTGCATCGCCGGCTTTAAAAGCCATTTGAGCAGCCTGTGCAAAGTCGGCACCCGACGTTTTTTCCAACGGTGATGCAGCAAAATATTGTTTCCATGCTTCTGTAGCCTGTGCAAAGTTGCCTTCAGCTGCAGCCTTTTCGGCAAGGGTTTTACCCGAAACAGCCGGAGTTTTGGCGACTTTTGGTCCGCTGCAAGCTACTGCCAGCATAGCAACAACAAAAACAAAATAGAGAATTACCTGTTTCATGCTTTTTTGATTTGGCTGCAAAACTAACAAAATGCTGTACTTTTTAGGAGTTGGAATTAAAATCGAATTCCAGATTTCATGTAAATCTTCCTTAAAAAGAACCGTTCTCTTTTTTAAAGAACGGTTCCCTGAAGGCAATTCAAATATTAACATACAGGTTGAAAAGCAGGCGTCTTCAGCCAAACTCCACTTCTGATTTATTTTGTATTTTCGAAGCAAGGTTGTATGGCTTTGTTTGTTTGGCTGATTTGCCCGAAAAAAAATAACAATATGAACGAACTTACCACCATCTCGCTTTGGGGTTTGCGCATCGACGAACCCATTGTTACCCTCACCGACCTGCTGGTTTCGGTGGTTTGTTTTGTGAGTGCCTGGAAACTGCACAAATCGGGTAAAACCGGCCGCACTTTTTTGTATTTCAAAATCTACTTCTTTTCGATGGGCGTAGCCACTTTGCTGGGTGGAATTATAGGGCATGCGTTTTTGTATGCTTTCAGTTTTTACTGGAAACTGCCCGGCTGGATTACCAGCATGATTTCGATTATGTTCGTTGAACGCGCCGCCATCGAACATACACGCATCTGGATGAAACCGGCTATCGTAAGGGTATTTGGCGTAATCAACATCATCGAATTTCTAACTTTTCTCACACTTACCATCGTTACACTCGACTTCTTTTTTGTTGAGTTTCACTCGGGCTACGGGCTGATGTTTGTAGTGCTTTCGCTCGAAGGTTTTCTATTTTTGAAAACCCGTAACGAAGCCGGAAAATATATTTTAGCTGGTATTGCATTTGCCGCAGTTGCCGCCCTCTTTTTTATGACCAAAACCTCACCCCACCGCTGGTTCGACTATTTGTGTGTAAGCCATGTGCTAATGGCCATTGCTGCGTGGTTGTTTTATCTCGGCGCAATCCGCATCGATATGAATCATCAGAAAAGATGAAGAAAAGATACTGATTGAAGGATGCTGGATGTTGGTTGAAAAATGATGCTGAATACTGGATGGAAATGATACTTGATAAAAACTGATACAGGATGCCGGAACCCACAACCAAATTCAAACGCAAAGCACGAAAAGTGATTTTAAAATCTTTGCGCACACTGCGATTTCCCCGCGTTCCTTGCGTTAAGAATTAACCCGTAAAATTTACTATGAAACCGGGAACCCAACAAATTCGGCAACAACAATGATAGCCATGATAACCCGAAAACAATGAAAACAACGACAACCTGACAACCATGATAACCACGACAACCATGACAACAATTTTTTCCCTCCCTGTGTAACACTTTCAACAAAACGCAGTCTTACTTCAAAAAAACTTTTTTATGAGGATTGCGCTGTTGTTACTTTTTACTTTTGCTGTTATTGTTGTATCGGCACAGGATTTAAAAATCAGAAATTATTCAGTTCAGAAAACAGAGAGCAGTCACTTTTCAATCGATGGTGAACTAACCGAACCCGAATGGCAGAGTGCAACCTGGGAAAACGAATTTATTCAGTTTGAACCTTACAATGGCCGGACACCCTCTCAACGAACCGAATTCGCACTTTTGTACGACGAAAACAATGTGTTTGTAGGCATAAAATCATTTGACAATAACCCCGACAGTATCTCACTGCGCATGACGCGGCGCGACATATACGATGGCGATATGGCCGGAATCATGTTTGATACCTACAACGACAAACGCACAGGTTTTTCTTTTATCGTTTCGGCTGCCGGTG
>DPCJ01000120.1:19152-20272 GCA_003516705.1 Prolixibacteraceae bacterium | reverse complement strand
CAATGCAAACAGGGTATGGTCTTTTCCCATTCCCACATTTTCACCCGGATAATGTGTTGTTCCACGCTGGCGAATTAAAATATTACCAGCTTTTGCCAACTGACCGCCATAAATTTTTACGCCCAGTCGCTTACTTTCCGATTCGCGTCCGTTTTTCGAACTACCTACACCTTTCTTATGAGCCATGGTAAATTTCTTTTAAATTATCCAACAATGGTTTCAACCTGAATCTGGGTAAAATGCTGACGGTGACCGTTCATTTTCTGATAGCTTTTTCTGCGTTTCTTTTTGAAAACAATCACTTTGTCACCCTGCACATGTGCCAATACTTTGGCTGTAATTTTTGCACCTTTAACGGTTGGAGTTCCAACGGCTACCTGGCCGTCATTGTCAACAAGCAATACTTTTTCAAACTCAACTGAGTCGCCTTCACTGGCTTCGAGCTGGTGTACAAAAAGCTTCTTGTCTTTTTCTACTTTAAACTGCTGTCCGGCAATTTCAACAATCGCGTACATATTTTCTTTTTAAATGTTTACACCGGCAGGCGGGATTCCATAGGGTTTCCACTTATTCGGGCCTGAACGATTCAAATTTTTCGGACTGCAAAAGTAGTCGTTTTGTGATGATTANNATTAAGTTAAACCAAAATGATTGCTATCTTTGTTTTCGCAGAAAAACAGGCTGAAATCAGGATGCAAAAAATTCGGTTAAACATTTTAGGACTTTCGGTAAGTCAAACACAATCAGGTGCTTATGCTTTGGTTTTGGCCGAAGAAAATGGAGAAAGAAGGATTCCGATTATTATCGGCCCTGTTGAAGCACAGGCGATTGCCATTCAGCTCGAAGGGCTGAAACCACCGAGACCACTGACCCACGATTTATTTAAAAACATGGCGCTCGCTTTTGATATTGCCTTGCTCGAAGTAACCATTTACAAACTTGAGGAAGGCATTTTTTATTCAGAATTACTTTGCGAAATGGATGGGAAAGAGGTCCGTATCGATTCTCGTACTTCGGATGCAGTGGCGCTCGCACTGCGTTTCAGGTGCCCGATTTATACCACCGAGGAAATTCTGAAAAAGTCGGGAATTATACTTGACCTGGAAGATGAAGATTCGCC
>DPCJ01000120.1:0-19043 GCA_003516705.1 Prolixibacteraceae bacterium | reverse complement strand
GCTTCCAAAGAAAGCGCCTAATCCATTGGTCATCAGCATAAACAATCCCTGAGCGCTCGACCTGATGGTGTGCGGACTGTTCATTTCTACAAACAGCGAACCCGAAATATTGTAAAAGTCGAAAGCCATTCCATATATAATACACGAGAGAATAATCATCCACAAACCCGGGCCCGGGTCACCAAAAGCAAATAATCCAAACCGTAGCACCCAGGCAATCATGGCAAACAGAATCACTTTTTTAATTCCGAACCGCTTTAAAAAGAAGGGAATCGCAAGAATAAACAACGTCTCCGAAATCTGTGAGATCGACATGATAATTGCCGGATATTTTACTGCAATCAGGTCTTTAAACTCAGGGAAGTTGGCAAAATCGTGCAGGAAAGTATCACCATAAGCATTGGTTAACTGCAACGATGCACCCAGCAACATGGCCGACACAAAGAACAGCGCCATCTGCGGATTTTTAAACAACGAAAAGGCATTCAGACCCAATGCGTGAACGAGAGTTTTTTTGTGGCCTTTCCCAAGTGGCGGGCATTTGGGCAGGGTGAAAGCATACAAACCCAAAAACAGCGAGGCGATAGAAGCCACGTAAAACTGTGCTGCCGAAGTTTCAAATCCGGCAAGGCTCACTACCCAAAGCGCCACAATAAAACCAACGGTTCCCCAAACCCGAATGGGAGGGTAATCTTTTACAATGTCCATTTTACGGGAGTTCAGGGTTGAATAACTCACCGAAATTGCCAGCGCAATGGTGGGCATGTAAAAAACCATGTTCAGCAACATCAGCCAGAAAAAAGTGGACGGGTCGCCAACGGTTGGTAAAATGAACAGTAAAACAGCACCTGCAATATGAAAAATACCGTATAGTCTTTCAGCGTTTACCCAGCGATCGGCTACGATACCAGCAATGGCCGGCATAAACAACGAGGCAATTCCCATGGTTGAAAAAATGGCTCCAAAATCGGTTCCCGACCATTGTTTTGTCTGAAACCAGTAGGCTCCGATGGTTAAAAGCCACGCCCCCCAGACAAAAAACTGGAGGAAATTCATCAGAATCAAACGGTATTTTATGTTCATTGTTTTTGATTTTTGCAGAGGTACAAATCTAATCGTTGAAAGCGATTTACCAAGCATTGAAATACCTGATAAACCGCTTTCAGATAAATAAAAAAACAGGAATTATTTGCTCAAATCCTTTATCCTCAAATTTCTGAATTTTAGCTCCGAACCGTGCCCCAGAAATCCGATATATCCTTTTTCGCGAAACAATCCCGGATGGTCTTTCCCGTCAAGTGTGCCATTTTTGCTGGCTTCTTTAATATCGCCATCCACAATGGTAACGCCGTTCAGTATAACTTTGATGTGTGTGCCCTGTGCAATTACTTCTTCTGTATTCCATTCGCCAACAGGCTTCAGAAACTCACGTTTTGCGGGAATCACGCCATAAACAGAACCGTGGTACTGGTATTCGTGCAGGTTGGCATAAATTGAGGCGGTGTTGTCAAGAATCTGCAATTCCATTCCCACATAAGCAGCATCGCCTTCCAGCGGTGCCCTGATTCCCAGTCCGTTGTTGGCGCCGGGAGTCAATTGAAATTCGAACCTGAAATTAAAATCGCTATATTCCTTTACTGTGTAAATATTGCCGTGTCCACCCATTTTCGGGTCAACCACCATCTCGCCATTGTCGGCATAATAATCGGTGAGATTTCCCTGCCATCCGTCCAGATTTTTGCCATTAAACAACGATTCAAAACCTTCGTTGATTTCTTCCTGTGTCAGTCCGATTTCCTTTGTATTGATTTCGCGCACATAAATATCGCGGAACAAAAGCTGATTTCCGTGGGCCTGCAATTCAATGGTCCCTTCGCTGAAAATAGGAATGCTGCGATCCCAGTAGTTGTCCATTTTTACATTGTCAACTACCAGTTCGCCATTCAGATAAACTGTTACATTTTCGCCAATCATCGTAATGCGGAAGGTGTTCCACTCATCAATCGGGTTGTCTGCCACTTTCAGCGGATTGCGGACATTGTCTGCGTTGTTGTTGTATAAACCACCCGAACCAACCTGGGCGCCCACATCAACGCGCGATGTATCCCAAATCTGAACCTGTGGAGTTCCGCGCAGGTAAATACCGCTGTCACCCTCTTTGGTAATCAGCCAGTCAACAATCATTTCAAAATCCTTGTATTTTTTTACTGAAACAAGATTGTGCCCGTTTCCGCTGAATACAATCATTCCATCTTTCACGCTCCAGTTTTCCAACATCTTTTTATTTGCCTCAGCCTGCACCTTTGCCTTTTCCTGTTCACTTAGTTTTGCAATGGCAATCGGGTTTCCATCGAGCAACATTCCCTGCCAGCCATCGAGGTTTTTACCATTAAACATCGAAACAAAACCCTTTTCCTTCGGCATTTTTTCGAGATAACTTTTGATGTTGGCTTTGTCGTAATCGCTTTCATCACCTGTTAAAACGGCGATTACTTTTTCAAGCAGACTACGAACAATTTCTCCCGAAAATCCCGGACTTTCATCACCAGCCAGTGCAATATTGGCAATACTTCGTGCTGTCGTTTGCTGTAAATCTTTGTCATCAAGATATTTTTCAAGATAAACCATCGACAAAAATGTTTTCAGGTTGCCAATCGAATTTATCACCTGAATTTTTTCTTCGGAAGTGGTTGCAAGTGGCATCACTTTCCTGTATTGCAGCAGTTTCTGGTCATCCGGAATTTTTGCTGAACGCACCTGGCGGATAAAACTGGCAAAAGCGCGTGATCGGTAATAGCCGGTTTGCGATTTACAGATTTCAAACAATGAAGACGAAGCTGAATACTCTTTCCAGTTAGTAAGCGCCTCAAATGCGGCATCTTTTGTATTTCCGGTTGAATTTTTAAAGTAACTATTTACGGTTTCGAGGGCAACATCTCCACCTATTTCAGGCAGAATGGCGATGATTCTTTCTTTTTTATCAGTTGTTTTCAGCGCTGTCAGCAGTTTTCCCTTTTCTGTTTTTTCTTCTTCAACCCCTTTGGCAGCCGCCACAATTGCCAATTGTGTTTGTGTTATTTCCGCTTCGTTGTTTATCGAAAGTAAAAGCTGAATCAACTGGTCGAGATTTTCCTGAGTCGAAACTTTTTTAAGTGCATTAAAAGCCGCTGTTTTTTCATTGGCGTCAGCAGATTTTGTAAGGCCGAAAATCTTGTCGAAATATGCTGAGCCCGATTTGGCGGCAATCAAATCAACAAAAGCAGCTTTTGTTTTTCCTGTAGTTTTATCCAGCTGCGCAGCCACTGGTGCGAGGTGTTTTTGGTCGAGCAAAGTGAGCAAAGCACTTTTTGTCGCCTCAATATCCTGCCCTTTTGCCAGGTGGTCAATTAAAACTGAAGTGGCATCTTTTCCTTTAAGATTTACCAATGCTCCAATCGCTTCCACCCTGACCATTTCTGAAGCTGAACCCAGATTTTCAGTTACAAAATCAACAGCAAGCAAATCACCCCTGCGGCCCAGCATCGAAATAATGTCGGCTTTTACCGCATCGGGCGAAGTTTTTGCTTTGGCAATCCATTGACGGGTGGCGGCTATATCTCCTGTTTTTTCAGCCAGATTGAGCACTGAATAGCGTAAAGCTTTGTCGCTGTTGTCAACCGCTTTCAGCAACAAAGGCAATACTTCGACTCCAGAATATTTTGTATAAACAGCCAGTGCCGATGCATAATTGTGGAGTTTTTCAGCCGACTGGTTTGCCTTGATGATTTCGTTACAAGCTTTTTTGCAAAGTTCGGTTTCGTTGTTTTCACCCAAACGACTGGCATAAACAAGAAAAGCTTCGGCAGCGTTGGTTGCATGGTAAACAAAGTTTACTTTTTTAGCGGCGTCCAAAAGTGTTTTATACGAACCCGGATCGGCAATATTGGCCAGCGCTGCCAGCGCCACTTTTCGGGTTGCCTGATTTTTGTCGTTTACAAAAGGCGTAATCTGTTTTACAGCCCCGGTACATTTCAGTTCACCTAAACCTTTTATCAGCGTGGGTTTGCATTTTTCAGGAGCTCCGGGAAGCGCCTCCAGCAAAGCATGAGCTACTGATTTTCCTCCCACTGAAAGCAGTGTTTGTGCGGCGGGTTCTGCCAACTCTTCGTCTGTCAGATATTTCTTTACAGCTTCAACAGTTTTTTCGCCTGCAATCAGGTTTAGCTCATTCATCAGAAAAGTTTTTACCTGTTTGTCGGTTTTTGATTCGAGCGCCTGCAGCATTTGTGTTTCCACAAAATCCCTTTCCTTTTCGTGCCCGAATTCGCTGACATAACGAGACAAACTGTTGATGCAAAACCGCACGGCTGTGTCATCACCGGTTCCGGGAGGTACTAACATTCCGGCAATTTTCTGAAATCCTTCGGCGCCCAGTTCCAAAGTCTGGTTTATTACCAAATCGCGGTGAACCAGGTTCTCAGTGGGCATTTGCGCCAGAATATCAGCAACTTTTGTATCAAGCGTTCTTCTGTCCTGCGCAAAAATTCCTGTGGCGAACATCATCAACAACAGGATTGCAATATTTTGAATTCCGGTGAGAGAACTCCACGGCAGTTTTGCTGTGGAGTTAGCGAACAAAACACTAAAAAAGTCCTTAGCGGAATCGGATTCCTCGCAAGCTTTGCTGCGAGGAGTTTCAATTGTATTTTTCTTCATCTTTTCAATAATCATTAATCAATAATCACTCATAAATTAAATTACCCACGGTGCGCGCATTGGCTGGTTTATCAAACGGTTGGCGCCTTCGTCGTCGATAAACCCGAGTTTATCAGGGTCGAAATGCAAGGTGCGGCCCAAACGAACCGCCACAATTCCGAGGTTCACCAACGTAGCCGAGCGGAAACCATTCATTTCGTTAAGTGCAAATTTTTTGCGTGTTTTCACCGATTCAGAAAAAACTGCAATCTGTGGTTCCGGCTCCGGCAACGTTTCGATAAAACTTTTCAGGTTCGGAATATCCGACCTGAATCCCTGGTAAATTTTCCCGTTGGGCCCTTCGATGTATGCCGCATCTTTGTCGCGGTTTTCACCGTCGAGAATTATCTGGCAACCATCGGCGTAAGTGTAGGTTACACGTCGCCATGAACCCACAGCATCGTAATGTTGCTGAGGTGCATCCACTTCAATTTTCACGGGGCTTGTTTCGTCTTTGCCCAGCATGTACTGTACCGGGTCGAGGTAATGCTGTCCCATATCGCCTAAACCGCCGCCGTCGTAATCCCAGTAGCCGCGGAAGTTGGCATGAACCCGTTCCACGTTATAGGGTTTGTAAGGTGCAGGCCCGAGCCACATGTCATAATCGAGGTTTTCAGGAACCGGCATTGGTGGCAGGTTGTGTTTTCCGCTCCAGTAAAATTTCCAGTTGTAGCCGGTAATTCCGCTCACAGTTACTTTCAGCGGCCAGCCAAGAATGCCACTGTCAATCACCTTTTTCAAAGGTTTTACATCGGTGCCGAGACCATAAAAATTATCTTTAAACCTGAACCAGGTATTCAGTCTGAACATGCGGCCGTGTGCATTCACTGCTTCCACCACACGTTTTCCTTCGCCAATGGTGCGTGTCATCGGTTTTTCGCACCAGATGTCTTTTCCGGCTTTGGCAGCTTCCACCGCCATCAGTCCGTGCCAGTGCGGCGGTGTGGCAATGTGCACAATGTCAACTTCGGGCAACTGGCACACTTCCCTGAAATCATGGAATTTTTTTACATCGTATTCAATCTGGCTTTGCGCAATTTCGAGGTGTTTTTTATCCACATCGCAAATGGCCACCACGCGGGTTCCTTCGTACGGAATATGTCCGCGGCCCATTCCGCCAACACCGATAATGGCTTTTGTAAGCTGGTCGGATGGTGCAATAAAACCATTTCCACCCAGCACATGACGCGGCACGATGGTAAAAGCAGCGCCCGCCACCAGCGCACTTTTCAGAAATCTTCTTCTCGAAGACAAACTATTTTCACTCATATTCTTGTTGATTTAAGTATTCAAATTTCCCATTTTAACAGGCTTTCAAATTTATGTTTAACCTGATAATAATGTGGAAGCATTTTGTCATAAATTTCAGGAATTTGAACAAATGTGGTGTTTTTGTTGAAAAATATTCAAAACATGTCTGCTAGGCAGAACTTCATTCATTTATCTTTAAAACCTCACAATTAAACCTGACTTTATGAAGAACATTCCGGTAATCACCGTTTCGGGGAAAACGCTGGCCGAAACTTATGAAGCCGCATTAATCAACCTGTACGAAAAAGGCACCCGTTTTAAAACCCAGTACGACAAACCCGGCGACCCGCTCAGCATCGATTGCACGATGAATATGACCATTGAAGAACCCGAAACCGACCCGGTGATTCACATGGCTTTCCCCGGCGGAATTGACGATTTAAAGGAATATGTTTTGGAATTGAAAGGCTACAAAGACCATTGGGTGAAAAACATCAACGACGAAAAAGATACCCGCTGGGAATACACCTACCACGGTAGAATCAAGAATTATGGTGTTTGGCAGGAGCTGCAAAATGGCCGGTCGGTGGAAGCCGGTCCGTTTAAGGTTGACCAGATTGAGAGTGTGATTGCCAAACTCTCGAAACAACCGTTTACCCGGCAGGCGCAAATGATTACGTGGATGCCCAACCTCGACCTCGAATGTTACGACCCGCCCTGTTTGCAATCGCTGTGGTACCGCATTCTCGAAGATGAAGAAGGTGATTACTGGCTCAACTGCAACATTCGTTTCCGCAGCAACGATGCCTGGGGCGCCAGTTTTATGAATATGTTCGGGTTTATTCAGTTTAACAAAGAAGTGATTGCCGCCGGAGTTGCTGAACGAACCGGAAAAACCGTGAAACTGGGCCGGTTAAACTGGCAGGCTGACTCGTACCACATTTACGGAAAAGATATTCAGGCTGCCAAAGAACGCCTTTTCGACCGCGTGGGTGTGATGCCTTTTGAGGAAAGAACCATGCCTTTTAATGACGAATTTATCCGCGATATGTACGAACAGGCAGAACCGGGAATTATTCGGAAGATAAAGGAGCATGATGAGCGGAAGTAATTCAATGCGGGAATGCTACAATGCGAGAATGCATGAATGCCGTAATGCGAGAATGGGAAAAGGGTGAATGGGGAAGATGACCGAAGTCGGGAGCCCGAAGACCGTAGGAAAGACTGTGATTCAGTGAATGAGGAAAAATTGAAATAGGTGATAAGGTTAGGTTTCCAGAAGCTCCATAGGAGCGGAATTTTGGTAGCCGGGGGTGAAGCCCCCGGTTTAGAAGGTCCACGGATCACCTGATCGTAGTTTGAAACACCGACACGGCAATTCGATTAACGATTTTGAAATGCGAAGCAGGAAGTGATTGAGTTAATGGTAAAAATTGTAAATGCATAAATTGTAAATGGGCAATTGGGTGCTGAAGAAATCGTTACCAATTGATAGGTTCCAGCCCGTTTTGAAGTAAAAATTTGTTGGTGCGGCTGAAATGGTGATTGCCAAAGAAACCGCGGCTGGCCGAGAGTGGCGACGGGTGCACCGAGGTTAAAACGAGGTGTTTTGTTTTGTCGATTAATTCGTTTTTGCTGATGGCATAGTTGCCCCACAAAATAAAAACCACGTGTTCTTTTTGGGCGCTGATGGTTTCAATTGCCGCATCGGTAAACTGTTCCCAGCCTTTTTTCTGGTGCGAGCCCGCCAGGTTTTCGCGCACGGTTAACGTGGCGTTGAGCAGCAAAACACCTTGCCGCGCCCAGCCTGTAAGATTGCCGCTGGTGGGGATTGGTTTTCCAACATCGCTTTTTAATTCAGTAAAAATATTGCGCAAACTGGGCGGAAATTGTATGCCGTCGTTCACCGAAAAACAAAGTCCGTGTGCCTGTCCCGGCCCGTGGTAAGGGTCCTGACCCAGAATCACCACTTTCAGCTGGTCAAACGGACACTGGTCGAAAGCATTGAAAATGAGTTTTGCCGGCGGGTAAATTTTGTGGGTTTTGTATTCGGTGCGCACAAAGTCGGTGAGCTGTGCAAAATACGGTTTTTCAAACTCTGCGGTTAAAACAGCTTTCCAGCTTTCGTCGATGCGTACTTCCATGGTTGTTTTTGTTTTTCAGGGCTAAAAATAGTAAAGATTGGGTTTGGTTTTCAGATAACTGATTGTACCGGTTTTGTATTTTTATTCGCCGCTCCTGCACAATTTTATCGTGTGAGGTTCAAAATTACAGACACTTATTACGCGAAAGGATTCGCGCGGGAGCGGGGGGTTAGCCACAGTTATTTATAATATTTTTTCAATTGTTCTCTTTATATTCTCTATCGAATTTCTAATTGAACTTGCTTCAATGAGCACCGTCTCAATGTCCATTTGATATTTTAGCTTAATATGTTGCGCAATAAATCTATTTTGGGCTAAACAAACTTCTGTTGCTTTTTGGATGTTTGCATTAATTCTGTCTTGTCTCAATGAAAAGATAACAGATGTGACAATAATTAAGATAAAAACTCCAACAGTTAAAAATGAAATTATCTCAATAATCCTTGCTAAAACTCCAACTGGAAGAATTAATTCAATATTGCTAAAAATGAATGTCTTAACTGTGTAATAGAAAAAATCAAAAAGAGTTGGGTCTGAAGTAACTTTAAAACTTGAATTGTCAACAATAAACAACTCAAAATTTATGAACGTGAAATAGGTCACAGTGATTATTACAAATCCAATTAGCTGATATATCCATGAAATTACAAACGCTCTTTTCCCTTTGAATCCACTTAAATTTGCTCCAAGGTATTCAATTAGTGTATTTGCAATGATTAGTCTTTCAACTCTTTTTAATTTTAATTCATCTTCTAGCAATTTCTCATCACCTTTGGTTTCTTCAAAGCTTTTTATAATTGAATAGGATTTTTCTGGCTGCTTTATTAGTTCGTCCAAAGATTTTTCAACATTAGCTCCAAATAACTTTACTGGTTGGAGTGATTGTCTGATGTATTTAATAACAACCTTATAATAAAAAACTGAAAAGTAAAGCATACTGCATATTCTGACTATGTCAGAGTCGGTCACGATTAATAGTAAAATAGCTAAGATTGTAATTGACGAGTGAATTAATGTTGATTTAAATCGTTTGAATCTGTTGTAGATAAAATTGACATAACCCGACAAAAGATAAATTTTACCTTTTTGCAATACAGTTTTAGGAATAAACCAAAATATTAGTAGAAGAGGATAAAAAATTAGACTAAGATTATAATACCACTTTGATTTAATCATAAATACTAAAATTAAACCAATTAATGTAAATGGTACGATTTTTACAATCCAGTCAAGATTTGCTGGAAGTATTTTTAAAAGGAAATAGTCTCCGCGAAAGATAATAATCCAAATACTCAAAATCCATGTTAAACTATAGATAATATGCTTTGTCAAGAATTTCCAATGAATTGGTTTTTCTATGTCTAAGTTTATAAATGTAGGTTTAGTCATTTATTGCTTTTATATAATTGTGGCTAACTATGTACTATCCCGAAGTTATTACACTTTTTTTCACTTTTCGAGTGGAAATTCTTAATCGCTGATTTTATTTTTGGCGGTTGATAGTTCATGCCAGGTTAATTTTTCCCAAAGCTAATAAAATAGGGAATGGCTGCATTTTGCAATTGGCGGTTTTTTTAATGGCAAAACCGTTTTCTTTTTAAACCCGGCGGGTTTACATATTTATAGCATAAAAATGCGGAATAAGAATTCGACCCTGGCCAGGGTCGCACAAAAAAAATACCTGTTTTTCTATAATTATGCGATGCCTCCGGCATCGGGCTGCCCGGGGGTACCTCAGAGCCTATAATTTGAACCTTTTTACCTCGACGTTGCACCTCTGAGCCTGTAATTTGAGGCTTTTTGCTTCAACGTTGCACCTCGGAGCCTATCATTTGAGCCTTTTTGCTTCAACGTTGCACTTCTGAGCCTGTAATTTGAGGCTTTTTGCTTCAACGTTGCACCTCAGAGCCTATCATTTGCACCTTTTTACCTCGACGTTGCACCTCAGAGCCTATAATTTGCACCTTTTTGCCTCGACGTTGAACCTTTGAAGTACACCCCCCCACTTCGGAAGTACTCCCCCCCACTTCGGAAGTACCCCCCTCCACCTCTGAAGTACCCCTTTCAATTCAAAAGATTTATCGGAATATTTATAATGGAGCCGCCCTTTCAAAAAAGACGGTTCCTATAATTTTGTCACGTTTATCTTACAAAAAAGACGGTTCTTCTCCCACCTTTAAGAATAAAGGTTATGACTGTTGCTGTTCATTAAAACCAATCATCCAGTTAATTCCGAATTTGTCGGTGAGCATGCCGAAGTAGTCGCCCCAGAAAGTATCTGCGAGTGGCATCGTTACCTGTCCGCCAGCGGTAAGCCCGGCAAAAAGTTCGTCGGCTTCCGTTTTGCTTCCGGCAGTTACCGAAACAGAAAAATTGTTGCCCTGTACATAATTTTTTCCATGCTCTTCGCCTGTGTCGCTTCCCATTAAAATCGAATTTCCGATTGCCAGCGAAACATGCATGATTTTGTTTTTATCGGCTTCCGGAACTTTGTAGCCTTCTGTTTCGGGCATCTCGCCAAACCGGCCGAGGTAACCAAATTCGCCGCCAAAAACCGATTTGTAAAAGTTAAATGCTTCTTCGCAGTTCCCGTTGAAATTTAAATACACATTTGTTGTTGCCATTTTTCTGTTTTTTTAATGTTCTTATTTTATTGTTGTTTAACTAATGAACCCAGACTTCGACTACGCTACCAATGACAGATTTCGAAATAAAGACCCTGAAACAATCCCGAAATAAATCGGGACAGGGTGACATTCTATACAAAAATATTTGTTAGAACGTCATGCTGAATTCATTTCAGCATCTCATCGTCATTTTCACATTGTGCCCAATAAAAATTGGGTTGCGACTCAGTCTGACATTCTCGCCTCAGGCGGGTGCGTAGTCGAAGGGTGTTCGAATTTCCACTACTTTTTATTCTGTTCCAACCCAAATAATATTGTATCTCATTTATTCGGCCAATTCCCTGATTTTCGCCAGTCCTTTTGGGAATACAACGTCGAAGCTGACGGCATGTTCAGGCGATAAATCCACTTCGGCAGTGAGCGTGGTTTTGCCGCCGTTTTCAGTGAGTATATAATTTTCAAAGCAGCCTGTCCATCTTTCAGTGGCTTCGTCAACCGGCAGTTCTTCAAAATTATTCAGTTCGCCAATGTGCTGAAAAAGGATGTTATTGGGCTGATTACAGAAAATTACATCCGAATACATGCCACGTCCGTCGGGTGATAAAAAATGAATCCGGCCACCTTGTTTTAATTCGCCCTTGTAGTACGAACCTTCGCAGAAAACAGTGGTCCACTGCCGGTAAGTTTCGTCGTTCAAAAGGATATTCCACACTTTTTCCGCCGGTGCATTTATTTCGGTTTTGTAGGTGTGTTTGCGGATGCCAAAAACATAGTTTTTCAAAACAAACATAAAACCGTTCCAGCCCATCTGGTAATTTTCGGGGGCAAAAGCTTCGCCGCCATCGGCAAAATTCTCAATTCCCTCGTGTTGCAGCGTCACTTCGGTTACTCCGTTTTCATGGTTCAGTAGCCAGGTTACCACGCTTTCGCCTTCGCTGTGGCTGGGGTGAGTCCACGTGTGTGAGAACTTTTTCTCAGGCACAATTTCCAGAATGGTGCAACGGTGATGAAATTGCTTTGCATCACCCGGTTCGTAAAAATTAAAAACAGTGCCGGTTTTCAGTTTGAAATCGGGGATATCGAAATACCATTCTTTCATCTGGCTTTTGTCGGTCAGGGCCTGCCATACTTTTGAAGCAGAATCCTTTATTTTTATCTTCGAGGTAATCATTTTCAGTTTATTTTGAATTGTTGTAGGCTGTTTTTATCCAGGATATTACTTCGTTGTCGATTTCGCTGACATCTGTAATATTGATTTTGTGGGTACACATGGCATTGGCAGTTTTAATGGCTTCCAGTTTTCCGGCAGCTTCCTGTCCTTTGATAATTAACCCGATTTCGAAGCGCGTTTTGGTGGCGGGCTGCAAAAGCGCAAACTGTGTTTTTCTTCGCAGACTGACATACGCATTTTTGGGTGCGGTTTCAATGTCGTCGCCAAACCTGGCAATTTCCGCCATCAACTTTTCATAAATGGGTTTGAGATGTTCTTTCCCGGCGTATTGTTTTGTCACTAAATCATCGGTGTTTTCAGCTGAACCGGCGTCGGAACCTTTGGCTTTGTGTGCCACCAGATTGGCAAACCCGTGTGTGAATCCATGTTTTTCTTTCAGAAAACTTAGTATTTCGCCGTGTTTCAGCAGGTTTTGCTGATTCACAATTTCAATCCATTGTTCCAGTGTTTTACCTGTGTTTTTGTGAAGGTTGTCAACCATTGTTTGTGTTGCCTTGTCCATGATTTTTACAGTTTTATTGATTTGTCAGTAGTGTATAAAACAATTATTTCCGGCAAAAGTTGAAACAGAGCATACCGGCTGAACTGGTTAGTCTTACGTAGAATTCAGTGATTGGCCATCCGCAGCAGTTCGTTTACTGTTTTCCAGTTGCGGGTGGTGGCGGTAACTTTCAGTTTTGATTCAAGAAAAGTGTTGGTGAGTTTTGTTTTGCCATACCCGTGCGGACAATAGAGATAAACAACCTTCCCGAAAATGATGATTTCCTCGTCTCCTTGTTTTTTCGTTTCGATGTCGCTGAAGTTGAAAGCAGCCGGATTTTCTGCCAGAAAAGTAACGTGCAGAAAGGCTGTGTCGTTTGTACCGTTGTTCAGCGGGTTGTTGGTGATGATTGTTTTCAGTTCTTCGGCCGACAAAACAATGACCGGAACATCAAATCCGAAATCGGTTTTAATGGATTCAGCAATTTTCAATGCCAGTTGCGATGTTGCCGTTTCTGCGGTACTGAAAACTACATTTCCGCTTTGAATATAAGTGGTAACATTTTCAAACCCTTGTTTTTGAAAAGTTCTGCGGAGTTCTTCCATTTTTATGATTTTTGCCCCGCTTACATTGATGCCGCGCAAAATGGCGATATACCTGTTCATGATTTTTGTGGTTTGCTGTTTATAACAAACCACCTCTCTGCAGGTTTCAGCCTTATTCTTTTTTGTAGTTAAAAACGCCGCCGCCCTGTTTCAAAACCATCGAATTATCGGTTGCATTAAATTCCATCACCACGCCGGCCTGGTCAAATTTGAATTTGTCGGCAGCGGTGGCTTCGAGCGGAAAAGCTGATTGGCCGGTGGCCTGCGCCACAAGGGTTTCGTTGTTTCTTGTAATTGTAATTTTCAGCGGAATCTGGGTCGATGCATACACACCCACATATTTTTCGAGCGTTGCGGCATCCACTTTAAAGGTTTTAAATTCGGGAATTTCAAGATCTTTTCCGAAAACAGCGCTTAAAACGGCAATCGAAATGTTGTTGTTGTTAAAATTTGTACCATTCGAAGTGAGTGCGTAAGAAATATTTCCATCAGCAAAATGGCTGAAAACCGAAGTAAACCCATCAATGCCTCCGGTGTGCCCGTACCCTGTTTTATCGTAGAACGGAATTGGGAAAAGACCCATCCCGTAACGTTCTTTTACCAATTGCATTTGTTCAAGACTCTCTTTTGAAACCAGTTTTCCATCAAACAAGGCATCGCTGAATTTTATCAAATCGGAAGGCGTTGAAACAATACCACCTGCTCCCAGCGGAACCGAAATATCGGTTTCGGGTTCCACATTCCACTGACCAAGATATTTGTACGATTTACATTCATTTTTGCCTGTGTCGATTTTTCCGCCAAACGCAGTGTTTTTTAGTCCGGCAGGTTTGGCAATCAATTCATCAACCAAAACTTTGTACGGTTTGCCAAAACTCTTTTCAAGAATAAATGTCAGCAATACAAAATTAGAGTTGCTGTACACCGATTTGCTGTTGGGCTCAAAATCGCTGCCTCCTTTTATAATAATTTCGAGCAGTTCTTTCTCGGTTTTGGGTTGGGTGTTCCACTCGAGGTATTCTTTATCGTCGGTAAAACTGTGGATGCCGCTGCGATGGTAAAGCAAATTGACAACCGTAATTTTGCCGGCATTTTTTATCTCCGGAAAAAATTTGTCGATGGTCTGATTCAGATCCAGCTTTTTTTCTTCCACGGCTTTCATCACCAAAACGGTGGTGAAAGTTTTTGAAATCGAACCGATTCTGTATTTCGAATCTGTATTGGCTATTAGTTGGTTTTCAACATCGGCAAAACCCACCGAGCGTGTGTAAATGATTTCGCCATTTTGCGACACGGCAACACTTCCCATAAACTTGTCGTTTTTTTCAAGGCTGTCGAAATAGGCATCGAGTTTGGCTTTGTCGAAATTTTGAGCGATGGCTTGTAGTACTGAAAAAGTGATGAGCAGTGTGGCAAAAATTGTAGTTTTCATTTTGTTCAAATTTTACTTCTATTAGACGTTGAATGGTATTAACCGTTACACATGTCGCTGGTTTAGCGAGCGTTTTATTTTTGCGGGGAGGTTATGTTTTGTCAGCGTGAAAGAGTAATGATTTTATGCGATTACCGCATCTGAATTATTCAGCAAATCAGATGCGGGTTGCTTTATTTCTTTACTAACCTGATTTGGTAATATTCTTCTTCAGGATTGGGGTCTAAAATAAATTCAGATTCCGAGATAATATAAAATTCCGATTTTTTGTGAAAATTGTATTTATGTGTGATTGTATCGCAATTATCAGGAACAGTGCTTATAATCCCTGTAAATTCTATTGAATCTAAAGAAACAACGTATTTCCCGTTGATTTTATAAGTCCAATCGATAATGCTACAGGTATCCATAATTACGTCAGTCCAGTAATGGATTTCTGCAAAAAAGGAATCCTGACTGAATGTAAATTGATAATTATCTCCTTCATACTGGATTAATTCTTCTGGTTCAACTTCTACCCAGGTTCCTTGTAAAAAATCCTGATTCATTATTAACTCCTCATCATTTGAACATTGAATCATGAAAATGATGGTAATCAACAATATTGTAAGTTTGAAAGATGTTTTCATAAGTTTAATTTTTTTGTTTTATAACTGGTTGTTATTTTTTAATTATCCAAAATCATTCCGACAGTGATCAACATTATTCAATGTTGATTTCTTGAATTAAATATCGATGAATGATCATGAAAAAATGGGTTAGTTAATTTTTCCCCGAAGATATAAAAACCTGTCCGCAATTGTTTCTGACATCTGAAAATTTTAATTGTACTTTTATCAACCAAATCATCAATCAAATGGATATCATTTCAATCATTGTGGGGCTGACAGTCGGTTTTTTGTTGGGTTTCCTGGTTTTCAGGCTCACACAGCAAAACAGGGAAAAAGAACAGTTGAAAACAGCGGTTCAGCAGGAAGAAAAACTAAAAACACTGGAAGCTGAAAATGCAAAACTGGCTATTCAATTGGCTGAAGCCACCAAACAGCGTGAACAACTGCAACGTCAGGCAATACTGGCTGAGGCCGAAAACAATTCGCTGCTCGACAAACTACAAACCCAAAAGCGGGACATCGATGAACTGCACAAAAAATTTACGCTCGAATTTGAAAATATTGCTGCAAAAATTCTGGAAACAAACAGCGAGAAAATCACCACGGTAAACCGCAAAAACCTGGGCGAGGTACTCAATCCGCTCCGCGAAAAAATCGATTTGTTTGAAAAGAAAGTGGAAGATACTTACCGTCAAGGATTGAAAGACCAGACCGACCTGCGTGCCGAGTTGAAAAAACTGTACGAACTGAATGCCCGCATCAGCGAGGAGGCCGGCAATCTGACCAAAGCGCTGAAAGGTGATGTGAAAAAACAGGGCAACTGGGGCGAAGTGGTTTTGGAACGAATCCTTGAACGCTCAGGTCTGAACGAAGGGGAACAGGGCTATCGCAAACAATTCAGCGATACGGCGGAGGATGGTAAACGCATTCAACCCGACATTGTCATCAACCTGCCCGACAACAAACACATCATTATCGACTCAAAAGTTTCACTCGTGGCCTACGAACGCGCGGTGAACGCTGCCGATGAAAAAGAGCGGATGCAGGCAGTAAAGGAGCATCTTCTCAGTTTGAAAACGCACATCAAAGGACTGAGCGAAAAACATTACCAAACTGCCCGGCAACTGAATTCGCCCGATTTTGTGTTGTTGTTTATTCCGGTGGAAGCCTCATTCGGACTGGCAGTGCAGGAAGACCACGAACTGTTTTCGTTTGCCTGGGACCAGAAAGTGGTGCTGGTAAGCCCGTCAACTTTGCTGGCTACTTTGCGCACCATCGCCTCGGTGTGGCAGCAGGAAAACCAAACCCGCAACGCCATCGAAATTGCACGGCAGGGTGGGGCGCTTTACGATAAATTTGTGGGATTTGTGGCCGACCTCGAAAAGGTGGGTAAAAGCATTTCGGCAGCGCAAAACAACTATTCCGACGCCATGAATAAACTGCAAAACGGAAGTGGCAATCTTGTCAGCCGGGTTGAAAACCTCAGAAAACTCGGGGCCAAGACCAGCAAGGAATTGCAGGGAGGTAGTGAGTGAATAAATGGGGAAGAAAATGCGTGAATGCTATAATGCATGAATGCTTGAATGGGGAAGAAAATGCGGGAACTGGTCACTGTAGATTGAGAAAACCACTGGAAATGGTGTATCGGGAAAATCGAAAATTGTAGTTTTTAAATGGTAAATCAAACAGGGCGGGTCTTCTTCCCTCAATAACTCAATAACGCATTTACCCAATTACTATTAAAACCTCGAATCTTTTGTACTGCCGGCCAACTGGAAAATCCAGGTAAAATTTTCGTCAATCATTTCGAGGGCTTCAATCGCTTTTTTGTCTTTGGTGAAAATCACACGGTTTTTTCTGTCGGCTACAATACTTTCAATTGTCATATGGTTTTTGTTGCTGGGTTTCTTTACATCAGTGAACCAGATGTTGTTTACGGTAACCTGGTAAGCTTCGCCTTCTTTTTTTATTTCAAAAGTGGCATTGGCCGGGTTTTTCAGAAAATCGGCAATCTTGCGGGTTTTCATCTCTTTGTAATTCCAGTTCAGGTTGTAATTCACCATCACGCCGTTCATGGTATTATCACCGGTGCGCTTTACCTGGAACCCGCCATTCGGACTGTTGTATGATTTTAGTTTTTTTTCAAGCTCGGCAAAATCGCCACAGCAATTGTATGTTTTTTCGAAATAGGCTTTCCCGTTGCGCAGGTGAAAATTTCCGTGGTCTGAATCGCGGTAAGGGTCGCGGGCTGAAATACTGATGGCGAAGAGGAAAACAACAGAAAGGAACAACATTTTTTTCATGGTCAAGGTATTTTGGTTAATTGTGGCGAAACTTTAGCAAACCTTTCAAAAATAGAAAATTATGTTCTGATTTTTGCTATTTTTCACCATCAAAATCAATAACCAAAATTCGACCATCAATGAAAGGCACTCTTTTTAGTATTATCGTAGTTTTTATTTTATTGGCCGGCTGTGGCCCGGGTACTGTAAACAAACCCGAAAATCTGAAACAGGCAGTTGTGGAAGATTCAGTCAAACAGGTGAACCCTAAAGTTATTGCTGCATCGGCTCCCGACAGCAGTTTGCAGGCTTACGGGAATTTGTACTTCGGCATGAAAAAGGCTGAAGTGGCAGATAAAAATGAAACACGGCAGCAACTCGGAAAATATGAATACAATTTTGGCTACAGTTTTAACGGCGACAGCGCGTTGTACAGGGTAATCATAAAATCTGACGGAATAAAGGTAATTACCTACGATACAGAACTTTTGGCTGTGTATCGTAATCTGGCTCAAATTGTTGAAACTCGGTATGGTAAACCTGCGTTACATCTGAAGTTTCCGTCGGTTTTTGATGTGCAGGACCGCCGTAAATACAAACTCGATGAGTGGGCTGCCGGAGCAAAACAGATTCAGATTAGTTTGGTTGAAAACAACCTGAACAGTTATTCAGTAGCTTGTGAAATCACGCATCAGAAAATGTCGGAAGCCGAATCAACCCGTCAGAAAAACTTTGAAAACAAAGATGTAATTGATGCTGCCAAAAAGTTCTGATCAACTTTTTTAAAGCCATTTTTTGTGAAAAGAGACAACTTAAAGCACTTGAGGTATTTATAATGGTTCTATATTTTCAATTTGTACATGCTTTTTGTTAATCTGTAATACAAGTTTCTTTTATAATTATTAATTTTTCACCGAAAACAAACCATTGACGGGTCCCGGGAATATGATAAATGGGTTTTACGATTGGGGCATCAACAATACGACCTTAACTAAATTGAAATAAAGATGAAAAACGTATTCATTTTAATTCTTCTTGTAGCTTTTCCTTTCCTGATTAAAGCGCAAACCGCAAAAAATTATGTCTCCTCGGAGTATGACAGAATCTCGTTGACATTTGTTGGGCTCGATTACAACGAAAACCTGAGTGAGCCGGTAATTCAGGCACTGGCAAAGCAAAAAGCACCCGACAAGTTTTACGACAATTCGATTCCTGAAAACATCATTAAAGCAGGCGTTGAGCGAGACAGTGCGTTGGGATTTCCGGTTCCGGCAACCGAGCAGCAGCTGGTAAAATGGCTGAATGATTACAAAGTTGGGCAGCAGATTCTTTCGGTGTGGTTTAACCGCCAGCCCGACGGTAGTTTTAATGTTGACAAACTCAAGGAACGGGGATTGTTTAATGCCAACGATAACGATTTTATGGTTGCCTCAGCTTCAAAGCGGGGCGAATCATCGCTGATGGATATGGGTCTCGAACTGGTAAACCGCTCCTATGTACTTGTTTTCGATTATTATGGAATAATGAACATGGCACAAGTTTACCAGAAAAATGAAACTCCGGTTGATAAAAGGAATATGAATGGGTTTCAGAGTGAATTACAAACCTTTCTGATAAAATTTGATTTTAACGAACTAGTGGCTGC